>JAQVCK010000063.1 GCA_028689835.1 Pygmaiobacter sp. | reverse complement strand
TGACAGGTACCAGTTGAAATATCCGCAAAGCAGATACCGACAACATCGCCCCGAATGGCAATTGAGCCAATATAGTTGTTTTTTGCATCGTCCAGCATGCTGCTTTCAATGACAGTACCAGGGGTCACCACCCGGATAATATCCCGCTTCACAAGCCCTTTTGCCTTTGCAGGGTCTTCGGTCTGTTCGCAGATGGCGACCTTATATCCCTTTGCAATTAGCCGGGCAATATAGGTTTCACTTGCATGGTAGGGCACGCCGCACATCGGCGCACGCTCCTCCTGCCCGCAGTCACGGCCGGTAAGGGTCAGCTCTAACTCGCGAGAAGCAAGCAACGCATCCTCATAAAACATCTCATAAAAATCGCCTAAGCGAAAAAACAGTATCGTATCCTGATACTGTTTTTTGATTTCAAAGTACTGTTTCATCATCGGCGAAAGCTCTGCCAAATTTTGCACCACCCAAAGGCCACGCCCTTGCGGCGTGACGCAATTTTTAAAACGCACAATATGCTGTAAGGTAAAAACGCGCGGCGTCGGCCGTTGGGCCGGCCGCCGCGCGGTCAGATCTTAGTGGCAGCCACTGCAGCTGGAGCAACTGCCGCTGCAGGAGCTGGGTTCTTGCACCGTCATCGGGTCGCCGCCGTTGACTGCAGTCGTTAAAATAGCGTTGATATACTGCATCATCTGGTCGACATCGCTCTTGGCCTCGTTATAAGCCTGCATGCTCTCGTTGTTCATAATGTCAGTATAGATGCTTTGCACCTTTTCATTCAACTGAGCAATGCGATCTGCATCCTTATCGGATTTGCTGACCTCGTTGTTCAAGTCAATCCGGGCAAGGTTAAAATCGCCGATTTGCTTTTGCAGTTCTTCGTCAGCATCGTTTAAGCGGCGGGCATTCTCTAAAATCTGGTAACGCTGATCCTTTTGAATTTCCAAGCCAAGGTTGCGCGTCATTTCAATAATATCCATAAAAGTCTCCTTTTAATCTATTTTACTGCTGTGCCATACCATAGCCGCGGCCTTACTTTTGTAAAGTACCTTGTAAGTAAACGACTTTGCTGCCGGTGATTTGCACCATTACAAATTGGCCAATTAACGCGTTGTCGCCGACAAACTCAACCAAAAGGTTGTTGTCAAGCCGGCCGGTCAACTGCCCATCCTCACGCCCTTCGCCCTCAACCAGTACACGGTATTGCCGGTCCTTAAACGAGGCGATTTTATCCATCGTGATTTCTTCCTGAATATCTACAAGACGGTTTAGCCGCGCAGCCTTCACTTCGCGCGGGGTCTCATCGGGCAGCAAAGCCGCCTGTGTGCCGTTGCGCTTTGAAAAAATAAAGGTAAAAAGCTGAATATACCCCATACGCTTTACCAGTTCAACCGTCTGCTCAAAATCTTCTTCGGTCTCGCCGGGGAACCCCACAATAATATCGCTGGAAAAAGTCATTTCCGGCACGGTCTCTTTGGCGTAATCTATCAAGTTTTCGTACTGAGCAACGTCGTACTTGCGGTTCATCTGGGTTAAAATACGGTCCGACCCGCTTTGCACCGGAAGGTGTAAGTTTTTGCAGATCTTATCGTGCGCCGCCATGGTGTCAACCAGTTTGCGGCTGGCATCCTTGGGGTGGCTGGTCATAAACCGCAGGCGGAAATCCCCCTCTTCTTGTGCCAACATAGCAAGTAAATCTGCAAAGTCAATTTTGGTTTCTAACCCTTTGCCGTAACTATTCACGTTTTGCCCAAGCAAAGTAATCTCTTTGTATCCGCTTTGGATCAGCGAGCGGAACTCGGCCAAAATATCCTCTGGCGTGCGGCTGCGCTCGCGGCCACGCACAAACGGTACAATGCAATAAGAGCAAAAGTTGTCGCAACCATACATAATGGGCAACCACGCCTTAAATTTGCTATCACGGTGAATCGGAATGTCCTCCACCACATCAAACCGCTCAGTTGGCTCCATCAACATCCGCTTTTTGTTGCCGATACGTGAGGCAATTAATCCTGGCAACTGGTCGATTGCATTGACGCCAAACACAATATCCACATAGGGGTAGCTTTTTTTCAGCTTGTCCACAACGTCTTTTTGCTGCACCATACAGCCGCCGACGGCAATCAACAAGCGAGGGTTTGCCGCCTTCAGCGGCTTTAGCGCCCCAATATTGCCATATACCCGCTGTTGCGCGTGTTCACGCACCGCACAGGTATTGAAAATGATCAAATCCGCTTTTTTTGCACTTGCGGTCAGGTTGTAGCCTATTTGCAGCAAAACCCCCTTGATCTTTTCCCCATCGTTAACGTTTTGCTGACACCCGAACGAGTGAACATAAGCCGACGGTGTACTGTTGTAATAGTTGCTTATCACGTCAATCGACCGGTCCATCTCTGTAAAATCCTGATACTGCAAAGCTACACCTCCTTCCCTTTAGTATACACCTTTTTGTCTGTTCACACAACCACCGCAGGCGGTTCTATGTAGCTTTCACTTTTTTGCAAGCAGTGGTTTCAGGTACTGCCCGGTATAGCTAGCCGGGTTTTCGGCTACCTGCTCTGGCGTACCTTTTGCAATCACCTTACCGCCCTTATTGCCCCCCTCCGGGCCAAGGTCAATCAAATAATCGCTAACCTTAATAATATCAAGGTTATGTTCGATAATAATAACGGTGTTACCGGCATCCACCAGCTTTTGCAATACTTTGATCAACTTGTGTACGTCGGCGGTATGCAAGCCAGTGGTGGGCTCGTCCAGAATATAGACCGTTTTGCCGGTGCCGGTGCGGGCAAGCTCCAGCGCAAGCTTAACGCGCTGCGCCTCGCCGCCGGACAGCGTTGTGGCACTTTGCCCTAGCCGAATATACCCAAGGCCCACATCGACCAGTGTTTTAATTTTGCGCTTAATGCGCGGGATATTTTCAAAAAAGCCGAGCGCTTCCTCTGCCGTCATGTCCAAAACATCAAAGATGTTTTTATCCTTGTAGCGCACTTCCAGTGTCTCACGGTTATAGCGCTTGCCTTTACACACTTCGCACGGCACATAAATATCGGGCAAAAAGTGCATCTCAATTTTGATGATACCGTCGCCCTCACATGCTTCACAGCGCCCGCCCTTGACGTTAAACGAAAACCGGCCTGCGCTGTAGCCACGCATTTTTGCATCCTGTGTTTGTGCAAACAGGTTTCGAATATCGGTAAACACCCCGGTATAGGTTGCCGGGTTCGAGCGTGGAGTACGGCCAATGGGAGACTGGTCAATACCAATTACCTTATCAAGATATTCCAGCCCCTCTATTTTCTTGAATTTACCCGGACGCATTTTAGCACCGTTCAAGTCCGCCGCTAATTTTTTATATAAAATATCATTGATTAAGCTGGATTTACCACTACCGGAAACACCCGTCACGCAAGTCATGACCCCAAGTGGAAACTCGGCGGTGATGTTATGTAAATTGTTCTGCGACGCCCCGGTGATACGAAGCATATGCCCGTTGCCCTGCCGCCGTTGTTTTGGCACCTCAATTTTCTTTTTGCCCGAAAGGTACTGCCCGGTGATCGACCGGGGCTCTGCCATAATATCCTCCACAGTGCCTGCCGCAATCAGTTCGCCGCCGTGCACCCCCGCACCGGGGCCGATATCGACAATATAATCCGCCGCGCGCATGGTGTCTTCATCGTGCTCGACCACAATTAGCGTATTGCCAAGGTCACGCAGACGTTTCAGCGTGCCAATCAGTTTGTCATTATCCCGCTGGTGCAAACCGATGCTAGGTTCGTCAAGAATATAGAGTACCCCCACAAGGCTGGAGCCAATCTGTGTGGCAAGCCGAATCCGCTGGCTTTCACCGCCAGATAAGGTTTGGGCATTGCGCGCCAAAGTTAAATACTCTAACCCCACGCTTTGCAAAAAGCCCAAGCGGTCTCCAACCTCTTTTAAAATGCGGTCTCCAATCATGTGCTCGCGCTCGGTCAACTTCAGTTTTTTGAGAAACGAGAGCTCCTCGTGCACCGAAAGCCGGGTAAAAGCACTAATGTTGATGCCGCCCACTGTAACGGCGAGTGAGGTTTCTTTTAAACGGTCCCCGTGGCAATCCGGGCATTCGACCCCATTCATCACCCCGGCAATTTCCTCTTTCATCCAATCGCTGCTGGTCTCGCGGAAACGGCGCTCTAGGTTATTGATAATGCCCTCAAAATCCGTCATATACCGCCCGACACCGTTTTCTGTTTCGCGGTAAAGGGTCAACTTTTCGCCTTTGGTGCCGTATAACAAGGCATCCAGCGCTTCCGGTGAAAAATCTTTAATTTTAGTATCCAGTGTAAAGCCATAGCGCTTGCCAAGGCCTTTGTAATACATTTCGCTGATTGAACCCGCCGCATAGTACCAGCCGCTTGCCCTTACCGCCCCCTCTGCCAATGTCAGGTTTTTGTTGGGCAACACAAGGTCGGGGTCTACTTTCATAAACGTGCCAAGACCTGTGCATTTTTCGCAAGCCCCATAAGGGTTATTAAAACTAAACATGCGTGGGGCAAGCTCTTCAATCGAAACGCCGTGCTCCGGGCAGGCGTAGCTTTGCGAAAAGGTCATCGGCTCACCGTCAATCACATCAATCGTAACAAGGCTGCCGGTTAGGCCCAAGGCTGTTTCAATTGAATCAGCAAGGCGGCTGCGCACCTCATCATTCATCACAAGGCGGTCCACCACAATTTCGATGGTGTGCTTAATGTTTTTTTCCAGCTTGATCTCTTCATCCAGCTCGTAAAGGTTGCCGTCAACCCTTACACGGGCAAACCCGCTGCGTGCCGCCGCCTCAAACTCTTTCACATGGGTGCCTTTGCGGCCACGTACTACAGGGGCCAACACCTGAAAACGCGTACCCTGTGGCAGTTTTAAAATGCTATCCACCATCTGGTCAACTGTCTGCTGGCTAATCTCCCTACCACAAATGGGGCAATGCGGGATGCCGATACGCGCGTACAATAAACGCAGGTAATCGTAAATTTCTGTCACGGTGCCCACGGTGGAACGCGGGTTGCGTGAAGTGGTTTTTTGGTCGATGGAAATTGCCGGGGAAAGCCCCTCAATTGAATCCACATCAGGCTTATCCATCTGGCCCAAAAACTGCCGGGCATAACTGGATAAACTCTCTACATAACGGCGCTGCCCATCGGCATAAATAGTATCAAACGCAAGGCTGGACTTGCCACTGCCTGAAAGGCCGGTCATCACGATCAGCTTATCGCGCGGCAATTCAACATCAATATTTTTCAAGTTGTGCTCTCTGGCACCCTTGATGACAATTTTATCTCTACTCAAATTATTTGCCCTTTCTCAGCTTTTCAATGCGATCCCGCAAGAATGCCGCCTGCTCGAACTCCAAAATTTTTGCAGCCTCTTTCATCTCGCGGGTCAGCCGGGTGATCAACTGCTCTCGCTCCGCCCTGCTCATGCGGCGGCTTTTGTGCTCGTCTTCCTCATCCTTGGTTGAAATTTCTATCGAGTCGCGTATTTCTTTTTTAATTGTAGTGGGCACAATACCGTGAGCCTCGTTGTATGCCATCTGAATCTCACGGCGGCGTTCGGTCTCCATCAATGCCCGCTCCATGCTGGGGGTCACAGTATCGGCGTACATAATCACCTTGCCCTCCACATTGCGGGCGGCACGGCCGATGGTCTGTATCAGGCTGGTCTCGCTGCGCAAAAAGCCCTCTTTGTCCGCATCCAGTATTGCAACCAGCGTCACTTCGGGCAAATCCAGCCCCTCACGCAACAGGTTAATGCCCACGATGACATCAATCGCACCAGTGCGCAGGTCTCGAATCAGTTCAATACGCTCAAAGGTATCTACCTCGTGGTGCATATACTTCACTTTAACACCGCGTTCTGACAAAAAGTCGGTCAAGTCTTCCGCCATTTTTTTCGTTAAAGTGGTAATCAGCACCCGCTCATTCTTCTCTGTGCGCAGGTTGATCTCCGACAGTAGATCTTCAATTTGCCCTTCTACCGGCTTGACCGTCACTTCCGGGTCCAGCAGGCCGGTGGGGCGTATCACCTGTTCGGCAATCTGCACCGAATGTTCACGCTCGTACTGACCTGGGGTCGCGCTGACATAAATAATCTGGTTCAGTTTTTCCTGCACTTCATCAAAGGTCAACGGCCGGTTGTCGTAGGCCGACGGCAACCGAAAACCAAAATCAACAAGGTTCTGCTTGCGGGCATGGTCGCCGCCGTACATGGCACGCAATTGCGGTAACATCACATGGCTCTCATCCACAAACAGTAAAAAATCATCCGGGAAATAGTCCAGCAACGTACTGGGGACACTGCCCGCGGCGCGGCGGGACAACACACGGGAGTAGTTTTCAATCCCTTTGCAAATCCCCACCTCTTGCAACATTTCCATATCATACATTGTGCGCTGGGCAATGCGCTGGGCTTCAATCAGTTTCCCCTGTTCCGTAAATTCTTTTACCTGCCGTTCCATTTCAGTTTCAATATCAAGAATGGCATCGTGCATTTTTTCTTTCGGCACAATATAGTGACTAGCCGGGAAAATGGCAACATGTTTGACCACGTTGCGCCGCTCGCCAGTCAGCGGAAAAATCTCGCTGATGCGCTCAATCTCGTCACCAAAAAATTCCACGCGGATCGCAAGGTCATTCATATAGGCAAGGTTAATCTCTACAATGTCCCCACGCACTCTAAATTTATTGCGCACAAAATTGATGTCGTTACGCTCGTATTGTAACGTAACCAAACGCGCAAGCAGCTCTTCGCGTTTCATCTTCATGCCGGGGCGCAACGAAATCACCATGCTGCGGTAATCAATAGGGTCGCCCAGCGAATAAATGCAAGAGACACTGGCAACAATGATAACATCCCGCCGCTCGGACAACGCCGCCGTTGCAGAATGCCGCAGACGGTCAATTTCTTCATTAATCGCGCTGTCTTTTTCGATATAGGTATCGGTGGACGGAATATAGGCCTCTGGTTGGTAATAATCATAATACGACACAAAGTATTCCACCGAGTTCTCGGGGAAAAACTCGCGAAATTCAGTGCAAAGCTGTGCTGCAAGGGTTTTATTGTGTGCCAACACCAACGTAGGGCGGTTCAGGTTCGCAATAATGTTAGCCATAGTAAACGTTTTGCCGCTGCCGGTAACGCCCAGCATGGTTTGCTCGCGATAGCCTTGCAACACCCCGTCGGTCAAGGTTGCTATCGCCTCCGGCTGGTCGCCAGTAGGCTGGTATGGCGCATGTAATTTAAAAATAGATTCTTGCTCCATCTTCATTTCCTTTTTGTTAAAAAGCGGTAAGCCCGAACCGCAAGGGCGGCCGGGCAATACCTAAGGCAAATTCAATTGTAAGTTAATTCTCCGCCACGGCTTTGCGTATCACCCTCACCCACGGCAGGCAATTCGATCCGCAATAATCATGTAAAGCCATTTTGCTTGTCACCATATTTCCTTGCTCTAAAGCGGTGTCATTATGGATTAAGGTAGAAAATAAACGGGTGAAAAATGGCGGTTTTAGTGTTTCCCTTGTAGTGTAAAGTCATTAGCATTACACCGCATTTTGCTTTTGCAAATGCTACTCTACCACAAATTTATGGTATTTTCCGCGTACCACAAATAGGATGGAGTTACACTGCAAATAGTTAGGCACACTATTATTATATTATACTATTTTTGTGTCTATTTTTCAATCCGTTTGTCTGCATCCGTAGTTTTTACCAGAGAATTTGGCCTTGTTTCAACGCCCTGTTTTGTGCAGTTTGCCACAAAAAAATACCGGCTACCACTGCTGATCGGCAGTTGGCACCGGTATGGTACTTTTTAAGCGAAATGCTTCTGATACAAATTGTCCAATGGTCGATACAGCACAAGAATTGTGAGCACATTACCACAGCAATGTACAATATCAAAGGGAATACCGGCAACCCACCAGGCAAATGCTGTTTGCAGGCCACCCGTCAAAAAATAAACCGGCATGCAAAACAAGCCGAACAGCAGCCCATAGCCACCCCCTACAATTGCCCAAAATATTGTAGACCGCGGCTTTTGAGAAAAACGAAAAGCAACCAACCATAATAGCAACCAGATGTACAAGTACGTAATTGCCCACAAATGGGCACCATAAAGCAAAATCTCAAGCCCGACAAAAGCATAGACAATCAACAGCGCTTGCTTGCCAAACCAACGCGTATAAAGCAAAAAAAGCAAGGTAACAAGCTCTATATTAGGCAGCGGTGAAAAAGCGACTTGCACACCAAAAATCAGCGCAGTACAAACCGCCATTTGTACCAACTGCCGCAGATACCCCTCCTTAATATGTCTCATACACAAACGCATAGGTGTCGCCGTCTGTTACCGGCTGGCTGTCTACCCCATAATTACCATATTCCCCATTGACATAAAGCGCCCAGTAGGCATTGCCTTTATTAAAATTTGCTTCAACACCATTGATTGAGTATACGGTATATCCGTACTGCGTATCCTCCCCATCCAATGTCAATACTGCTTGGGCTGCTTCTTTTAAATATTCCGCATCGGTTTTTAGCTCATAGCTTTGCTCTGTTTTATCCTCGTAGGTTACAGTAATAACAATGCTTTTACTGCCGACCGTCGGCTTTTCAGCATAGCGCCACCAAACACCTAAAAATAATGCCACCAGTAGCACCAGTGCCCCCGCTGTCAGCCACAAACGCCTTTTTTGTATGGTTTGTTTCACTCTAGTTACCCCTTTAATCTACTTATTGTGCACTGCGGGTAAAAACCTGTTCTGCGTACCGCACACTTTCCATTGCGTTTTTGCCGTAAAAATCAGCGCCAATCATGTCCGCATATTCCTGTGTCAACACCGCCCCGCCCACCATCACAAGGCAACCTGGCTTTTCTTTGCGTAACAATTGAATCGTCTCTTGCATTGCAGGTACGGTGGTGGTCATCAGTGCGCTAAGGCCCACCAGTATGACATTCTGCTCTACTGCGGCTTTTACAATTACTTCGGGCGGCACGTCACGGCCCAAATCAATTACCCTATAACCATAGTTTTCAAGCAATGCCTTGACAATGTTTTTGCCAATATCGTGAATATCCCCTTTTACCGTCGCTAGAATAACGGCAGGGCCCACTTCATCTGTGGCAGGCATTTTGTGCCTTGCCTGCTCAAACGCGGCCTTTGCCGCCTCGGCACTCATTAAAAGCTGCGGTAAAAAAACTGTTTTTGCCTCAAACCCGCGGCCCACCACATCCAGCGCCGGTACAATTTGCTGGTTAATCACATCCAGTGGCAGTTGTGTTTTTAGTTCTTCCGCCGCAAGCTGTGCCGCCTGCTGGGTAAGCCCGCGAATGATGGCACCCTGCAACCCGTCTGCTTGCACCACAGCCGTGGCCTGCATGGCGGCGCTTGTTTGTGTGGCAGTAATCCCCTGCGCATACGCAATGTATTGGCCACAGTTTTCATCTAACCCGGCCAAGGCCATATAGCTGTGGTACGCTTTTTGCATTTCATCTGCGTAGGGGTTCATAATTGCTGCGTCTAAACCGCGCATTAACGCCATTGTAAAAAATGTGGCAGTGATAAAATCGCGATTGGGCAGCCCAAAAGAAATATTGGACACCCCTAAAGAGCACTTTGCCCCCAATTTTTTGATTAGCGGGATTGTGTCCAGCGTCACCTGTGCAGCATGATTGTCAGAAGAAATGGTCATGGCAAGTGGGTCAAAAATCAGGTCATCGACCTCGATACCATACTCTGCGGCGCGGCGCACAATGCGCTGTGCAATGGCAAAACGCCCCTGTGCCGAATCCGGGATACCGCTTTCATCCAATGTCAGGCACACTACGACCCCGCCATATTTTTGTACCAGCGGGAAAATGGCATCCATACTTTCAGCGCTGCCGTTGACCGAGTTGATCATGGGTTTGCCGTTATAAATGCGCATAGCTGCCGCCATAGCGGCGGTATTGGAGGTATCCAGTTGCAGCGGCAAATCACAGACGCTTTGCAGCTCGTACACACAGCTTACCAACATCTCCTGCTCGTCAATTTCCGGCAGGCCCACGTTGACATCTAACAGGTGCACGCCTTTTTCCTGCTGGCTGACCCCTTCATTTAAAACATACGCAATGTCGTGCTGGCGCAGTGCCTCTTTAAACCGCTTTTTGCCGGTGGGGTTGATGCGCTCGCCAATCAGCACCGGGGCCCCGCCAAATGTCACCACATGGGTGTAAGAGCTGATGACCGTGCGCTTTTTTGGCGTTGCCGGTTGTGGCACAATGCCTGCCGTCGCCTGCACCAATGCTGCAATATAGGCAGGGGTGGTGCCGCAGCAACCACCGATTACCGCGCCGCCCTGATGCGCAATGCTGCGCATTGTGTCGGCGAACTGGTCCGCATCCACATCGTACACTGTTTTGCCGTTTTCAGCGCGCGGCAGCCCCGCATTCGGTTTTACCAAAATAGGCACAGATGCCGCAGCGACAAAACGCGGTAACAAATCCAGCATGCGGTCTGGCCCAAGCGAGCAGTTAATGCCAATCACGTCGGCCCCAAGGCCCTCCAGCATCGCAACCATGGCCTCGGGGTTTGCGCCGCTCATCAGCTTGCCGCCCTCGTCGTATACATTGCTGACAAAGAGGGGCAGATTGCAATTTTCTTTTACGGCAAGCACCGCCGCTTTGGTTTCGTAACAGTCGTTCATCGTCTCTACCAGCACAAGGTCGGCGCCGGCGGCTGCACCAGCCCGCACAACTTCTGCAAACAGCTCTACCGCTGTTTCAAACTTCACATCACCAAGCGGCGCCAGCAGCTTGCCCAACGGGCCAATGTCCAGCGCAACAAAACGCTGGGCTTGCCCGCCCTGCGCTTGCTGCGCTGCCTGCTTTGCACAATTTACAGCGGCAGTGACCACCTGCTGCACAGAAAAGCGGCCGTCTTTACCATCAAATTTCAGCCGGTTTGCCCCAAAGGTGTTGGTGCAGACAATATGGCTGCCCGCCTCGTAATAAGCGCGGTGCAGGGCAACAATTTCCTGCGGTTTTGTGAGGTTCCATGTTTCCGGCAGTTCGCCCGGCTGCAAGCCCCGGGCCTGTAATGACGTGCCGGTACCGCCGTCAAGGTACAACAGCCCTTGTTTTAGTAATGCCTGAATATCCAAAGTTGTCCTCCTTCATTAAAGGCGAAAAGCGCAGTCGGCTTTAGCACACGCGCTACAGTCTGTGCGGCGCTCGGTACAGCCCACACGCCCTACCCCCACAATAGCGGACACCGATTTTTGCGGGATCATTAACAAAGAATCCGTTAAGGCAACACCAATATTTTTTTGCGCGCCCAGCACCTCCAGCAGTGGTGTTTGCAAAGCCAGCGGCAAATCCCCATAGCCGGGGCTGAACCGGGGGCGCAGATATAGGCCCTCAAATTCTGCCGCCCACTGCTGCCCCAACAAATCACAAAACTGCTCGATTGCGGCCGTGCCAACGGCATCCAGCACCAGAGCCTTTGCGGGGGAAGCTACCGCCGCGCGTTTGCGCTGCAACTCATTTGCCATCCCTGTTGTCGCAACAAAAACAATGGCCTGCGGGCACCCTGCAAGGTTTTTGGCAAGGCCCTTGCCCGGTGCAAAAAAAGCGCCAAGGTCCAGCCCGCCCCCTCGCATTTCTACCGGCAGCAGCCGGCAACAGGCTTTAAATTGCACAGCCTGCAAAAATTCTGCGAGGCACTCCTGAATCATTTCCTCTACGGCATCATCCAGCTGTGCACGGGCCAACCCAAGGTACCTGCGGATACTTTGCAGCGGGACATTTATCTGCTGGGGTTTGTATTCGATGATTTGTACCGGCCCATTCAGTTCTAACTTTGTCATTTTAAAATCTCCGACAGGTTTTCTTGTATCTTTTGTGCAACCGCAGGGTTGTTCATTGAATACACATGCACCGCAGGCACCCCATTGGCAAACAGGTCTATAATTTGCTCTGTTGCATAGGCAATGCCTGATTGGCGCATGGTTGCGGGGTTGTCACCAAACCGGTCAAGGATGTAACGAAAACGCTGTGGCAGCACCGTACCGGTCATCGAGGTGATGCGGCGAATCTGCGCGGCATTTGTCACCGGCATAATACCGGCGACCACCGGCACCCGCACATCTGCCTCCCGCAATTTATATAAAAAGTTATAGTAAATGTTGTTGTCAAAAAACATTTGGGTCGTCAAAAACTCACAGCCCGCCTGTACCTTTTCTTTTAGATGTAGAATATCCTCTTTTTGGGTGTTTGACTCTGGGTGACCCTCCGGGTAGCATGCACCCCCAATGCAAAAACCGCCATATTGCTTAATCTCATGCACCAGCTCGCTTGCATAATGGTACTGCCAGCCTGCTTGCTTTGGCTGGTCTGCCGGCATATCACCACGTAAGGCAAGAATGTTCTCAATCCCCGCGTTACGCAACGCCTCAAGCTGCCGCTTTACCCCGTCCCGCGTTGAACTGATGCAGCTTAAATGTGCCAGCGCCGGCACATCAAATTTTTGCTGGATATCCCGCGCCAATGCCAACGTGTAATCACTGGTGCCACCACCGGCCCCGTAGGTCACGCTCATATAACTGGGGCTCAGCACTGCAATTTGTTGTGCCGCAGCCTGAATGCTTTCGTAAGTCGCGCTGGTTTTTGGGGGAAACACCTCAAACGAAAGAGATGGCTTCGGGCTTTCTATGAGTTTCATCAGGTTCATGTTGTTTTCTCCTTACCTGTATGCACTGCATTATCGTGTAATAGGCACGCATAAAAAATGTGCCCGGGCTTTGAAAAGCACCGGGCACATTGCAGGTACAGATGTGCTATTACCACAAAAATCAACATGCGCTGTTTAAGCCGACGCGTCAATGGTGGCAATAGAGGTACACCCGCACAAACAAGTTGCCCGGGAACAGAGCATTCGCGCAGAAAAAGCCACAATATGTTGCAAAACCCGGTAAACGCTTGTCATGGTGTGCACCCCCTAAAATGATAAAATAGTTTGGATAGAATTATACCGGTAAATATTTGAAATGTCAAACGATAAGAATACAAGTTAATTAGACTGCATGACTGGTACTCAAAATCGAACAGAGACCATCCCAAACTTTGTGTAAACCTTCGTTGTGGTGTAGAATAGAAGCACCACAATGGAGGTTTACATTATGGCAAGAAAGAATCGTAGCCCGGAAGAAAATGAGCGTCGTGCAAAGATCCGAG
>JAQVCK010000062.1 GCA_028689835.1 Pygmaiobacter sp. | reverse complement strand
ACCGATTCTACCCGGCCACGGTTATCCTCGTGGGTGACATCGGTCA
Organism: Pygmaiobacter sp.; assembly: GCA_028689835.1. Lineage (GTDB taxonomy): Bacteria > Bacillota > Clostridia > Oscillospirales > Ruminococcaceae > Pygmaiobacter. The sequence goes on along the minus strand of JAQVCK010000062.1, from coordinate 13,222 downwards.
CCCACGCATTAAACGCCGCGTCGTTTGCGCTAGAGCCAAAAAAGGTCATCACGCAGTCCATAATGACCACCATCAGTGCGGCGGCCTGCACCGCGTTTGCCGCGGGGAACAGCTTTGCCATATTACCCACTGACAAAAACGCGAACGACGCCACCGAGACGCCCCACAAAAGGTAGCCCACCACAATAAAGGCTTTGCGGCGGCCCAGCCGGTCGGACAGTGCGCCCATCAACAGCGTGGTCAGCGTGGCGGTGATGGCACTTGCGGCCACCATGTTGGCAATGACCCCCGGGTCGGTGGTGATGGTGTTGTAGACAAACACATTAAAATACATATTTTCGATTGTCCAGGCAAGCTGCCCAAACAGGCCGAAAATCAACAGCGCTGCCCAGCGCTTGGCCCCCAGCGGATGTTGCTTCATTTAAATTTCCTCCCTGCGCGGGTCGCGCTTAGCCGCGGCAAGCGCCGTTTTGCGGTTCCAATAGGCGCTCATGGAGGAACCCGGCAGTTCGGTGAGTTCACGCCCCAAAAAGGCGGGCGGCACAAAGGCGTTTGCCTCTTCTTCGCTGGCAAACTCCACCTCCGCATACATAAATTCGGTCGGCTCGCCCTCATCCACCAGGCTCACCTCCAGCTTTTCGCCGCCCGGCAGCGCATAGGCGCGGTATTCTTTGTTGATCAGCGGCAAACCGATCATTTTTTCGATATTCAAAAACACATCGGCCGTGATGGGGGTCTCAATCTCTTCACGCACCAAGGTGCCAGACCCTTTGATGCACAGCATATAGCTGATTTTCCCCTCATGCTCCGCTGAACGGATACGCACAGCCGGTGCGGTACACAGGTACCCCTGCCGCATCGTAGCTTCCTCCAACAGTGGCAAATCTTGCGGGAACCCCTTCATTTCAAACTTGCGTTCAATTTCCATTACAATACATCCTCCAATGCGGCAATAATTTCCTCCAGCACGCGCACCCGCGCGTATTTTTTGTCAGTCGATTCAATGATGCGCCATGGGGCAAAGGTCGTACTGGTTTTTTGTAACATCGCATCCACGGCAGTTTCGTACTGCGGCCATTTGTCGCGGTTACGCCAATCCTCTTCGGTGATCTTCCATTGTTTTTCGGGCACGACCTGCCGCTCACGAAAACGTTCCAGCTGGGTGTCCGGGTCAATTTGCAGCCAGAACTTGCGAATCACCGCGCCCCAATCTGCAAGCTGGGCTTCAAACTCGTTGATCTCGTTATAAGCCCGCTGCCATTCTTCCGGCTTTGCAAAACCCTCTACCCGCTCTACCAATACACGCCCATACCAGGTGCGGTCAAAAATGGCGACATGCCCGTCTTTGGGTATTTTCTCCCAAAACCGCCACAGATAGTGGTGCGCCAGCTCGTGCGGCTCTGGGCTTGCAATGGGCAACACCTCAAACCCGCGTGGGTCCAGCGCGGCAGCAACACGGCGGATGTTGCCGCCCTTGCCCGCAGCATCCCAGCCCTCGTAGGCCAAAATCAACGGCACCCGCTTGCGGTACAACCGGTTGTGTAGTTCGCGCAGGCGCTGTTGTGCCGCCTGCAACCGCTGTTCGTATTCGTCTTTTTTGATGCTCTGGCCCAGCGGCACGTCCATAATGTGGGGCATTTGCAATAGCGGGAAACGGTTTTCCACCACGGGCGGCGCCACCTTGGGCGCGGCCAATGTGCGGTCAATTGCGCCGGTCAGCTGTTCCATCAGCGCAAGGTGCGCTTCGCCCCGCTCGGTGGCATCAATAATCTGCCATGGCCGCTGTGCCGGGCCGGTGGCGGACAGCACGGCGTCAAACGCTTTGGCATACTCGTCGTACCGGCGGTTTTCGCGCAGGTCCTCTTCGCTCACCCGCCAGGCCGTGTCTTTGTCTTTTTTTAACTTGTCCAGCCGTTTTTCCTGCTCGCGGCGGGTAATCTGCAAAAAGCATTTCACCAGCAGCATCCCGTTATCGGCAAGCTGTCGCTCAAAGGTATTGATGGCGGCAATGCGTACGGCAAGGCCCGCCGCATCCAGCTTGCCATCCATCTGCTCGCGCACCGTCTGCCCCACCCAGCCGGAGTCAAAAAAGGCAAACTTACCCTGCTCGGGCGTTTTGATGAAATACTTCCACAAAAACGGCTTGCGGCGCTCTTCTTCGGTGGGGGTAGCACTGGCCCACACCTTAAAAAAGCGGGGGTCAATGGTGTTGATCACTTCGCCCAGCACACTGCCTTTGCCGGCGGCGCCCCAACCCTCAATCAGCACCAGCACCGGCAGCTTTGCGGTGCGCATCTTTTGCTGCTGTAACACGATTTTTTCTTCACAAGCCTTGATGCGCTGTTTCAGCTGTGCTTTTTCAGTGGTTTTACCCATTTCAAAATCTGCTAACATGGCGTATGCCCTCCCTTGTGCAAGGCAGCGGGCTGTGTCACAACCTACAGCCCGCACCGTAATTCTATTAGTAGTATTATAACATTTTAACTTTCAAAACGGAACATTTTTGTGTTTTTTGCACCTTATTTACCCCATTTTTTACCGTATTATAGGGGCTATCTGCCGTTATTTGACCACCGGGCTGTGCGGCAGTATAATAAGGTACACCTTTTTCGGGGCCTTTTTGCCCCACAACTTTTTGCCGCGGAGGAACAGATGAAGCAACAGCGCAACTTTGCAACAGTGACGATTAGCCGTAAGGGGCAAGCGGCCTTAGAGAGCGGGCACCCCTGGGTGTATGAGGGTGAAGTGCGCGCCTTACAAGGCAGCCCGGCACCCGGCGATTTAGTAGATGTCATCAGCGATAAAACCCGCTACCTTGGCACCGGGTTTTACAGCCCGCAAAGCAAAATACGGGTGCGGCTGGTGTCGCGCAACGCAAACGACAAGTTTGACGACGCGTTTTGGCAGCGGCGGCTGCGCTGGGCGTGGGAGTACCGCAAGCAGGTGATGGGCCCGGATACCGACTGCTGCCGGCTGGTTTTTGGCGAGGCAGACAGCCTGCCCGGCCTGACGGTGGACCGCTTTGGCGACGTGCTGGTCACCCAGACACTTTCGGTGGGCATCGAGCGGCGCAAGGGTGTGTTGTTCCCGCTATTAGTGCAGATTCTGCGCGAGGATGGCCAGCAAATCCGCGCCGTGTACGAGCGCAACGATGTGGCCCTGCGTGCAAAAGAGGGGCTGGCTGAAGGCAAGGGCTTTTTTGACCTTGGCGACGGTGCCGCCCCCGGCCCCACCGAAACCCAGATTACCGAAAACGGTATTCACTACCGGGTTGACTTTGAAAATGGCCAAAAAACCGGTTTCTTTTTAGACCAAAAATACAACCGGCAGGCGGTGGCGCGCATGGCACACGGCCGCCATGTGCTGGACTGCTTTACCCACACCGGCTCGTTTGCGCTAAACGCCGCTGCCGGCGGTGCCGCCAGTGTGACGGCGGTGGATATCAGCGAAGCTGCCGTGCAGATGGCCCACGCCAACGCAGTGCTGAATGGCCTTGAGGGCAAGATGCAGTTTCAGGCCGCCAATGTGTTTGACCTGTTGCCCCGGCTGGAGCAGGCGGGCGGTAACCCGTACGACTTTATTATTTTAGACCCGCCCGCCTTTACCAAAAGCAGGCGCACCGTCGATGCCGCGATGCGCGGCTATAAGGAGATCAACTACCGCGCGATGAAACTGCTGCCCCGGGGCGGCTACCTTGCCACCGCAAGTTGCAGCCACTTTGCCCCGCTGCCGCTGTTTATTAAAATGCTGCATAGTGCTGCCGCCGATGCCGGGGTGCAACTGCGGCAGATTGAGGTGCGCGGGCAAGCACCCGACCACCCGGTGCTGTGGAATGTGGACGAGACGGATTATTTGAAGTTCTTTTTGTTTCAGGTACTATAACAAAAACGAGGCAAAGCCGCACCACACAACAACAAAACAGCCGGTGTGCGGGCCGTTAGGGCCCGCGCACCGGCTGTTTTTTATTACTAACTAGGCTATATAATGCGTTTTGTTTTCCATTTACCGCTAAAATACCGCAGCTGAAACGCCACAATGCGCACGGCCCAGTCGATGTACATGGCATACCACACACCGTACACCCCAAGGTGAAACACCGACACCAACAGATACGAAAACCCGATGCGGAAGATCCACATCGACAGCACCGACGCCGTCATCGTGAACTTGACATCCCCCGCCGCGCGCAGCCCGTTGGGGAAGGTAAAGCTAAGTGCCCAGGTAAACGCGCCGACCAGATAATACACCTGCTGGATGCGGGTCGCCACCTGTACCGTTTGTGCCGAAAGGCCAAAAGGCATCAGCATCCACGGGATGGCGAAGAAGAACAGCATACACAGCACCCCGTGGAACATTGTCGCCATAATAGTGAGCTTTTTAATGTAGGTCTGCGCTTGTTTGTAATCCCCCGCACCCACGCACTGGCCCACCACGGTTGTCATGCCAAGGCCAATGGCCTGCGCGGGGATCTGCGGCAGCGCACACAGGGTGCCGCACACGGCGTTTGCCGCAATGGACACCGTGCCCAGTGAGGCGATGAGCCCCTGCACCAAAATTTTGCCAATCTGGAACATACCGCTTTCCAGCCCGTTTGGCACGCCAATACCTAAAATACGGCGCACCATTTCGGGCCGCAGCCGAAACTCGCGCCAGTTTGTCAGCGAGATACGCAATGTGCGGTTGCGCAGCAACCACAGCATTAATACCGCACCCACCATGCGGGCAAACAGTGTGGGCACTGCCGCCCCCACAACCCCCCAGCCAAGGCCGTAAATACAGATGGCATTGCCGATAATGTTAACGGCATTTGAAATCAACGATGCTTTTAGCGACACCTTGCTGTTGCCCATCGAGCGGAAAATCGCGGCACCAGAATTATAGATTGCAATAAATGGGTACGACAGCGCTGTAAAAAAGAAATAGTTTTGTGCATCAGTCAGCACCGTGGTATCCGCGCTGCCAAACAACCCGTTTAATAGCGGTGCCCGAAATAACGCACAAAGCAGACCCAGCGCAAGCCCAAATAGGGCCACAACCACCACTAACTGTTTTGCCGAGCGGTTTGCATTTTTTTCGTCCTGCTGGCCAAGGTACTGGCTTGCCACAATGGCACCGCCGGTGGCCAGCGCCGCAAAGATGTTGAGCATTAAAATATTAATCGAATCAACCAGTGACACTGCGGACACCGCGGCTTCGCCTGCACTTGCCACCATCACCGTGTCGGCCATACCAATCGTCACCGCTAAAAACTGTTCACCTACCAGCGGCCAAAGTAACCGCTGCAATGCCTGTCTTGAAAAAAGCGGCTTTCCGCTTTGGGGGGCCTCATTCATGCTACCATCCACACTTTACACAAAATTTACAACCTCATTTTATGCTGCCTGCACAGCAAAGTCAATCTATTTTGGGCGGTTGCAGATGCCACTTATTCTGGTATAATACAAACAGAACCCGCCCGCCCCCCAAATGCGGGGCCCGAAAGGAAGTTTTGTGATGAAAATTGTTTTGATGGAAGGGCTGGCTGTTGCCGATACCGCCGTGCAGGCACTGGCCGAGCCCCTGCGTGCCGCAGGGCACCAGTTTACTGCTTATAACGATGATGCAACCGACCCCGATGTATTGACACAAAGGGCCAAAGACGCCGATATTTTAATGGTGGCAAGCGCGCCGCTGCCCGCCGCCGTGGTTGCCGCCTGCCCAAATTTAAAATTGATTTCGGTCGCGTTTACCGGCGTGGACCACCTGCCGATGGACCTGTGCCGCGAGCGGGGTATTTTGGTGTCGAACTGTGCCGGGTATTCCACTGAAAGTGTGGCAGAGCTGGTGTTTGGCCTTGTGTTTTCACTGCTGCGCCGCATCCCGGCCTGCAACGAAACCTGCCGCGCGGGCGGCACCAAGGCGGGGCTGGTGGGCTTTGAGCTGGCCGGTAAAACCTTTGGCATTGTGGGTACCGGTGCCATTGGCCTGCGCACTGCCGCACTGGCCAAAGCCTTTGGCTGCCGCCTTGTGGCGTACAGCCGCACCCACCGGCCCGAGGCCGAAGCGCTGGGCATTACCTATCTGTCCCTTGAGGACGTGATGGCCACTGCCGATATCATCAGCCTGCACCTGCCCTCTACCCCCCAAACCGCCGGCATCATCAGTGCCGAACTGATTGCGAAAATGAAGCCCACTGCACTGCTGATCAACACGGCGCGCGGCGCGGTACTGGACAGTACCGCACTTGCCGACGCACTGCTGGCGGGCCGCATTGCCGGGGCGGGCATTGACGTATTTGAAACCGAGCCGCCGATTGCGAACGACCATCCGCTGTGTGGGGCGCCAAAAACGATTTTAACCCCGCATGTCGCGTTTGCCACCGCTGAAAGTATGCAGGTGCGCGCCAACATGGTGTTTGACAACGTGTCGCTATACCTTGCGGGCACGCCGCGCAACCTGATGTAATTGCCGTGTCTTAACATGTGTATTCCTTATAAATAAAAGCGGCCTCTCCGCACGTGCTTACCGCACCGGAGAGGCCGTTTTTCTGCTGATTTTAAGTAAGGCTGTAGCCGCAGGATGCCCAGTCGCAGCCAGTTTCGATGCTGCGGGCCAGCGTGGCAAGGCCCGCTTCGTCCTGCGCGTCAAACCGGCCCACCGTGGGGCTGTCGATGTCCAGCACACCGATGACTTTGCCCGCCTGCCACAATGGCAGCACGATTTCAGCGGCCGAAGCGGCGTCGCACGCGATATGGCCGGGGAACTGGTGCACATCGGCGACGACAAGGTTATTGCCCTGCTGGGCCGCCGTGCCGCACACCCCGCGCCCCAGCCGGATGCGCCGGCAGGCCGGGTTGCCCCAAAATGGCCCCAGCACCAACTCGCCACCGTGCATCAAATAAAACCCGGCCCAGTTGATGCCCGGCAGCTCGGTGCCCAGCAGCGATGCCATATTGGCAAGGTTTGCAATGGGGTGGCGCTCGCCCTCCATCAGCACGGTGGCAATATTATTCAGGCTTTGGTACATGCTTTCTTTTTTTGTTTCCATCTTCAGTCCTCCAACAGGGTGTCAAAGCCCCCGGCGTAATAATCACAGATTACCTTTATGCGGCTGCGCTCTTGCGCACCGGCTTCATCATACAGCGCAATCACGCGGCAGCCTGCCGCTTTGGCACTTTCAATGGCGTGCAGCGCATCCTCGTACACCGTCAGGTGATCCGCGGTTGTCTCAAACTGCTGTGCTACCTTATGGTAAAATTCCGGCGACTGCTTGCTGGCGCCCAGCGTGCCCGCCGTTAGCACAAATTTAAAATACCCGTCCAGCCCAAGGCGGCGCAGTGCGGGCAGCACCACCGGCAGCTCGGACGATGTCGCCACACACATCGGCACCCCGTGGCGATGCAGTTGCTCTAAATACTCGCGCACAAAAGGCTTTGCCTGCACCGTTTCGGCATAGGCCTTTGCCACCATGTCACAGACCTCTTGCACCCCCTGTTGCACCGGCACATCAAGGCCATAGGTCTTGTTTAAAAACTGTACGGCCTCGCGCACATTCATCCCGCGCACCCAACTGTCCAACTGCGGCGGCGGGGTGTGGCCGTGCAAACGCAGGTAAGCGGCACTCACCGGGTCCCATACATGCATCGAATCCAGCAATGTGCCGTCTAAATCAAACACCGCAAACTCTGGCCTACGCAGCCTCCCTTCGTAAGCATCCAAAAAGTTATGATGTTTGCCCGCAAGGTCGGTATAGCCAATCAGTGTTTTCAAATTGACATCGTGCACACTGCGAAAAATGTTGATATCAATCTGCGGGTTTTCGGCCCGCAAGCGGCGCAGCAGTGCTTTGGTGGCGCTGCGCCGGCCCCCGTCGTGTTCTTCACCCGGGGCCAAATTTTCGGTGCGGCGGCAGGCACACTGTAAAAAGTGCAGGTCGTTATAGCGTGCCCACGCAAGGATGTCCTGCTCTCGCACAAGGTACAGTGGGCGAATCAGCTCCATGCCCGCAAAGTTTTTGCTACGCAGCTTTGGCATCATCGTTTTAATTTCAGCCGAATAAAACATGCTCATGACTACCGTTTCAATCATGTCGTCAAAGTGGTGCCCCAACGCGATTTTGTTGCAGCCAAGGCTTTGCGCAAACTGGTACAGATACCCCCGGCGCATGCGCGCGCAAAGGTAACACGGCTTTTCGGTGATGGTGTTCACCACGTCAAAAATATCGGTTGTAAAAAAGGTTGCCGGGATGCCCAGCAGCGCAAGGTTTTCTTCAATGCGGCGGCGGTTTTTTGGGTTGTAACCGGGGTCCATCACCAAAAATTTAAGCTCAAACTTCAAGTAGCTGTGGCGTTGTAACTCCTGCATGCACTTTGCCAGCAGCATACTGTCTTTGCCGCCCGAAATGCACACCCCAATGGTGTCTCCCTCTTCAATCAAATGATAGTCTTTCATACCACCGATAAAGCGGTTCCAAATCGTATGCCGGTATTTCTTGATGATACTGCGTTCAATTTCTTGCCTGCGGTCCATGCGCTGCCTCACTTGTACTGGGATTTGCCGCGCCTGTAACGCCGCGCGGCGCGCTAAAAAGCACTCTCAGTTTAGGCGATTTAGCGCCCCCTGTCAACCGCCGCGGGCCGCCGCGCGGTGGCTTATCCGGTGATTTTCCTATTAATTCAGCAAATTCGGCATGAAGTTTAGCCAACCGACCAGTTGCAACCGGCGCCGTGTTCATGCTATGATTACAGGTAGAGGACTGTGTTATTTTTTTAACTAAGTCGCAGCCTCAGTGCCAATGCAGAAAGGACGAGACCTACTATGATGAGAGGCATTTATTCCTCCGTGACCGACATTCGCCGCAAAGTTTTTACCGAAGTCGCACGGCTGGCTTATGAGGGCGGCGATTATTCCCGCATTGAGGAGCTGCCCTATAAGATTGTACCGGGGGAGAAGGCGTCCTACCGCGAGAGCATTTTTTTAGAGCGTGCCATTGTCGGCGAGCGGCTGCGCCTTGCGATGGGCCTGCCGCTGCGGCCGGTCAGCGAGCACGCCCCGCTGACCAAAGGGGTGGAGGAAAGCGCCATTGCCGAAAAGTATTACGACCCGCCCCTTGTCAACATCATTAAATTTGCCTGTAACTCTTGCCCCGAAAAGCTGATTTTCGTCACGAACGGCTGCCAGGGCTGCCTTGCACACCCCTGCAAAGAGGTTTGCCCCAAGGGGGCCATTTCAATGGTGCACGGCAAAAGCTTTATTGACCAGGAAAAATGCATCAAGTGCGGCCGCTGTGTGGATGCCTGCCCATACAGCGCCATCATCCGCCAGGTGCGCCCTTGTGCGGCGGCCTGCGGCATGGACGCCATCAGCAGTGACGAGCTGGGCCGCGCAAATATCGACTATGACAAATGCGTCTCGTGCGGCATGTGCATCGTCAACTGCCCGTTTGGTGCCATTTCAGATAAGGGCCAGTTGTTCCAACTGATCCATGCCATCAACGCGGGCGAGCGCGTGTTTGCCGCGGTGGCCCCCTCTTTTGTGGGGCAACTGGGGCCCAAAGTCACACCGGAGCGGCTAAAAGGCGCGATGCAGAAAATCGGCTTTGCCGATGTGGCCGAGGTGGCGGTGGGCGCCGACCTTTGCACCATTGACGAAGCGGAGGACTTTTTGAAAAAGGTGCCCGCAGAACAGCCGTTTATGGCGACCTCCTGCTGCCCGGCGTGGTCGGTGATGGCGAAAAAGCTGTACCCGGACCTTGCGCCAAACATTTCAATGGCGCTGACCCCGATGGTACTGACCGCCCGCCTGCTGAAAAAAGAACACAAAAACTGCAAGGTGGCCTTTATTGGCCCGTGCAGCGCAAAAAAGTTGGAGGCCAGCCGCCGGTCGGTGCGCAGTGATGTGGATTTCGTGCTGACCTTTGAAGAAGTGATGGGCATGTTTGTCGCGAAAGGCATCAACTTTGACGAGTTGACCGAAGAGCATGCCCTGCGTGAGGGCACGGCCGCCGGGCGCGGCTTTGCCGTGAGCGGCGGCGTGGCGGGCGCAGTGGTGGGTGCCGTGCACCGCATTGACCCCGAGCGCGAGGTGAACGTGGTCAGCGCGCAGGGCCTTGCGGACTGCCGCAAAATGTTGACGATTGCACGCACCGGCAAGTACGACGGCTTTTTGCTGGAGGGTATGGCCTGCCCCGGCGGCTGCGTGGCAGGCGCGGGCACGCTGCAACCCATCAACAAGGCAACTGCTACCGTAAACGCCTACACTAACCAAGCAGAAGAGAAAAACGCAATGGATTCGCGCTATGAGATCACGTTGCCGCTTCTGCTGGAGGATTGACCCGCAGCGCACCGCGCAGCCCGGTTTTTAGGTCATTGATCATTTAGAAAAGCGGATAAAAAGCAACGCGGGCAGAAGAAGCTTCTTCTGCCCGCGCTGCTTTTTATGGGTTCTCGCGTCTGCCAAACTTGTGTCAGTTGCGCCACCAAAGCAGTGCCAAGGTGGTGCGGGTATCGGCCTGCACGGTATCATTTGTGGCAATAGCCTGCAACAGCTGTTGCAAATCACGCCCCTGCTGCCGGGCCGTCTCACCGTACCAGTGGCTATACCTCTGTACCGCTTGTGGCAAGGCTAGCACCTCACTTGTTTGCTCCCGCAAGTAGGTTAATTGTGGTTCTTTGCCGTCCAGCCACAGCAGGTTAAACAGCGTTTGTACGATGGCGCGGTCGTTGTGCGGGTCCCACCCGCGTTGCAAGCCCAATTGGGCCTGCAACGCATCGCTTACCGTGTCGGTGTCGGCAATAAACTGCGCCACCATGCTGTGCCCGCGTGAAGCTGCGCACAAATTGCGCAACCCGGCAGGCTGGTACAGCGCCGGGCACATGGCGGCAAAGGTTAAATCAAACTGACCCAGCAGGCCTTCGGCGGCAAGGTCTGCCTGCGCCCAATCCAGCTTACGGCAGGTGAGGTTTTGCAGCCCCGCCTGTTCTGCGTTGGTGCTTGCAAAGGCCAGCATTTGCGCTGAAATATCGGTTACCGTCACTGTTGCCGCCTGCTTTGCAAAGGCCAGCGCATACCGGCCGCTGCCGCCCCCCACATCCAACACCGAAGCCCCAGAGAGAAGCCCCTGCTGGTGCAAAAACTCGGTTACCCGGCCCACAAAAGGCGAGGTTTCGGCCTGTTGTGCCGCGTTAAAGGCCGCAGCCTTGCCATCCCAAAAGGTTTCCGCCTGCCCGCCGCCTGCGCCGGGCCGGGCAAGCTGTGCTTCATAATCTTGTCTGTCCATGTTGCTCCTTTTGCCCCACCGGGCAGCGTATTGTTATTTTAGTGTTAGCCGTCGCTAACCATCCGGCCAAAAAATGGCCGCCGTAACAGCGAACATTTTTTACAGTATAGCCTGTTGCGCGCTGCCCTGTCAACCCCGCTTACAATAAGGGGGCTAAGCCGCACGCGCCATGATATTATTTTATAGGGGGCCTGTTGTAGTGCCCACAAAAAGGCCATGCAAACCGGCGCTGTTACTCTGCCTCGCTGCCTACCGGCTGGCGCTTGCCCTCGTAGCACAGGCGGCGAAACCCAATGGCGGCCAGTGTCGCAATCGCCATCATGGCCAGTGCATACCAATAAGCTGCCCCAGCGCCAAACCAGGTGACCACCCGCCCCGTGATCAGCGGGGTCACGGTATCGCTGCTGCCGCACACCAGCCCCACAATACCGCCCATCATGCCGGCGTGGGCCGGGCGCAGCCCGGTGGCAATTGTGATGATCAGCATAAACAGCACCCCAAGGAAGAAGCCGGCAAAAAACAGCGTGACAAAGAACACCGGCACCGATTGCAGCAAAACGGCCGCCAACAACATGCCCAGTGCAATCAGCGCGTTGACCCACAGCACATTGATGGGCCGAAACCGCTTTAACAGGCCAATAAACACCAGCGAGCCCACCATGCTGCCCACATTGTAAGCAGTGAGCAGTAACCCACCAATTGCCTCCGGGATGCCGATGCTGGCGGCAAAGGTAGTCGTATACATATTCACCGTGTTAGGCACAGCGCAGTAGGTCACCGCAAACAGCGCAAGCAACACCCAACCGGGGACCTGTGCGCGTAAGAACAGCGGGTTTGCCGCGTGCCCGCCCTCCTGTGCCAGCTGTTTGGTGTCCGGCACCTCGGCAAAGGGCAGCAGCACAAGCAGCAACACAGCAAGGCCGGCAAACAGGTAGTACACACTGTAAAACGGCAGGCCCAGCGGCAACAGCACGCTCATCAGCAGCGGGGGCAAAAAGCAGCCCGCGCCAAAAAATGCCTCCCCCGCGCTCATCGCGCTGGCATACCCGGTGGGGAACGCGCCGCTCAAAATCACCGGGCTGCACGCGTCCTGCGTCGAAAAGCCAATGCCACCCAGCACGCTTGCCACCAGCGCCACCGCATAGTTGGTGGTCATGGGCAAACCCACAAAAAAACACAGCAGCAGTACCAGGCCCAGCGCCTGCACCGGCTTTGGCCCCAGTTTTTCAACCAACAGCCCCATAAACGATACCGTAATTACGCGGCCCAGCGCAAACCCACTGCCCAGTGCGGCAACCGCCGCAAGGGTAGAGCCGTAATGGGTAATCAGGTGGGTCATACTGCTGCCGATGGTAATGCATCCCGCACCGGTCAACAGATACATTGCAAATACTTCAAACGCCGCAATTGCTCTGCGCTTTGTCATTGCAGGCACCCCCTTTGCGCTGCGGTGCGTTGCTTATTTTTGGTCAAACGGTACATGTAGTTACACCCTTTCTTTTGTTGCCCCAAAGGGCACAGGGGGACAAAAATGCCGCCCCCCTTGTTCGTTCCTGGGGAGACGGCATTCACGCAAAACCATTGCCCGCCCTGTTGCAGCGCCCCGCCGTGCGGGCCGCGCTGCCCCAGCCGGCAGAGGGGCAGAAAATCTGCCCGGCGTACCCCTGCACAGCTGTTATGGCAATATTATATCATGTTGCTGGGCCACGCATCAAATAAAACCAATAGTTTCTCTTTTTTTCGTGAAAATGTGGCAACTTATTGCACCGCATTTAGTTAACTTGTACGGCAATGCCGCACACAGAAAACAGGCCTTTTGCATTGACAAACCGGTATTACGGGGGTAGACTTTAAATGTATGACCCTTTTTGTGGTCTTTTTTGTGTAAACCACCTTACAGGAGGCAATTGTTTTTTATGAAAAGTAACGTGAGAACCCGGTTTGCCCCAAGCCCCACCGGCTATA
>JAQVCK010000252.1 GCA_028689835.1 Pygmaiobacter sp. | reverse complement strand
GAAAAGATGACACACATCTCCACAGGCGGCGGTGCATCTTTGGAGTTCTTAGAGGGTTTAGTACTTCCGGGTATTGCCGCATTGAACGACAAAGACTAATTTGCAGCCAGAACGGCACGGGTTTTCCGTGCCGTTCTTTATAGAGGGGCATAAATTACAAGCACTGCCTTCTTTTAGTATGAACCTTCCGCGGCAAAACGCGGGGGTTCATTATGATGTGATTTGCTTAAATAAGAAAGGAAGATTCAAATATGAATAAAAAAGTCAGGAAAGCCGTTATTGCCGGCAACTGGAAGATGAATAAAACACCCGCAGAGGCAAAAGTCCTGGTGGAAGAAATGGCTCCGCTGGTAAAGGGTGCGGACTGCGGCGTTGTTGTATGCGTACCATACGTTGACCTTTGCACGGTACTGGACGCGGTAAAGGGCACCAACATTGAAGTAGGCGCCGAAAATTGCCACTGGGAAAAATCCGGTGCGTACACCGGTGAAATTTCGGCGGACATGCTGGTTTCCATGGGCGTACAATATGTGATTATCGGTCACAGCGAACGCAGAACGTACTTCGGCGATACCGATGTTACCGTGCAAAAGCGTGTACGCGCGGCTTTAGACGCCGGTCTGACCGTCATCCTTTGTGTAGGCGAGTACCTGGAACAGCGCGAGCAGGGCATTACCGACGAGCTGGTGGCCATGCAGACAAAAATTGCTTTGGGCGGCGTATCCAAGCAGGAGCTTTCTAAAATCATTATCGCTTACGAGCCAGTTTGGGCAATCGGCACAGGCAAAACCGCCACTGCAGAGCAGGCAAACGAGGTTTGCTCCGTCATTCGCGGTGTAGTAGCCGGTTTGTACGACAACGCCGCGGCAGATGCCCTTACAATTCAATACGGCGGTTCCATGAATGCCAAGAACGCGGAAGAACTGCTTGACCAGCCGGATGTAGACGGCGGCTTAATCGGCGGCGCTTCTTTAAAAGCGGCAGATTTTTCTGTCATCGTAAAGGCAGCTTCCCGCTAATACCCGCAGCGGCAGCCAAGCAATTCATTTTCGTTACCATTTTTATTGTTTCGCGCATGCCGCCGGGCGCATTCTTTTGTATTTTATAAATCATGGTGGGCTCCAAAACGGCGCCCCTGTTAACAAGGAGCAAAATAAAACATGAAAAAACCATTAATGCTTATGATTTTAGACGGCTTCGGCATTGCCCCGGACCGTGGCAACGCCATTAAAGCCGCAAATAAGCCCAATATAGACCGCCTTTTTTCTCAAAATCCAATCACGCAGATTGGTGCTTCGGGTATGGATGTCGGGCTGCCGGACGGACAAATGGGCAACAGCGAAGTCGGTCATACCAACATTGGAGCGGGCCGCGTGGTATACCAGGAGCTTACACGAATCACAAAATCCATTCAGGACGGCGATTTTTTTGAAAACCCCGCTCTGGTTGCCGCGGTGGACAGCGCCGTTAAAAAAGGTACGGCGCTGCATTTAATCGGCTTACTTTCAGACGGCGGCGTGCACAGCCACAATTCCCACCTGTATGCCATTGTGGAGCTGGCCAAAAAGCGCGGATTAAAAAAAGTTTTTGTTCACGCGCTGCTGGACGGACGTGACGTCCCCCCTTCCTCCGGCAAGGATTTTGTAAAGGCATGCAGCGACAAGCTTAAAGAAATCGGCGTAGGACAAATCGCCACCGTTATGGGACGTTACTACGCAATGGACCGGGATAACCGCTGGGAGCGTGTAGAAAAAGCCTATGCCGCCATGGTGTGCGGTGAGGGCGAGCAAAGCGGCTGTCCGGTAGAGGCGGTTGCCAAATCGTATGCAAACGGCGTCACCGACGAATTTGTACTGCCTACCGTGTGTGCAAAGGGCGCTGCTGTTTCCGCTGATGATTCCGTGGTATTCTTCAACTTCCGTCCCGACCGCGCGCGCGAAATAACCCGTACCTTTGTAGACCCTGCCTTTACGGGTTTTGTGCGTAAAAAGGGATTTTTCCCGCTGCACTATGTGTGCATGACGCAATACGATGCCACCATGCCCAATGTATCGGTCGCTTTCCATCCCCAATCTTTAAAAAACACCTTCGGCGAATATATTTCCGACAAGGGTCTGACCCAGCTTCGCATTGCCGAAACCGAAAAATATGCTCATGTGACCTTTTTCTTCAACGGCGGTGTGGAAAAGACCTATCCGGGTGAAGACCGCGCATTAATCCCCTCGCCCAAGGTGGCAACCTACGACATGCAGCCCGAAATGAGCGCGTACCAGGTTACCGATGAGGTAGTGGCGCGCATTCAAAGCGGTAAATACGATGTGATTATTTTAAACTTTGCCAATTGCGACATGGTCGGTCACACCGGCGTGTTTGACGCGGCAAAAGCCGCTGTGGAAGCCGTAGACGCCTGTGTGGGCAAAGTAAGCGACGCAATCGCCAAAGCAGGCGGCGTACTTATGATTACCGCGGACCACGGCAATGCCGATAAGATGTACGAAGAAGACGGCTCTCCGTTTACCGCACACACTACCAATCCGGTTCCGTTCTGTGTTATCGGTTACCCCTGCAAGCTGCGTGAGGGCGGCAAACTGGCTGACATTGCCCCCACCATGCTCAAAATACTCGATTTACCACAGCCACAGGAAATGGACGGCAAAAGCATTATTGAATAATTTGTTTTTTATAAAAACCCGGTGATTTTATGCGCCGGGTTTTTCTTTACCAAACCGGACGCTCCTTGCAGATTTTTCCTATAGTCGATTACCTAAAAAACCGCCTATGTATTTTGCGGGGATCTTTTTCGTGATGCAAGCCGGATGACGGAGGCAGGCTGCCGCCCGGCGAGGAGGATAGCGCGGCACGCAAAACAGACCGCAAAGGCGGGGCTGTTT
>JAQVCK010000251.1 GCA_028689835.1 Pygmaiobacter sp. | reverse complement strand
CATCACCAATGGTTACCGGTTGGTACTGAGCCTGCGGTGCCGAGCGGTAATGTGCTTTACATACAAAAAGTGCTGCATCTACCGGCTGGGCCTTTTCAAAAATCAACGCTTCGTAGGTAAGCTCAATTTGTGCCAGCTTTTTCAG
The DNA here is from genome assembly GCA_028689835.1 of Pygmaiobacter sp. Taxonomy (GTDB): domain Bacteria; phylum Bacillota; class Clostridia; order Oscillospirales; family Ruminococcaceae; genus Pygmaiobacter. The sequence goes on along the minus strand of JAQVCK010000251.1, from coordinate 2,747 downwards.
AACCTTCTCGAATTGTTTATCCAATAACATTGTCTGCTCCTTGCGCGCAAAACAGCGCCCTGCTTTAGAGTGAATTGTTTTTCAGGCTGCTTACAAGCTCCTGCACGGTGGTAAAGGCAAGGCCGGTTACGGTATCGGCACAGCCGTAATAGATGGCAATGCGCCCCGTTTCACTATCGCAAAGGGTGGCGCACGGAAATACCACGTTGGGCACATCGCCCACACATTCGTACAGCTCCTGCGGGGCAAGGATATAACATTTGCTGCGGTACAGCACCTTCCACGGTTCGTTCAAATCCAACAGTGCCGCGCCCATGCGGTACACAAAGCCGTTGCAGGTATTGATGACCCCGTGGTAGATGAGTAGCCAGCCCTCGCTGGTTTCAATCGGCACCGGCCCCGGCCCAATTTTGGTGCTTTGCCAGGCGGAGGCATCACCCTCCACGGTACCCATCATAAAGCGGTGGCGCCCCCAGTATTCCAAATCGGGGCTTTCGCTCACAAAAATATCGCCAAATTTTGTGTGGCCGGTATCGCTTGGGCGGCTCATCATCATATAATTGCCGTTAATTTTGCGGGGGAATAGCACCCCGTTGCGGTTGTAGGGCAAAAAGGCGTTTTCCAGCTGGGTAAAGGTTTTAAAATCCTGCGTTTTTGCAAGGCCGATGGTGGGGCCATGGTAGCCGTTGCACCAGGTTACATAGTAGGTATCGTCTATTTTGCAAACACGGGGGTCGTAACGGTATTCCCGCTGGGCAATCTCTTGATTATCACAATACATCCGAATGGGGGTATCGTCAATCTTCCAATGAATACCATCGGCGCTGAAGCCCGCAAAAATATCCATGCTGATGGACTTGCTATCGCAGCGGAAAACCCCTGCAAAACCATCCTGAAAGGGCACCACCGCGCTGTTGAAAACGCTGTTTGAAACCGCGTTTCCGTTCCGGCCAATGATGGGGTTTTGGCGGTAGCGCCACACGGCCGCGGTTTCGTTCTCCGGCTTGGGTTGCCAGGGGATTTGGGGCAAAGGCGTTCCTTTAATCGTAATCAATGTTCTATCCTCGTTTCTAAAGCGGTAAGTAGGGGAAAGCGGTTGTTTTAGAAAAAGCGGGAAACATTGTTTCCCGCTTTTTCAGTTGGTTCGGTTCTTAGTGCAAGGGTTTAGGCTTTTTTGGCAAAAAACGCATCAATTTGCGTCTGTGCGGTTTCCAAAATTTTGTCGGAGCCTGCGGCGCGCAGCTCTTCCATCGCGCCCTTTGCACCCTCTACCGGGTCCAGCGTGCCGGTAACAAGCTCCGGGCGCCAGCGCAGCCAAATTTCAGAGCAGTTCGCAATTTCGTCTTCGATTTCGGAGGTATCGAGGTTGAAGCCAAGCAAATCGGAGGGGACGGCGTTATCGTTCAGCGTGCGTACTTCATCCCACTGGTTAAAATCAACGTCATCGGTCGGGGTTACGGTGAAGAAGGTTGCCTGGGTATAGCCGGCCATGCTCCAATCGGTGCTGTTGCGGTGTACGCGGTTGTCGCTGGTGTAATCCCAGTCGTCGCCCTTCAGGCCGTAGAAGAAGCTATCGCGCAGATAGGTATCGGTGTTGATGGCGTTCAGCAGAACCAAAGCCTTATCGGGGTGCTGGCAACTGGCGGAAACACAGTTTAGCGAACCGCGCACGGTGTCGTTGTTTACCACGGTGGTGCCCATTTGGTAAGCCACGGCATTGACACCCATCGAAGGCCCCCAAGAGGTTTTGGCCGCGCCGGACCAGCCCTGGCCAACCTGTGCCGCTTTGTAGCCGGGGTCCTCGGGGCGGGTGGCGGCATCGGCGTTGATGATGCCCTTGTTGTACCAATCGCGTGCAATGCCCAACTCGTTGAGCGTGGTTTCGGTTTCCAAATTGTATACTACTTTTTTGGTTTTGCTGTCGTAGCTGATGGGCAGGCCCATGACCACGGATTCAAAATTTTCGCCCATAAACATATTTTTATTTTTGAACATGGGGAAAGCGGGCTCACCCTTGTATTCGGTAATTTTTTCCAAAACCGGCGTCATCTCTTCAAAGGTATCTACCTCGGAAACATCCAAATCCATTTCCTTCAGCAAATCTTCGTCCCAAATGATAAACTGGGTGGCGGAGCTATCTTTGTAGGTGGGAACCGCATACACCTCATCGTTTACGCGGCAGGCATCCCAATAGCTTTCGGGGATAAGCTTCATCAAATCAGGCGCATTTGTTTCCAGCAGGTCGCTCAGGGAGGCAAAAGCACCAATGTTTACATCGTTCACAAACGTGCGGTAATTGGTGAACATGATATCAAATTCGCTGTTTGTGTTTACCAGCACGCTGCGGCGGCTATCCCAGTCGCCATAGGGGATAACTTCCATCTCCACCATAACGCCGTAGTTTTCTGCCAGGTAGGTGTTCACTTCTTTAGCCCAGGCATCATAGTTTTTGGGCATACCGGTGCCGGTGGTTACCCAGCGTAGGGTGACTGGCTCCTCGCCGGTGGCGGTGGTGCTGGCTGCGGCAGAATCGGGGGTGGAGGCCGAGGCGGCGGTGGCCGAGGAGGCCGTGGAACCGCAGCCTGCCAAGAGCATACTGCCCGCGCACAGCAGGGCAATGCAGGAGGCCTTGTGGTTGTTTGCGCTCAATTTCTTTTTCATTGTGTTTTCTCCTTTTATTTATTATCCCTTTACCGAGCCGACCGTCAAACCTGAAATAAAATATTTCTGGAAAGATCGGAAGAGCG
>JAQVCK010000250.1 GCA_028689835.1 Pygmaiobacter sp. | reverse complement strand
AACATGCCATACATACAACCAAGCAAATGATTGTTGGTGTCTGTATTTCCATACTGCGCAAACCCGTGACCTGCAAAATCAAACAGCAAATGCTCCGCGCGCAGCTGTAATGTTTTTGCTTTGGGGGTCTGCATGGCCATCGTGCGGTGTTGAATACCAGGGTTCAAAAGCAGTAGTTCCCCCGCAGCCAATGTCACAGGTGCCCCTTCAACCACGGTATGACCCTCACCGGATACCTGATAAAAAATCTCAGTAAAAGTATGGGTCATCACATTTTTAGGGCACCGCGACGTATACGATAGTTCTTTAATTTCTAAAAATCGGGCCTTTGGTATCTCATCTCCGCAAGCACCCTGCCGTTTTGTCTCTTTGCTCATTGCGTCTCACCTTGCCTGAGGAACAGCGCTAAAACCAACTTCCTCTTTTGGGTTTCAGGTCTGATTTTATTATATCCGGTTTTCTTATTTTAGGCAAGTATACAGTATATCAATTTTAAAACAAACTAATTTTATTAAATCTATACAATTTCTATCGACTTATTTTCAACAGTGTCCTGTTTTGCCCTTGGCTTTTCGCAGCAATAGCGGCGCTTTGCCTCTGCTTCACTGCCCGACGCACAGGCAATGTCATAGTACCGCAGCTTACGGTCAATGTGTTCTTTATACTGCTGCAATTCATAAATTCTTTTTTCAAGCGCTACCTGCTGTGCCCGCACCATCTCGCGGCGTTTTTGCAGTGTGCCATCCCCCTGCCCGCAAAGTTCCATAAAACGGCGTATCTCTTCGATGGGCATGCGCGTGTTTTTTAAACAAGTGATTGAGCCCAGCCGCTCAAGGTCGGCATCCGTATACTCCCGCACACCGTTGCAATTGCGCCTCACCGGTGCAAGCAATCCCTTTGCCTCGTAAAACCGCAATGTAGAGGCCGGTATGCCGGTAAGCTGCACCACTTGGCGAATGCTGTATCCCATTGTTTTACCCTCTTTTCAAAAAATATCCTTGACTTAAACCATACTTTAAGGTCTATATTTATTGTAGTAGCCCGGCGACACAAATGCAACTGCAACCTGTACCGCCGGGTGTGCCGCGTATGCTGGCGGCACATTTGTGGGTATGGCCGTACCAAACAAACGCCGCAGGAAGCGGCGTACAGCAAGGGAGAATGACGTATGGAAAAAGCCAAAGTATTTTACAGCGACCTGCGGGCGCTGCCGGGGACTAATTTGCTGCTGAAGCTGCAAAAATTAATCCGCCGGGCCGGGATCGGCGAAATCGACATGAACAACAAAATGGTCGCCATTAAAATTCATTTTGGCGAGCCGGGCAACCTGTCTTTTTTACGCCCCAACTACGCCAAGGCGGTGGCGGATGTGATTAAAGAGCTTGGCGGCAAGCCGTTTTTGACCGACTGCAACACGTTGTACGTGGGGCGCCGCAAAAATGCGCTAGACCACATTGATGCCGCCTATGAAAACGGGTTTTCCCCGTTTTCGACCGGCTGCAACGTCATTATTGCCGACGGGCTGAAGGGCACCGATGACATTGAGGTGCCGGTGGTCGGCGGTGAGCTGGTGCAAAACGCCAAAATTGGGCGCGCCATTATGGACGCCGACGTGTTTATCTCGCTATCTCATTTTAAAGGGCACGAAGCCACCGGCTTTGGTGGCTGCCTGAAAAATATCGGCATGGGCTGCGGCAGCCGCGGCGGCAAAATGGAACAACACAACTCCGGCAAACCCAGTGTGGACCAGAACACCTGTGTGGGCTGCCGCACCTGCGCCAAAAACTGCGCACACGGGGCAATCTCGTTTAACGAACAGCGCAAAGCCTCGATTGACCACAACAAATGCGTGGGCTGCGGCCGCTGCCTTGGGGCCTGCAATTTTGACGCAATTTACAACGAAAACGCTTAGGCCAACGACGACCTCAACAAAAAGATTGCCGAATATTCGAAAGCGGTCGTGGACGGGCGCCCGGCGTTTCACATCAGTTTGGTGATGGACGTTTCGCCGTACTGCGATTGCCACGCTGAAAACGACGCCCCCATCATCCCCGACGTGGGCATGTTTGCCAGCTTTGACCCCGTCGCGCTGGACCAGGCCTGTGCGGACGCCTGCAATAAAATGCCGGTGATGCCCGGCTCTTTGCTGGACGACGAGATGCACGAAGAGCATTTTTGCGAGCACCACGACCATTTTACCAACACCTCACCCGAAACCAACTGGAAAAGCTGCCTTGCCCATGCTGAAAAAATCGGCCTTGGCAGCCGCGCGTACGAGCTGGTGCGGGTATAAAGCATCGTAAGGTTTCAAATTAAGCCTAAAAAGGGCGCGGCTTTTGCCGCGCCCTTTTTTATTAAATCACTCTTGATGATACCCGCCTGGCTACTCTGCCCAAAGCCGCTGCGGGTACAGCCCGCTTGCAATCATGTCGCGCACGGCCTGCTCTACGGCAGGCTTATCCTCTTTATAGGTGACGCCGTACCATTTGTCGGCGCTTTTCAGCACCTGCACCTGCGCTTTACCCTGTGCAATCAGCCCACTGACAACGCCGGGCAGATAGTATTCGGCTTTCAGCGGGTTTTGCGGCAGCGCCTTTGCCAAAAATTCGGTAAACCCTGCCTGCGCGGCGGCAAAAAAGCTGTTCTGAAAGCCCCACAGGTTCATCGATACGGTCGCGTCCCCGGCCAGCGGCTGCCATGTGTTCCCCTCGTCCTCGGTGAACTTGGCGTCGTTGCCGTCCTTGCAAATCTGCGTGTGCTCGGTGACGCTTTGCAGCACCCCGGCCGCATTCACCTCACATACCCCGCGGGCAACCTGGCCGTTTTCTGTCAGGGTGTTGCGCAGGTGGTAGCCCACCATCGCATACTGGTAGCGGTCGGTGTCCGGGTGGGT
>JAQVCK010000249.1 GCA_028689835.1 Pygmaiobacter sp. | reverse complement strand
GCCTATATTGAAATGCGGGATGTCAGCTTTGCCTACCCGGGTGGTTTTTTGGCGGTCGATCACATTGACATTGCCATCGAGCAAGGTGAAAACGTGGCGATTGTGGGGCAAAACGGTGCGGGCAAAACCACAACGGTAAAAATGCTCAACGGGCTACAGCGCCCCACCGGCGGCGATGTGCTGATTGGCGAAATGAACACCAAGCAATACACCACGGCGCAGGTATCCCGCGTTGTGGGGTATGTGTTTCAAAACCCGGATGACCAGATTTTTCATTCGACCGTATACGACGAAGTGGCGTTTGGCCCCAAAAACCAAAAGCTGCCGCCCGAACAGTTTGAGGCGCAGGTCGAAAAGGCCCTGCGCATGACCGGTATGGACCGGTTTCGCGATGAAAACCCGTTTAACCTGCCGCTTTCAGTGCGCAAGTTTGTGACGATTGCGGCTATCATTGCCATGGATACCAGTGTGCTGATTTTTGATGAGCCGACCGCTGGGCAAGACCTTGAGGGCAACCGGAGGCTGGGCGAAATTTTGCGGCAGCTGCACGAAGAGGGCAAAACAGTCATCACCATCTCGCACGACATGGATTTTGTGGTGGAAAACTTTGCCCGCATCATTGTGATGGCCAATAAAAAAGTGGTGACCACCGGCAGCCCAGAAGAAATTTTTTGGAACTTTGACGCGTTGGAAACAGCAATGCTCAAACAGCCGTATGTCAGCCGTTTGTGCCGCACGTTGGGGTTTGAGGGCATCATTCACATGGACGACGCGGTGCAGGCGATTTGCGCCGGGTGCAAAAAATGACCAAGACAAAAATGCTGGCCGCATTTGAAGTGTATGCCCTGTACCTGCTAACCGGGGCAGCTTGCATCACCATTGGCAGCAGCATGACACAGCTGATTGCGCACTACGGTGTTTCGCTTGCCGCAGTTGCCACACTGGGCAGCGCTTTTGCGCTGGGCCGCGTGGTAACGGTATCGCTGATGGGTGTGCTGGTAGAAAAGCTGGGCCCCAAGCCGGTGCTGGCACTGGGTATTAGCCTGCTGCTGGTGTTCTTTTTGGGGTTGCCGGCAACCAAAAGCTACCCGTTGGCACTGGCTTTTAGTGCGCTGGGCGGGGTGGGGTTTGGCACGCAGGATGCCACCGGCCCGGTGGTGGTCAGCGGCATTTTTACAACCGGCTACGCCAGTGCCATGAGCGCCGGGCAGGCCTGCTTTGGCGCGGGGTGCTTTTTGCCCCCGCTGTGCATGAGCATTGTGCTGTCATTGGGGCTGCCTTTTCAGTATACCTACCTGGTGTTTGCAGTGCTGGCGGTGCTGATGCTGGCAGTGCTGCCGTTTGCGGGCATGCCCAAAACGCAGCAGCTGGCAGAAAGCGGCGGCCACGCCGCAAACCCGTTATACCTCACGGCCCGGGTGCCGGGTTGGGTGTTGCTTGGGGTATTTGCCGTCTCTTACTGCGCCGTTGTCAATACTATCAACCTGTACACCACCACCTTTGCCGAAAGCCTTGCCATCCCGGGGGCCATCGCGGTGTCAATGCTGACGGCGTATAATGTGGGCAGCATGCTGGGCTCGCTGTTATTTATTGTGTTGCTGCGCCGGCTAAAACCGCTGAATGTGCTGTGGGTCAACGTGGCTGTTGCCCTGGGGCTAATGCTGGCGGCGGTGCTGTTGCAGTCGATACCGGTGTTTTTTGCGGCACTGTTTTTAACCGGTTTCTTTATTGGCGTGTTGTTCAGCGTCATGATTACACTGGCAACCGGGCTAGAGCCGCGGCATGCGGGCCTTGTGGCCGGTATTGTGGGCATGGTGTGCGGCGGGTCCGACACCATTACCCCGCTGATTACCGGGCGGCTTGTCACGGCGTTGGGGCCGGGGTCTGCCTATTGGTACGCAATTGCCATGCTGGCAATCGCGCTGCTGGCCGCCGCGGGGTTCCGGGCGCTGTGCCGCACCGGCAACAAAGCAGCGGGTTAACTGGGTGCGAAAATGGGCAGAATAGCTGCAACTTTAAAAAAGGGAGAGAGTAATATGAGATTGCAGAGCAAAGAAGTGACAAACGACAAAGGGCAGCAGTACCATATTTGCTGCAAAAAAGGGGATGTGGGCCGGTATGTGCTGTTGCCGGGCGACCCGTTTCGCACGGATTTAATTGCGCAGTATTTTGACAACCCGGTGCTGGTGGCCCACAACCGCGAGCACAAAACATGGACCGGCACGCTGAACGGCGTAAAGGTATCGGTCACCAGTACCGGTATGGGCGGCCCCAGTGCGGCCATTGCAATGGAAGAGCTAATCCACTGCGGGGCGGATACCTTTATCCGCATCGGCACCTGTGGCCGTGTGTGCGAAGAAAGCTACGACGAAGCACTGGAGGGTGTTGTCATCACCGGCGCAGTGCGGGACGAGGGCACCGGGCTGCACTATGCACCCATAGAATACCCCGCCATTGCCGACCGCACCATTGTGGCGGCGCTGTCTGACGCGGCAAAAAAGCTGGGCCGCAATTACGCCGAAGGGGTGGCCCAAAGCAAAGACTCGTTTTACGGCCAGCACGACCCCGACAGCATGCCGGTTGCAGACCGCCTGCACGAGCGCTGGCAGGCGTGGGAACGCCTTGGCGTGATGGCAAGCGAGATGGAAACCGGGGCGCTGTTTATTGTGGCGGCCACCCGCGGGGTGCGGTGTGGCGCAGTGATGGCGTATAACTCGATGAAAGACGGCACGATGCAGGTGACCTGCGAAGCGCTGCGCAGCCTGATTGCCACAGACGCACAAAAGTGACCTTGCCGTGGAATGAATGTAAGTTAAAAAGGGGGCGGCGAAATGACATTTTATGAAGAATATTTGATGCCCATGATCCGCAAGACCTGTGATGAAATTGAACAAACGCCGC
>JAQVCK010000061.1 GCA_028689835.1 Pygmaiobacter sp. | reverse complement strand
TGGGGCAACAAGAAATACATGAATATGAAGCATCTGGAGGCAGTTCTTGACGACGCCTCCATTGCTGGCTAACTTCGTTCTCTCTCAGGCTGCAAACCTTTTTGCGCATAATTATTGACACTACCATATTGATTAAAGTAAACGCAATTATGGCTATAATCAGATTAAATATTCATGATGATAAAATAATTCAAAAACTTTCCCAAATTGCACAAAATATCGATAATGAGCCTCGCGTTATTGGAATTTGGAATGGCGGGCATTTTGCACTCGCTGCTTTGAAGTTTCTGAATACAGAAAAGTCTGAAACTCAGTACAAGCAAATTTCTGCTGGCCTCAAGGAGCCACAACAAGAGGCGGTGGAAAGATTACTTATTAAATGGCCACAGTAGAGAAAAATAGCTTTTTAAAGTCCCCCCTTTGAATAAAGAAAATATTCCTTACAGCAGGGCCCCGGTGTTGGATACTCCACCGGGGCCCTGCTGTCTTTTACAATAAAAAGATGCTAGAACAAGTCAGTATCCCGGAGTTAAAAAAGAACAATAGTGTTGTGCTGAAAATTGTTTAGATAGGATGCTTGAGTGAAAATATAGTATTGATAAAAGGATATAGAGGTACATCGTTCTTGTAATAGTAAATTAAAAAACGGAGCCTGTGTTAAGCATTTAAAACCGGGGCTCTGTTTTTTACTTTCACTTTTGCCAAATTGCTACTAGCTTATAAAACCATGAATTGACATCATAGAGTGGGTGAGTTATGCTGAAAACGCATTACCTGCCACATTACAGCAATCAAGCCAAACAAGTGACTTTTTAAAAGAACTTGGGTTAACCCCACAGCAAAATGCTAATTTAATAGAGTTTCTAAGGACTGGGGATACTGGTAAAACTGCAAATAGTCTTCTTACATCTCGTTACCTGCAAGCGTTCAATGAAGGGCGGACAGGCGAACCACTTGCAGGGCAAAGCGGTGCGCAGGTGCAGGGCGCGGCTTTGGATGCTGCTGGGGTAAAGCAAGATGCCGATGTGAATACCGTTCTATCAGGCCAGCGAGCAGATACTTTGACTGGGTGGGTCAGGCAATTCTGAAAGGAACCGCGGCGGCCAGCGCTGGATATTTGATTTACCGTGGCATACGTATGTTGCCCTCGCTTTTACCGGCTTTTTGGTGGACAATTCCCGCCAATTTGGTTGCACCGTAAGGGAGGAAAATAAATGAATTTTACAAAAGAAATTTGGGAAAACGGAATGACCTTACGGGCCTGCGAAATGGGGGGTGCGCACAGCATCACGCTGATGCTGATGTTGAGGGGAGGTGCCGCATGGGAGCCTGCCCGCCAAAAGGGGATTACCCATTTGGTGGAGCATCTGTGCTTCCGCCGCTGCGCCGGTATGCGTCAGGAAGAATTTTATTACAAGGTTGAACGCACTGGTGGTCTTCTTCGGGGGATTACCTATCGCGATCGGGTGCTGTTTGAAATAACGGTAAGCCCATCGCATTTTAACGAGGCGGCGGATATACTCAGAAGCTTGTTTGAGGAAAATGGCTGGACTTACGAAGACATCCGCCGGGAAAAAGCGGTTGTTTTGAAGCAAATGGAGGACGGCAACGATTATTGCCTTGAAACCATGATAAGCGACTTCTTTAATCATTCCCCGTGTGGAGAACCTATTGCGGGAACGAGAAAAAAGCTGGAAAAGCTGACAAGGCCACAAATCAAAGCACAAAAAGCAGAGCTTTTTCGCAGTGAAGACTGTGAGATTATTCTTACTGGCCCAATTTCCCCGGCCCAAATACGGCATGCCCGAGAAGTGTTTTCGCCCGTAACGAGAGCTGCTGCGAAAGAGTGCGCCGATATTACGCCGGCATATTTTTTGAAGCGGCAAAGCAAACACGACCAATTGTTTACCGACGAAGCGGACATAGTAAAAGTGGGGCTGACGTTTGATGTTGACACAAGCAAGGTCCTGCCAATCGAGGCGGAGTTGCTGCGTCAGCTGCTTTGCAATGGGTTATTGACCCCGTTTACCATGCGGCTGAGGGAAGAGCTTGGTTTGCTTCACGAAATTCAAAGCAATACGGAGTTTTTTGATTTTGGCGGGTTGATGTATTTCATTTTCAGTGTTCATAAAGATGATACGCCTTTGCTGATGGAGGAGATAACAAAAATACTGGCACAGCAAAAGCAGTGCATTGACAAGAGGGCATTTGAGTGTGTTTATGCGGCGTATACCGATGGGGCGGGAATCCTTTTTGACGACCCCAGGAGCTTTGCCTATGAATTGGCATTTGATGACGGAATTAAAACACCCCAAAGCTATGTCGAAAGAAACGGGTCGATTACCTACGAGCAAATCGGCAAAGCGGCGAAAGAAATTTTCAAACCGCAAAATTTAATTGTGAGCCTAAACGATGTTCCACATGAAGAGAATTTTAAAAGAATGATTTATGAGAAGAAAGGGCAGCTAAAGCAGGCGTTAGAAAAATAGCATAAAAGGAATATATGGCCGGGGTTTTCAGGGTGAGGCATAGTGGAATACAATATTTTATGCTATGGCACGGCTTTTTTGCAGCCACTATTGGCTGCCTCTTTTGTCTTTAAATTACAAGTTGACACAACATAGTGGGCAGGGTATGCTAAAAAAGAAACTTGGGGTAGGGGTGCGACCCGCGAAACGGTTACGCCTAAAAACAGACGGTAACCCATACTGCAATAGGGCGGGGGTTGCTTTATTATTGTGGTTAAATTTCGCCAGGTTTGCACTGCGGCAAGGGGGGACAAAAGTGAATGATATTATATGGGACAGTATCAAACCAATGGTGTTTTTTGTTACGCCTTTGGTGAATTTGACTGCGTTGATTGCGTGGAAAAGGTGGTTTTACGATTATAAAAGTTATCAGGGAGAAGAGCAAGGAAGAGAAAAACTTTATTACCAGCACCGACATTATGAAAAAAATGAAGAGAAAAGAAAACAGCATAACAGGTTTTGGCTGATTTTCCTTTTGGGCAGCTGGGATTTAGTCATGTTAGCCGTTATACTTTATATAATTTACAGGTGAGTTAATCTGCCAAAATACGTTGGTGCTGCAGGGGGCGTTTGATGAATATGATATGGGCTTATGCCAAGGTTGTGCTGATTATTTTAGGATTAAACCTTGTAGTTCTTTTATTGTGGTGGATGGATTTTTATCTGCCCAGCAGGTTTACCAGGCACAAAAAGTCTGAAAAGGTAACGAACAACGAAAAGGCAAAAAAAAACGTGCCGAAGAGAAAACCAGCCGCAAAAGGGCTAACCTGTTCTGGTTGATTATACTGTTGGTGCTACTCAACATACCAATTGTTTATGCGCTAATTGAGTGGCGGTAAAACAAAGCGGTAAAGCGGTGCGGCTTTTAAAAAATGATGCGACTTTAATAATAAGGTATGGACTTTGACAGAGAAGCCACTTGCCCCCCAGCCCGGCGAACCCAGTTTGCCGGGCCGGGGGGCAAGCGCTGTTATTGGCAATAAAAATTTTGATACAATAAAACAAAAAACACTTGCATGTGACGTAACGTAACATGTTATGATGCTGACAGAGGGGGCGAAAAGATGCAGGAACAACAATGGACGGTGGGGCAGCTGGCCCGCAAAATGGGGGTGACGGTGCGCACCCTGCAATATTATGACCGCGAGGGGCTGCTAAAACCATCCGCTTTCAGCACCGGCGGGCGGCGGCGCTACTCTGACAAAGACGTGGTGCGGCTGCACCAGATTCTGTCGTTTAAATACCTTGGGTTTTCGCTGGAGCAAATTAAAGAGCGCATTTTGCCGCTGGACAGCCCGGCCGAGGTGGCGGCAGCGCTGGAAGGGCAAAGCAAAGCGATAAAAGAGCAGATCGACCAGCTGCAACAGGTGCGCGCGGCCCTAAACGCACTGCACGAAGAAGTGCTGGGCCTGAAAGAGGTGGATTTTAAAAAATACGCCGAAATCATAGAGCTGATTCGCATGGATAACCCGAATTACTGGGTGTGGAAAAGCCTTGACACCTCACTGACCGACCACGTGCAAAACCGGTTTGGCAACGACCCGGAGCGCGGGGAAAAAATGTTTGCCACCTACCGGCAGCTGTTGGATGAAGCGGTGACACTAAAGCAGGCGGGGGAAAGCCCGGGCAGCGAAAAAAGCGAAGCGCTTGCCGCCCGCTGGTGGGGTATGATTGAAGAATTTACCGGCGGGGATTTTACGTTGCTTGGCAAGCTGATGGAATTTAACGAAAACAAAACGGGCTGGGACAAAGATTTTTTGCAAAAACAGCAACTGGTGGACGAGTACCTTGGCGCGATACTGGAGCATTATTTTATAAAAAGCGGCATACAGGTGCCGCAAATGGAGGGGTAATATGCAAACGGCATTGACGGTGCGGGGCTTGCAAAAAAGCTATGGCACCCACCGCGTTTTAAACGGCATTTCGTTTGAGGTGCGCAAGGGGCAGACCTTTGCGCTGCTGGGGGCAAACGGTGCGGGCAAAACCACCCTGCTGGAATGTATGGAGGGCTTGCGGCGCACCGATGCGGGCGAAATACAGGTCAGCGGGCGGCGCGGGGTGCAGTTGCAATCCTCCACGTTGCCCGCCCAGATGAAGGTGGCCGAAGCGCTGCGCTTTTTTGGCCTGTGGCAGCACCACGAAGCGCAGCCGGAGATGCTGCGCGCGCTGGAGCTGGAGCCCCTGCTGCAAAAGCAGTACGGCCAGCTTTCCACCGGGCAAAAGCGCCGGGTACACCTTGCACTGGCGTTGCTGGGGGAAGCGGAGACCCTGTTTTTGGACGAGCCGACCGCCGGGCTGGACGTAGAGGGGCAGATTTCGCTGCACCGTGAGATCCGCCGCTTAAAGCAACAGGGGCGCACCATTGTGCTGGCCAGCCATGATATGGCGGAGGTGGAGACCCTTTGCGATGTGATTGCCATTTTAAAAGACGGCGCGCTTGCCTTTTTGGGCACCCCGGCCGAGCTGACAAAGGTCGTGCCCGGTGCGGTGCGGCTAAAAGTGCGGTTTTCGGCTATGCCGGCAGAGGGCGAGTGGCAGGCCTGCCGGCCGCTGCCCGCTGAAAACGGCATGCTGCGGTTTGAAGCCGACCGGCTGGAGGATGCAATGGCCGAGCTGCTGGCAGTTGCAGGGCGGCAAAACCTTGCGATATTGGAGCTTTTGACCGAGCGCCCCACGCTGGAAGAGCGCTTTTTAAGCATGGTAAGGGAGGCGAAGGCATGAAAGCATTTTTGTATGGTGTGGCCTTGCAGTGGAAGCTGAGCCTGCGCAACCGCGAGGTGCTGATTGTTTACTATTTGGTACCGCTGGTGTTCTTTTTGTTTATGGGCGGCGTGCTGACATCCATTATGCCGGGCGCAAACGAGACGCTGATTGCGTCGATGACGGTGTTTGGTGTGACAATGGGCGGGGTGCTGGGCATGCCGGCCCCGCTGGTGGCAATGTATTCTACCGATATGAAAAAGGCGTATCAGGTCGGCGGGGTGCCGCTGTGGACCGCGGCGGCCAGCAGTGTGCTCTCCGGGTTTGCGCACCTGTTTGTGATGAGCCTTGTCATCTTTTTTGCCGCCCCGGTGCTGTTTGACGCCGCAATGCCCCAAAACCTGCCGGCTTACTTTATTGCGCTGGCGCTGCTGATTCTGGCAAGCCTGTGCACCGGGCTGGTGTTTGGCCTCGTTGTCAAAAGTGCGGCGAAGCTGAGCATGGTGACGCAGATTATCTTTTTGCCGTCGGTGCTGTTGTCCGGCATTATGTTCCCCGCCAGCATGCTGCCGGCAGTGCTGCGTGGTGTGGGCAAGCTGCTGTTTGCAAGCTGGTCGTTTGAAGCAATGTGCAGCCCGGTGGTGGATGCAAAACTGCTGCTGCCGCTGGCAGGGCTGATTTTGCTGCCGCTTGCCATCAGCGCATGGCGGCTGAACCGCATCAAAGCGGAATAACCAAAACAAACACAACAGGCAGCGCCCAAAGCTGGGGCGCTGCCTGTTTTCGTTAAAGTTAAGTTTGCGTATTTAAGCGAGATATGCCGTTTCCATTGCGCGGATCTGCCGGTACAGTGCCTCGTTGACCGGCACGGCAAGCCCGTGTTTTTTTGCCTTTTGCAGCACGGTGCCCGCAAAAAACTCCACCTCTGTGGCGCGGTGCTGCAACCCGTCCTGCCGCATAGAGGGCATGCCCTGCGGGTTTAACGTGTCAATCAGCGCCACATAGCCGTCAAGGTCTGCCTGTGTCAGCGGGATGCCCTCTAACCCGGCAAGGGCCAACACCTCTGCCATTGCGGCCTGCATGCGCTTGCGGGCGGCACCGGGCATTTGCACCGTTTCGTAGGTGCCCTCCTGCGCCATTACCACTTGGTTCACCCCTACGTTCAGCATCCATTTGCCCCAAAGGCGGCGCAGAATGTCCGGCTCGACGGTGTAGGGGATCTGCGCGCGGTCTAGCAGGCTAGTCACCGCTTGCAGTAACGGCTGTTTTGCCTCTTCACCCGGCGCAAGGCCAAGGCAAAGCTCGCCCATATGGCTGTAAGTCAGCTTGTTGCCCAGCTTTACGGCGTCCATGCCCTGCGCGATGCAGGTCAGCACCCGCGCGCTGCCAAAGGCCTCGCCCAGCAGTTCTTCGCTGGCAATGCCGTTCAGCAGCGACAGCAAAATGGTGTTTGGCCCCACCACGGGGGCGGCCAGCTGCATGGCCTGTTGCAACGCGGTGCCTTTGACGGCAAAAATCAGCAGGTCGGCCGGCGCTGCCGGTGCTTTGCCGTTTGAAAACGAAAAAGCACAGCGGCGCCCGTTGCAGAACACCCCCTGCGCCTGATAGCGCTGAATACGGGCATCGTCCGCAAGAAAAGTAACCTGCTCTTCACCCAAAGCGGCCACAAGGCGGTCGGCAAACAGCACGCCCAGCGCGCCCATACCCACCAGCGAAACGGTTTTAATCTGGTCCATCCTGCAAGGCTCCTTTTGCCCCGGCCCGGCAAGGCGCGGGGCGGAAATTTTTATTATTATAGCACAGTTTGCCGCCCGCCGGGGGCCTGCCGCCAAAACCGGCACACAAAAGGCACAAAAAAGCGGCGCGGCCCCAAAACGGGTGCCGCGCCGCAAAAACAGAAGCAAGTTACCACAGGGTCAGCATTTCGTCATACAGGCCAAGGTAGGCCTGTGCGCTGGTGTTCCAGCTAAAATCGCAGTCCATCGCGCGCCGCACCAGCGTGCGCCACCCCTGCGGGAAATCGTACCCCGCTTTGGCGCGCAGGCAGGCGTCCAGCATGTCGTGTGCGTTGTAGCTTTTAAAGGTGAACCCGTTGCCCAGCCCGTCGCCGGAATCCTGAATCGAATCCTTCAGCCCGCCGGTCTCGCGCACAATGGGGATGGTGCCATACCGCAGCGCCACCATTTGGGCAAGGCCGCAGGGCTCTGACTTTGACGGCATCAAAAAGATGTCGGCCCCGGCGTACACCTTGTGGGCCATCACGGGGTTAAACCCGATAAATACGCCCACCCGGCCGGGGTATTTGGCCGCAAGCTCGTTAAAAAAGCTCTCATACATGTAGTCGCCGCTGCCCACCAAAACCAGTTGGATGCCCGACAGCACAATGTATTCGGCCACGTGGCGCACCAGGTCCAGCCCCTTGTGGCTGACAAGGCGGGTCACCATGCCGATGAGCGGCTGGTCGTTTTCTTCCAGCTTAAACATCTGCCGCAGTGCCGCTTTGCAGGCGGGTTTGCCGGCTTCAAAGGTGTTGCGGTCGTAATTTTCGGCAAGGGTCGTGTCGGTGGCAGGGTCGTAAATTTCAGTGTCGATGCCGTTTAAAATACCGCAGGTCTTATACGCCTTTTCGCGCAGCAAGGTATCCAGCCCGTGGGCATACCAAGGGTCCATGATCTCATAGGCATAGGTGGGGGAGACGGTCGTCACCTTGTCGGCGCACTCAATGGCGCCTTTCATGTAATTGACACAGCCGTCGTACTCCACCAGGTGGGCGTTTTCCGGCCCAATCGACAACACGTCGCCCAGCAAGTCCATGCCGTATTTGCCCTGATACTGGATATTGTGGATGGTGAACACCGTTTTAATTTGGGAGAACTTTTCGGTTTGCCGGTAATACAGGTTCAAGTACACACACACCAGCGCGGTCTGCCAGTCGTTGGTGTGAATGACGTCCGGCACAAAATCGACATACAACAGCATTTCAAGGATGGCGCGGGAGAAGTAGGCAAACCGCTCGCCGTCGTCGTAAAAGCCATACAGCCCCTTGCGCTTAAAGTAGTATTCGTTGTCCAGCAGGTAATAGGTCACGCCGCCAAGCGTTGCGGTGTAAATACCGCAATACTGGTTGCGCCAGCCCACCGGTACGGTAAAATTGGTGACATAGGTCATTTTTTCGCGCAGCTCGGGCTTGATGTCGCCATACAGCGGCAGCACCACACGGCAGTCGGCCCCGGCCGCCGCCAATGCTTTGGGCAGGCTGCCCGCCACGTCCCCAAGGCCGCCGCTCATGGCAAACGGCAGGGCCTCACTTGCACAGTAAAGAATGTTCATACCCGGTTCTCCTTTCCGTCAATGCACTACACGGTCGACCCTTTTTTGACAAACACCTGAAAACTGCGGGTGCCGCCGAGATATTGCCCTTCGGTGATGGTCACGTCCTTATCAGTAATGACATAATCCATGCGCACCCCCGGGGCCACGGCGGTGTTCTGCATTAAAACACAGTTTTTTACAACCGCCCCTTTGCCAATGGTCACCCCGCGGAAAATCACGCAATTTTCCACTTCGCCCTCAATAATACAGCCGTCGGCCACCGTGCAGTTTTTTACCTTGCAACCCACGGTGTACCGCACCGGCGCCTCGTCGCGTACCTTGGTGTACACCGGGCGGTCCTCCGGCAGCAGGCGGTTTAAATTTTCGCGGTACAGCAGCTGCATGTTGGCGTCAAAATAGCTCGCCATGTCGGCAATGCGGCTGCGGTAGCCGGTATATTCGTAGCCATAGACCTTAATGGTATCCAGGTTTTTGGCCAAAATCTCCTGTTCAAATTTCACCAGCCCGCGCGAGTACGCGCTGCGGATGGTCTCGGTGAGAAACTCGCGGCTCATTACCAGCACCCCCATTGACAGGTTGCGCCGGCCGGTCTGTTCGTCGTTGATCATCAACTCGCGCACCCGGCCGGAGGGGGCCATGGCCAGCGAAACATTGTTGTTCATCAGCGCGGGGGTCATTTTTTCTTTGGTGTAGGCAATGGTCACGTCCGCGCCGCTTGCGGCGTGCCGCTCCATCAGCTCGGCATAGTCAAGGTCGCACACCACATCGCAGTCGGCCAAGATGACATATTTTTCTTTTGCGCTTTCAATGTAGGCCAAAATGCCTTTCAGCGCCCCGATGCGGCCATGGTACTCGTAGCTGGAATACCCGCTGGGCGGGAAGATTTTCAGCCCCCCGCGCTTGCGCGCAAGGTCCCATTCCCGCCCGCTGCCCAAATGGTCCATCAGGCTTTGGTAGTTCTTTTTTACAATCACACCGACATTTTGCACCCCGGCCAGCACCATGCCGGACAATACGAAATCAATCAGCCGGTAGCGCCCGGCAAACGGTACGCTGGCCATCGTGCGGTGCGCCGTCAGGTCGGGGATGACTGAATCGTGCATATTGGGGAACACAATCCCCATCGCGTTGAGATTGACCATATCAGAGCACCTCCTTGACGTCCTGCGAGATCATGGCTTTGGGCCCTACCTTGGCACCGGGGCCAACGGTTACCCCTTCGCCCACCACACAGACACCCCATTTTTCAATGTCCTCCATGTGTTCGGGCCGCGCGCCGATGATGGCGCCTTTTTTGACCGTGACATTCTCTGCTAAAATGGCGTAATTGATTTGCGCGCCGTCCTCAATCACACACCCGGGCATCACGATGGAGTCGCGCACCACGGCACCCGCCCCCACGTGCACATTAGAAAACAGAATACTGAAATCCACCTCGCCGTCCACTTCGCACCCCTCGGTGATCATCGCGTTTTCCACATGGGCCAGCGATGACAGATGGTGCGGCGGCTGGGCGGGCGTGCGGGCGTAAATTTTCCAGCTTTCGTCCCATACGTCCAGCGGCACACTGGGGTTCAGCAAGTCCATATTTGCTTCCCACAGGCTGTCAATGGTGCCGACATCTTTCCAATACCCTTCAAACGGGTAAGCTACCAGCCGCTGGGCACTGTCCAGCATCGCGGGGATGATGTTTTTGCCAAAGTCATTTGTGCTTTTTTTGTCCTCCTCATCCTGCTCTAGGTAGGCGCGCAGCTTTTTCCAGCTAAAGATGTAAATGCCCATCGAGGCAAGGTTTGACTCCGCTTTTTTGGGCTTTTCTTCAAAACGGGTAATCACCCCGTCGGCATCGGTGGTCATGATGCCAAAGCGGCTGGTGTCGGCCCAGGGTACCTCCAGCACGGCAATGGTGCAGTCTGCCTGCTGCGCTTTGTGAAACTCTAACATTTTGGCGTAATCCATCTTATAAATATGGTCACCGGATAAAATCAGTACATATTCCGGGTCGTAACTGTCAATAAAATTGATGTTTTGGTAAATGGCGTTTGCAGTACCTTTATACCAGTCGCTGCCGCTTGCCTTTTTATAAGGGGGCAACACATGCACCCCACCGTGCAGCCGGTCAAGGTCCCACGGCTGGCCATTGCCGATGTATTCGTTCAGTACCAGTGGCTGATACTGGGTTAAAATACCCACCGTATCGATGCCGGAGTTGACACAGTTGGACAGAGGGAAATCAATGATGCGGTACTTGCCGCCAAACGGCACCGCAGGTTTTGCAAGTTTTTGGGTCAAGGCGTACAGGCGTGAACCCTGACCGCCCGCAAGCAACATGGCAATGCATTCTTTCATCTCGAAAACTCCTTTTTTGCGGTTTGCCGGTTCACCGGCTGGGGGCACTGCCGTCAGCGCGGGGGGAGGAGAATGCGTGGCCCGCGGGTTCAGACAGAAGTTCTGTCAACGGCAGCGTTTTTGCCGTTGTTTTTTCTTTCGGGGGGACCTCAAAATAAACAGTGCAAAAGGCAGGTAGTGTGACACGGATGCTGTGTGGCAACCCGTGCATGGGCTCACGGCGGCTGGTGGCGGTGCCTAGCGGGATGCCGCTGCCGCCAAATTGTACGTCGTCCGAGCAGAACAGCACCCGGTAGGTACCCGGCCGCGGCACACCAAACTGGTAGTTTTCGCGCGTGACAGGGGTAAAGTTGCACGCGGCAATCACTTCGCCGCCCTCACCGTCCTTGCGCCGGAACACGATGACGCTTTGGCTGTCATCATCCGGCACCACCCACTCAAACCCGTCCCAACTGCTGTCGGCATGCCACAGCGCCGGGGTTTTGCGGTAAAGGTGGTTTAAGGTGCGTACACAGTCCTGTATCTGGCGGTGGCGCTCGTATTCCAACAGGTTCCAGTCCAGCTCGTGCGCTTCGCTCCACTCTGAAAACTGGCCAATCTCCTGCCCCATAAACAGTAGTTTTTTACCGGGGTGTGCGGTCATATAGCCGTAAAAAGCCCGCAGTTGGGCGAATTTTTTATCATAGCTGCCGGGCATTTTGTCCAGCAGGCTACATTTGCCGTGCACCACCTCATCGTGGCTGATGGGTAAAATAAAGTTTTCACTGAACGCATAGAAAAAGCTGAACGTCAACTTATCGTGAATGCCCTTGCGGAAAAACGGGTCGGTGGACAGGTATTGCAACACGTCGTTCATCCAGCCCATGTTCCATTTAAAATGAAACCCCAGCCCGCCGTCCATCGGCGGCTTTGTCACCAGCGGCCAGGCGGTACTTTCCTCTGCAATCATCAGCGTGCCGGGTGCGCGCTCACCCACTGCGCGGTTGAGCCGTTGCAAAAAGGTGACGGCCTCTAAATTTTCTCGCCCGCCTTTTTTGTTGGGGCGCCACGCGCCCTTTTCGCGGCCATAGTCAAGGTATAGCATACTGGCCACAGCGTCCACCCGCAGCCCGTCGATGTGGTATTTTTGCAGCCAGTACAGCGCGTTTGAAATTAAAAAGCTCTGCACGGCACCGTTGCCAAAATCAAACACCAGCGTGCCCCATTCTTTGTGTTCGCCGCGCAGGGGGTCGGGGTTTTCATAGCAACAGGTGCCGTCAAATTTGGCAAGGCCAAATTCATCCCGCGGGAAATGCGCGGGCACCCAGTCCATAATCACGCCGATGCCGTTTTGATGGCAAGCGTCCACAAAAAACATAAAATCGGCCGGGGTACCGTAGCGGCTGGTTGGCGCGTAATAGCCGGTCACCTGGTAGCCCCAGCTGCCGTCAAACGGGTATTCGGTAATCGGCATCAGCTCCACATGGGTATACCCCATGTCTTTTAAATAGGGGATTAGTTCGCCCGCAAGGGCGCGGTAGTTCAGCGGGCTGCCATCCGGGTAGGTGCGCCACGACCCCGCATGAACCTCGTAAATGCTCATCGGGCTGTTCAGCGGGTCCTGTTCACGGCGCAACCGCAACCATGCCGCATCCTGCCAGTAAAAGCCCGCGATATCATACACACGGCTGCCGCTGGCGGGGCGGGTTTCGGCGTGAAACGCATAGGGGTCGGCTTTTAAAACCACTTTGCCGCCCTTTTGCGTCACGCAGTATTTATAAATGTCATATTCCTGTGGCAGGGTGGTAAACAGCTCCCAAACCCCACTGCTGCGCACATTTTCCATTGGCTGTGCGGCGGGGTCCCACCCGTTAAATTCGCCCACAAGGCTTACGGCTTCGGCAGCGGGCGCCCAAACACGAAACATCAACCCGTTTTCACCGTCCAGTACCACGGGGTGTACGCCAAAAAAGTCGTAACTTTCAAAGTTTGTGCCCTGCTTAAATAAGTAGACCGGCAGCCCAAAATCTCCGTTTTCCCTGTACTCCAAAACCATTCCCCCTTATGGGACCTGCTGGCCATGTATGCCGCAAGTTTTCCTATCCACATTTTAACATAACTGAGAACTGTTTTCAAAGTGTTTTTAAGCAAAAATATCAATCAATTTACATTTCTAAAACTTAGTTTTGTTTAAAAAGCACAATAATATTGTAGCTTTCAGGTTGCTATGGTATTTTTAGGCACTGGACAAAAAGAAGGTAAAATCTGATTTTGAGCCTCTTTACTTGGGGGCTTTTTCGGGCTGGGCATCGTACAAATGTAAAAAATTGTCCAAAACCGACAACACTGCCCCTTGACATCCCGCGTACTTGTTTTATAGTGAATACAGAACATTTTTTGCACGGCAAGGCAGAGCTTGTGACAGTTTTGCTTCTTTGGGGCAGGCGGCAAGCGGTTTCGCCGTGTGACAGGCGATACAGGATACAATATAAGGTGGCACAGCATTAAAAGGGAATCGGTACGGCGCAGGGCGCAGTGAAAAGTGACACAACGGGCGGGGTTTGCACCGGTTTGCCGGTGGCAGGCCGTTGCCGGAGAAGTTTGGT
>JAQVCK010000003.1 GCA_028689835.1 Pygmaiobacter sp. | reverse complement strand
TCGGTGATTGGCGTGCAGCCCGAGCTTGCGGTAAAAAAACAGCGCACCCACCGGCCGGTACGGTTTGCCGTGGCGGACGGCCCTTGCCGCCTAGATGCGGTGCTGTTTTGCTGCGACGATAAAACGGGGCGTTGCACCGAGGTGCAACCTTTGCACGAAATGCAGTAGGCCCGGTGCCCGCCGCTACTTTGCCCGTTATGTGAAAATAAATTGCGCCGTGTGGTTTGCCCGCGGGCGCAGTTCGGGAGGTTTACAATGAAACCAGCCTGTATCCGCCGGGGCACGGCAGCCCTTTGTACGTTGCTGTGCGCGGCACTGCTTGTCGGCTGTGCGCCCCAAAGCGCCAGTTCGTCCACCGCAGGCGGCGGAGTGCCCGCCGCCCAAAGCTCTGCCAGCGACAACGGCGAGTTTGTACTGCCCTATTCCAGCGCAGAGGGGTTTAACCCTTATACGTCCAAAAGCACAATCACGCTGCAAAACTCGCGGCTGTTGTTTCGCAGTTTTGTGGACATCACGAACGACTATGAGCTGGTGTACAACGTGGCCAGCGCGGTGGTGAGCACCGGCAATGAGGTGACTATCACGGTGGGCGGCAGCTTTGCCGACGGCACGGCCATCACCGGGGCAGACGCCGCCGCAAGCTTGGAGGCCGCGCGCGCCAGCAGTGTGTTTGGCGCACGGTTTGCCAATGTGTCGGCGGTGCGTGCGGCCGGCAACACCGTCACCGTGACACTGCAAAAGCCGGACAGCCTGTTTGCCTACCTGCTCGACATCCCGGTGATGAAAGCGGGCGAGACGGCCAGCACCAGCCCCACGTCCAGCGGGCGGTATTCGGTCAGCAGCACCGCCGACGGCGTTGCCCTCACCGCAAACGCCTCATTTGCAGATAAAACGCCGTTTGACACCATCAAGCTTGTCGAACTGTCGGGTTATGATGCGCTGGTGTCCAGCTTAAACCTTGGGGTCATCAGCCTGTTTTCGTCCGAGCAGGAGTCCGACCTTGCGGGCAGCATTGTGTGTAACACCAGTTATTTTAATCTCAATAATCTGGTCTTTATCGGCATTCAGCCCCAAAGCCCCGATTCCCCGCTGAACCAGCCCGCGTTGCGGCAGGCCATCAGCCTTGGCATTTCGCGCCGGCAGATTGCTGACAAAGCCTATTATTCGCGCGCGTACGTCGCCACCGGCGTCATCAACCCCCGCTTCCCCGGTGAAAGCGCCGCCGCCACGCTGGCGGAGGAGGCCGACACCGCCAAAGCAAAGGCGCTGATTGAATCGCTGGGGTACACGATGGACGACGCCAGCGGTTTTTACCAGAGCGCCGACGGTAAGCGGCTGTCGTTTTCGCTGTTGTGTTATACCGGCAGCTCGTTTAAGCGGTACGCCGCCTCGCTGGTGGCAGAGGAGCTTTCGCGCATCGGCATTGAGGTGACGGTCAGCGAGGACAGTGACTTTACCAGTTACAGCGAAAAAATTTCGTCCGGCACGGCGCCACTGTACATCGGCGAGGTAAAGTTGTATAATAATATGGATATGGACGCCTTTTTTGGTGCCGGCAACGCGCGTGCGCGGGTAACGCCGTCGGATGCACTGCTTGCCGCCTACGACGCCATGAAAGCGGACAAAACGGCACTGGCTGGGTTTGAAACTGCCTTTGCCGCCGAAATGCCGTTTGTGCCACTGGTGTACAAAAACGGCGTTGCGACCTATAGTAAAGATTTTTCGGGGCTTACCCCCACCGTCAGCGATATTTTTTATAGCTTTGAAAATCTTACGATCGACAATGCTACCCAAAAGGAGTGAAGGGACAAGATGATCAGTTTTTACAACACTTTGGGCAAGGTCAGCATGACCGGCGATTATTTTGCCGGGCTGGTATCGGCTGCCGCCAGCAGTTGCTATGGCGTTGCGGATATGGCCACTAGTGGACCGTCGGACACCGTAAAGGGCATGCTGTTTGGGTCGGATTTCCCCGACAAGGGCGTGCGGGTGACCGAAGAGGGCGGCAAGCTGGTGATTGAGTTACACATTAAAGTGATTTACGGCATTAATATTTCAGCAGTTGTCAAAAGCATCACCCACAAGGTGCGGTACGTCGTAGAGGATGCCACCGGCCTGCAGGTCAAGCGCATTAAGGTTTCGGTAGACGATATCGTCTCCTGACGGAAATTGACGATTTAAGGGAGTATACGCAAGATGATTACAGGTTCTGTTTTGAGAGACAGCATGATCAGTGGTGCAAACAGCATCATGAATCAGCGCAGCAGTATTGACGAGCTCAACGTATTCCCGGTTCCCGATGGTGATACCGGTACCAATATGAGTATGACGATTGGCGCGGCGCGCCGCGATTTGCTGGCGCTGGGCGATGACTGCACGGTGGAAAAGGCGAGTGCGGTTGCCGCTTCCAGCATGCTGCGCGGTGCGCGTGGCAACAGCGGGGTTATTTCGTCGCTGCTGTTCCGCGGTTTTTCCAAGGCGCTTGTGGGCAAAAAAGAGGCCACTGCGGCCGATGTTGCCAAAGCGTTTGAAATGGGCGTCGCCGCCGCGTACAAAGCGGTGATGAAGCCCACCGAGGGCACGATGCTGACCGTCGCCCGCATGGGCGCCGAAGCGGCGGCCGTTGCGACGACCGAAGATCCGGTGGAACTGTTTGAAATTATTCTCGCCGCCGCAAAAGAAGCGCTGGAGCACACCCCCGAGCAGCTGCCGGTGCTGAAAAAGGCCGGTGTGGTCGATGCGGGCGGTGCCGGGTTTGTCACCATTTTAGAGGGCATGTTAAGCGTGCTGCGCGACGGCATTATGGTGCAGGAGCAAGAGAGTGCCGACGCGCCGAAAAAGCCGTCTACCAGTGCAGCGGGCCGCGGTGTGTTTACCGATGACCTGATGAAGGTAGAGGACATCACCAACGGCTACTGCACCCAGTTCTTAGTGAACAAAAAACAGGGTGCCAGCAGCGAAAAGCTGCGCGCCTTTTTAGAGAGCAACGGCGACAGCGTGGTCGTGGTAGAGGACGACGAAGTCATCAACTGCCATGTGCACACCACCGACCCCGGCAAAATGGTCAGCTATGCGCTGGGCTTTGGCTATTTGACCAACTTTAAAATTGAAAATATGCACGAGCAGTTTTTGGCCCGGCAGGCACAGGGCAAGGGGCTGGAAAAACAGGCCGAAGCAGAAAAGAACCCCGAAAAACAGCAGTTTGCCTATGTTGCGGTAGACCCGGCGGTGGAGTTTGGGTTTGTGGCAGTCGCCGCGGGCGACGGGCTGCGTGACATCTTCACCGACATCGGCGTGGGCGCCGTGGTTTCGGGCGGGCAGACGATGAACCCCAGCACCGAGGATATTTTGGCAGCGGCGCAAAGCGTGCCGGCCAAAACTGTGTTTGTGCTGCCCAACAACAAAAATATCATCATGGCGGCCGAGCAGGCGGTGTCGCTTGCTGACCGCAAGCTGATCGTGCTGCCCACCCGCACCATCCCGCAGGGCATCACTGCCATGTTGAATTTTGACGATTCGCTTTCCGGTGAAGAAAACGGCATTGCGATGATGCAGGCGGCGGACCGTGTTGCGACCGGCCTTATTACCTTTGCCGCCCGCAACAGCGATTTTGACGGCCACAAAATCAAGCAGGGCGAAATCCTTGCGCTGGAAAACGGCAAGCTGTCGTTTACCGACCGCGATATCAGCCACGCGGTGCTGAAGCTGGCAAAAGCGATGACCAAAAAGGAATCCAGCTTTGTGACGGTGATTTCCGGCTGCGACGTCGGCGAAGAAGACGCCGCCGAAGTGACACGGCAGTTGCAGGAGAAAGTACCCTCCGGTGTTGAAGTGACCCACCTGGTGGGCGGCCAGCCGGTCTACTACTACATCATCAGTGTGGAATAAAAACAGCCCCCGCCCGCGCGGCAGGGCCTGACAGAAGGCAATTTTAACGCCCCTGCGTTAAGGTTGCCTTTTTTATACCGTGAACGCAGTGCAGAAGGGAGGCGGCGGTATGGCATGGGACAAAGAGGTACAGTACCTCAAGGGGGTGGGCGAAAAGCGCGCAAAGCAGCTGGCGAAGCTGGGTATTTTGACAGTGGGCGACCTGCTGCGCTGTTACCCGCGCGACTATGTGGATTATTCGGCCCCGTATACCGTGGCCGAAGCCCCGTACGAGGCCCCTTGTGCCGTGCGGGCGACGGTGTTTGGAAAACATCCCCCACTGCGCATCAGCGGCGGGCGCACGCTGTACCGGGTGGATGCGGGTGACGACACCGGCCTGCTGCAAATCACCTTTTTCAACAGCCCCTACGCGGCCGAAAAGCTGCAAGCGGGCAGTGAGTACTTATTTTACGGCAAGGTGCGCGGCCTTGGCAGGCGCGAAATGGCAAGCCCGCAGTTTATTGCGGCGGGTAGCGACCACCCGTTTACCGCGGTGTACCATTTAACTGCGGGCATTACGTCTGCCTATCTTTCAAAGCTGATGCGCACCGCGCTGGCGGGCTGCGGCACCGTGCAAGACCCGCTGCCCGAAGCGCTGCGCGCAAAATATAAGCTGCCGGACCTGTGTGACGCGCTGGGGGCAATTCACTTTCCCCCGTCACTGGCAGAGGCCACGGCCGCACGGCGGCGGTTTGCGTTTGAAGAACTGTTTTACTTAGAGCTTGGCATGAAGCTGCTGCGCAGCCGCAACCGGGTGGCAAGCGGCGCGCCGATGCCCCGCTGCGACCCAGAGCCGTTTTTTGCCGCGTTGCCTTTTGCCCCCACCGGCGCCCAGTGCCGCGCGGTGGATGAGCTGTGCCACGATTTTGCGGCCCCGGCCCCGATGAACCGCCTGTTGCAAGGGGATGTGGGTAGCGGCAAAACGCTGGTGGCCGCTGCGGGCATGGCGGTGGCCGCCGCAAACGGGTACCAAAGCGTGCTGATGGCGCCGACCGAAATTTTGGCGGTGCAGCATGCTAAAACCCTGCAAGCGCTATTAGGCCCGCTGGGCATTACGGTGGGGCTGCTGACCGGCTCGGTAAAAGGCAAAGCCCGCAAAACGCTGCTGGCCGCCATTGCGGGGGGGGCAGTACAGGTGGTGGTGGGCACCCACGCGGTGCTCAGCGAGCAGGTGCAGTTTGCCCGTTTGGGGTTTGCCGTCACCGACGAGCAGCACCGGTTTGGTGTGCGCCAGCGCGGCCTGCTGGCCGAAAAGGCCGAAAACCCGCACCTGCTGGTGATGAGCGCCACCCCCATCCCCCGCACATTAAGCCTGTTGCTGTTTGGCGAGCTGGATGTTTCGGTGCTGGACGAGCTGCCGCCGGGGCGCACCCCGGTGCGCACGATGGCGGTGGGCACCGCGCTGCGCGGGCGCATGTACCACTTTTTAGACGAGCAGATCACCGCCGGGCGGCAGGTCTTTATCGTCTGCCCGTTGATTGAGCCGGCAGAGGAGGAATCGCCGCAGACCGCAGACATGCAGTCGGTTGTGGAATACCGCGAGCAGGTGGCGGCCCGCTACCTGCCGCACCGCCGCATTGGGCTGCTACACGGCAGGCTGAAAGCGGCGGATAAGGCCGAGGTGATGGCGCAGTTTGCCGCGGGCGAATTGGATGTGCTGTGCTCGACCACTGTGGTGGAAGTGGGGGTCGATGTGCCCAATGCCAGTGTGATGGTCATCGAAAACGCCGAGCGGTACGGCCTTTCGGCGCTGCACCAGCTGCGCGGGCGCGTGGGGCGCGGCGCGGCGGAGAGCTTTTGTATTTTAGTCAGCGACCATGGGTCGGAAGCCGTGAAAGAGCGGCTGGGCTTTTTGTGCCGCACGTCCGACGGGTTTGAGGTGGCAAGGTACGACTTGGAGCACCGCGGCCCGGGCGACTTTTTTGGCGAGCGCCAGCACGGCCTGCCCACATTGCAGGTGGCGGATGCCACCGATGCGGGCATGGTGGAGGCCGCCGCCGAACAGGCGGGGGCCCTGTTGCAGCAAGACCCGGCACTGGCGGCGCCGCAGCACGCGGCACTGCGCCACGAGGTGAGCCGCCTGTTTGCGCAGGCGGGCGGGTTTGCAATCAACTAAAGGGCAACTGCTGTGTGAACAGCAGGCAAAACGGCGCCGCAACGCGCCAGAATGAGGTGGAACATGTTGATGGGCGGGACACTGGTCAACGCCGCTGCCGTGGTGTGCGGCGGGTTGGTTGGGCTATTGCTGAAAAAGGGGATGAAGCCGTCGCTGGAGCAGGCGGTGCACAAGGCCCTTGGGGTCGCGGTGGTCATTTTGGGCCTCAACGGGGTCATTTCGTCGATGTTCACCGTGACGGCAGATGGCAAACTGTCCTCCAGCGGCGAGTTGCTGCTGATTGTCAGTTTGGTGGTGGGTACATTGGCCGGTGAGCTGTTGCAGTTGGATGCCCGGCTGAATCGTTTTTCGCAAAAAATTGAACAACGGGTGGGCACCAAAGGTTTTGCCGCCGCCTTTGTCAACGGCACACTGCTATTTTGCGTGGGCGCCATGACGGTGGTGGGCGCCATCAACGACGGGCTGCACCACGACCCCGGTGTGCTGTACGTCAAAAGCATGCTGGACGGCATCAGCTCGATTGTCTTCGGTGCCACCCTGGGGGTGGGGGTCTGCTTTGCGGCCATCCCGTTGCTGGTGTATCAGGGTGGGCTGACACTGGCCGCCGGGCTGGTGGCGCCTTACCTGCAAGGGGCCTTGCTTGGCCAGATCTGCATGGTGGGATATGCGATGGTCGCCTGCATCGGCATCAACTTTCTTACCAGCGCACCGCGCATTAAAACCGCAAATTTGTTGCCGGCCCTGTTGGTGCCGGTACTGTGGGCTGTGGTGCAAAACTTTATTTGATGCCGCGGACCCAGAGGATGAAATAAAATACAATTGTCTTTGTTTTAAAGACAATTAGTAGTACAAAAAGTGAATTTTGTGTTTTAAAAAGTAAAAATAAACGCAAAGCCCTGTTTTTGATAGTGAAAACAGGGCTTTGCTTTCTTTTTGTTGCTTTACCACATCAAAGCATCGAAGGAAAGAAGCGTGGCACAAAACAGCCAAATAAAGGCGATTTTAAGGGGTACAATTTGCCGAACTCGCAGAGTTAACAGAATTTGACCCCGTTTTTGTTCATTGTGCGAGATACAGTGGGCTTGGCAGGCAGAATTTTGTGCGCTTTCGGCATTGCACAAACAAGAATGGCAAGTTATAATTCTTTGCAACATAGCGAAGCACAGGTGTACTTAATTTGAAAACAATGTGCCTTTGTGTTTGTTAGAAAGAGGGGAAAAGTATGAAAAAGTTTGTGAGCCTTGCACTGGCAGGCAGCTTACTCGTCAGCCTGGTCGGCTGTGGCGCGTCATCCTCGGCGGCCCCGGCTTCCGCGGCGAGCGGGGCTTCCTCCGCAGCTTCTACTTCCGCAGAGATCAGCCTGGGTGTCACCGCACCGCTGACCGGGTCGCTGGCGACCTATGGGGAGTCGGTACAAAAGGGAGTCACCCTTGCGGTGGATGAGATCAACGCGGCAGGCGGCATTTTGGACAAGCAGGTCAAAGTGACATTTGAGGATGATAAGGGCGACTCTACCGAGGGTGCCAACAGTTTTAACAAGCTGGTGTCAGAAGGTGTTTGCGCCATCATTGGTTCAGTGACCTCGGGCGTTACCTCCGGCCTTGCGACCCTGACGGACGAAAACGGCATGCTGCTGATCACCCCGTCGGGTACCGCAGATACCCTGACCGAGGGCCACCCGTCGGTGTTCCGTGCCTGCTTTAACGACTCTTATCAGGGCAGCATCGCCGCCGAGTTTGCGGCAAAAGACCTTGGCGCGAAAAAAGTCGCCATCCTGTATGCGTCCAGCGACCCGTACTCGGCCGGTATTGCGGCGTCGTTTGAAGCGGCTTGCAAAACCTATGGCCTGGATGTCGTTGCAAAAGAGAGCTCTTCCAGCATGACCGACACCGACTACTCGGCGCAGTTGACCAACATCATTGCTGCCGGCCCGGATGTCATTTTTGCCCCGTACTACTATGATACCGTTGGCCCGTACATCGTACCGCAGACCCGCGCTGCCGGCTATACCGGTGTTCTTTTGGGTGCAGACGGCTGGGACGGCACCACCGACACGATGGTGGATGACAAGAGCCTGTACAACAATACCTACTTTATTAACCACTATGCGGCAGATAACCCCAGCGAAGAAGTGCAGAACTTCGTCACCAGCTTTAATGCCGCTTATGGCTCCACACCAAACGCGATTGCGGCAATGTCTTATGATGCGGTGTACATGATTAAAACCGCAATCGAAAAAGCGGGTACCGATACCACAGCCGACATTGTAACAGCGATGACCGGCATGGAGTTTTCGGGCGTGACCGGCTCGTTTAAGCTCAATGACCTGAACACCCCGGAAAAACCCGCGGTTGTGATGGAGTATGTTGACGGTAATCTGGTATTTAAAGCGTCGGTCGGCGGCAATGGCTGAGTAGACTGACAAACCGCCGGGGCTGCCCCTACGGGAACTGCGGGTGCGAAGGCGCACCCGGCAGAACGGGGCGGCCCCGGTAATTTTGTAGATGTTGAGAACGTCTTTAAATTCTCTCCCTGCGTTCAGTGAAAGACTGGCGTTTGAAAGAAAGCCGAAGCAGACACGGCAGGGCCGGCCCGGCCGGTAGGGAAAGCGCCCTAAACGCAGCAGAGAATGTAAAGGCACCAAATTTGGGGTACGGCTTTGGCCGCAGCCCGCAAGGGGGAAGAGGTATGAATCCGTTTCTTCTGTTTATCCAGCAGCTGGTCAACGGCTTGCGGGTCGGCAGTATTTATGCGCTGGTCGCGCTGGGGTACACGATGGTGTACGGTATCATCCGGCTGATTAACTTTGCACATGGCGATTTTATTATGGTGGGCGGTTACACGCTGGCCTTTACGGTGCCGCTGATGGTGGCCGCGGGCATGCCCGCATGGCTGGCGGTCGTTGCGGCAATCATTACCTGCGCCATTACCGGTATTTTGGTGGAAAAACTGGCATACAGCCCGGTGCGCCGCCGCGGCAACCGTATGAGCTCGCTGATTACCGCTATTGCAATGAGCCTGCTGCTGGAAAACGGTGCGCAGGTGCTGTTTGGGGCAAACCCACGCGGGGTGGGCACGTTGTTTACGTTGCCGAACATCGGCGTGTTCAGCGGCACGACGCTGCTGACCATTGTGCTGGGCGCCTTAGTGATGATTGCATTGCAGCTGTTTGTCAACAAAACTAAAATGGGCCGCGGCATGCGCGCGGTGTCGGAGGACAAAGAGGCCGCCACGCTGATGGGGGTGCATGTCAACCGCACGATTGCCATTACGTTTGCCGTGGGCAGTGCCCTTGCCGCGGTGGCGTCGCTGATGTACTGTGCGCAGTATAACCAGGTGACAACCACCATGGGCAGTATGTTGGGCCTCAAGGCCTTTGTTGCCGCCGTGCTGGGCGGCATTGGGGTGGTGCCGGGCGCCATGCTGGGCGGTATTTTAATCGGCGTGGTCGAAAGCCTGTCAAAGGCGTATATCGGCACGCTGACCGGCGGGGTTATCACCTCTGCATTTTCAGATGCCATCGTGTTTGCCATTCTCATCGTGGTGTTGCTGGTGAAGCCTGCGGGCATTCTGGGCAGCAACGCGGGCGAGAAAGTGTAGGTGGCGGGCAATGATGAAGTTGAAAAAAGATTCTCAAAAGGGCACGCTTTTAAACTTTGTGGGCATTGCGGTGTTGTTTGCGGCGTTGCTGGTGTTTCAGCAAAGCAGCTTTGCCAGCCCGTATATGCGCGGTATTCTTATCCAGTGTTGCTATGTCATCATTATGGTCACCTCGCTCAACATCCCCAACGGGTTCATGGGCCAGTTTTCACTGGGCCACGTGGGCTTTATGGCGGTAGGTGCCTACACGTCGGCACTGGTCACTAAGGCGTTGGTACAGGTAGGGGTGCCCTACACCGGGCTGCCGGGCTATGCCATGTTTCTTGTGGCCGTGCTGGTGGGCGCGTTAATGGCCGGGCTGTTTGGCCTGATGGTCAGCGTGCCGGCACTGCGGCTGCGGGGGGACTACCTTGCCATCATCACGCTGGGCTTTGGCGAAATCATCCGTGTCATCATCCAAAACATCCCCATCGCGGGCGGCAAGGGCCTTGCCGAGGGGCAGGCCGGCCAGCCGTTGATCGGTATTAAAAACTTTTCAAACATGTATGTCATTGTGGGGTTGACCATCGCCTGTGTGGCGCTGATGTATGCATTTGTGCGCTCAAAGTACGGCCGCGCCATCAAGGCCATCCGCGACGATGAGATTGCCAGCGAGGCCGCCGGCATCAACACCACCTATTACAAGGTGCTGGCCTTTACCGTTTCGGCCTTTTTTGCCGGCGTTGCCGGTGCCATCTTTGCGCACCGCGGCCTTGGCACCCTGCAAACCAGCGATTTTACGTTTGTCAAATCCACCGAGTATGTGCTGATGGTGGTGCTGGGCGGCATGGGCTCACTGACCGGTTCGATCATTTCGGCGGTCGTGCTGTCCATCCTGCCGGAGGTGCTGCGCGCCTTTGCACAGTACCGCATGCTGATTTATGCGTTCTTGCTGGTATTGATGATGCTGTTCCGCCCTATTGGGCTGTGCGGCACCTGGGAATTTTCACTGCTGGACACCCTGCGCGGCATCCGCGGGCACAAGCCCAAAAAGCCGCAGGCCCCGGCTGGGGTGAAACGCGAGGAGGTGAGCGAGGATGTCTGAACAGAAAATTGTGTTGCAAGCTGAGCACCTTGGCATTCACTTTGGCGGCCTGAAAGCCGTGGATGACTTTAATTTAGAGCTGTGCGAGGGTGAGCTGGTCGGCCTGATTGGCCCAAACGGCGCCGGGAAGACGACGGTATTCAACATGCTCACCGGCGTGTACGAGCCCACCGAGGGCAAGGAGTATCTGCTGGGTAGCTGCCTCAACGGCAAAAAAGTCTACCAGATTGTCGCGGCAGGCATTGCCCGCACCTTTCAAAATATCCGCCTGTTCCGCGAAATGACGGTGCTGGAAAACGTGATGGCGGCCTTTACGAAGGACATTAAATACGGCATGGGCCGTACCCTTGCCCGCAGCGGCGGGTTTTGGCAGGAGGAAGAAAGCGCGTACACCCGTGCCATGGAATTGCTGTCGCTGTTTGGCTTGCAGGATAAAAAGGCCGAGCTTGCCACAAACCTGCCGTATGGCCAGCAGCGCAAGCTGGAAATTGCCCGCGCACTTGCCACCGACATGAAGGTGCTGCTGCTGGACGAACCCGCGGCGGGCATGAACCCCACCGAGACCGCCGAGCTGCTGGACTGCATCAACCTGATTCGCCAAAAATTCCATGTGTCCATCCTGCTGATTGAGCACGACATGAGCCTTGTCATGAAAATTTGCGAGCGCATTATTGTGCTGGACTACGGCTGCACAATTGCCAGCGGCACCCCGGCAGAAATTGCCGGCAACAAGCGGGTCATCGCCGCCTACCTCGGTGAAGAAGACGAAGAGGAGGGCTCGGTATGCTGACAGTTAAGGATATTCATGTTTCCTATGGCGCCATCCACGCCATTAAAGGGGTCAGCCTCACGGTCAATGACGGCGAGATTGTCTCGCTCATCGGCGCAAACGGCGCGGGTAAGACGACCATTTTGCACACCATTTCGGGTTTGCTGCGCGCCAGCAGCGGGTCCATTGATTATAACGGCACCGACCTTGCCAAGGTACACCCCAGCAAAATCATCAACCTTGGTATGGCGCATGTGCCGGAGGGGCGGCACGTTTTCACCCGCATGACGGTGGAAGAAAACCTGCGTATGGGTGCCTTTATTTCGAATAACCCCGCAAAGGTCAGCGAAAACATTGACCGCTCTTACCAGCGTTTCCCCCGCCTTGCCGAACGCCGCAAGCAATTTGCAGGCACCTTGTCCGGCGGTGAACAGCAGATGCTGGCCATGGCCCGGGCGCTGATGACCGACCCGCGCATCGTGTTGATGGACGAACCGTCAATGGGCCTTTCGCCGTTGCTGGTCAAAGAGGTGTTTTCGATTATTAAAAGCTTACACGAGGCCGGTATTACGGTACTGCTGGTAGAGCAGAACGCCAAAATGGCGTTGTCCATTGCCGACCGGGCCTATGTTTTAGAGACGGGGCACATCGCCATGGAGGGCCGCGCCGCGGACCTTTTAAATGACGATAAGGTGCGCCAGGCCTACCTTGGTGCCTAAGGGGCACCCCCCAACCTTTGCATACTTAGCCGCGGCACGGTCGCTTTCCTCCTGTTTTGTCTGCTTCACTTTTCTGCCCTGCTTCAAGGGTACTGCTGCACCCGGCGCCGCGTTTAAGTAGACTTTCCCGCAAACAAAGCCACCCTGAGGGTGGCTCTGTTTGCGCCCTTTATTACAAAAGTGTTGCAAAACTGTGTCTGATTTTCCTACGAAAACAGTCGTTTTTATCAGATATAACAAAACAAACCGGAATATTTTAGCAAAAGGTTGTAAAACCCATGCATTGCAAGGGCCGTAAGGGTACGATATAATGAGCAACAATCACCCGGCAGCGGTAGAAAAACAGAACGCCGCCGGTTACAACAAAACAGGAGGTATAGAGGTATGAAAAAGTTTGTCAGTGTTGCCCTCGCGGCAACGATGGCGCTTTCGCTCGTCGCTTGTGGCGGCTCGGCATCTAGCGCGGCATCCAGTGCAGCAAACAGTACTGCAAGTTCAGCTGCTTCGACAGCATCGGGGGAAGGCGGTACTATTAAAGTAGGCGTACTGGCCAACACCTCCGGTGATTATGCCATTTATGGCAACGCCGTGAAAAACGGCGTGATGCTGTATATCAATGAGATCAACGGCAAGGGTGGCATCAACGGCAAGCAGATCGAAGTATTTGATTACGACGATAAGGGCGACCCCACCGAGGCCGTTACTGCCTTTAACCGCCTGGTAGACGACGGTGTCACCGCCGTCATTGGCTCGGTGCTGACCGGTGCCACCATTGCAGTAGCCGACGAGAGCTATGCAATCGGTATGCCGCAGATCACCGCTTCGGCAACTGCTGCCGGCGTGACCGTGCTGGACCCGGAGGACCCCGAAAGTGAAGTGCGCACCAACGTGTTCCGCTCTTGCTTTATCGACCCGTTCCAGGGCGAAAAAATGGCAGAGTATGCATCGCAGGAGCTTGGCGCAAAGACTGCTGCCGTTATTTTTGAAACCGGCAACGACTACTCGGAAGGCCTGAAAAACGCCTTTGTTGACAAATGTAAAGAGCTGGGCATTGAGGTTGTCAGCGAGGAAGCCTACACAAAGGGCGACGTTGACTTTAAAGCACAGATGACCACCATCACCAGCAAAAACCCGGATGTCGTTTTCTGCCCGAACTACTACCAGGATGACGGCAACATTGTAAAACAGGCCCGTGCCGCCGGTTACACCGGTACCTTTATGGGCGGCGACGGCTGGGGCGGCGTTGCCGGCTATGCTTCGGCAGAAGAGCTGGAAGGCTCGGTTTACTGCTCGGGCTACGCGGCTGGCACCGACGACGTGAAAACGTTTGAAACTGCTTATAAAGATGCTTACGGCGAAGACGTGCCCAACATGTTCGCACCCCTTGGCTATGATGCTGCGATGCTGATGTGCAATGCGCTGAGCGCGGCAGATGACCAGGGCCTTGAGACTGGCAGCGACGACTACAAAGCCGCAGTCATCGACGCGATGAAGAGCACCGACGGCCTGAAGGGCGTTACCGGCACCTACAAGTTTGACCAGTACAACAACCCCATCAAGTCCGCTGCGATCATGAAGCTGGAGGGCGGCAAAGAAGTCTTTAGCGAAATGTTCTAAATTACAGCGAACTGCACAAGGATAAAGTTTGCGGTATTGACAAAAACTATGCGGGAGAGACATTGGTCTATTTCCCGCATAGTTTGTTGTCGTTATAAATAAGGTCGGTATTTGGGGTACCGAACAGAAAGAGGGGCGCACAATATGGCGTTTTTGTCCACACTTTTCAGCCAGGTCATCAACGGCCTGCAGTCCGGCTCGATCTACGCGCTGGTTGCATTGGGGTACAGCATGGTTTATGGTATCATCATGCTGCTCAACTTTGCACACGGCGATATCATCATGGTGGGGGCCTACGTCGTATGGATGTCGACGGCCAATTTTGGTTTCCACCCGATTGTTTCCATCCTGCTGGCGGTCGTTGTAAGTACTACACTGGGGGTCGTGATTGAAAAAGTGGCCTATGCGCCGCTGCGCTCTTCCCCGCGGCTTTCGCTGCTCATTACGGCTATCGGCATTTCGTTTTTGCTGGAAAACGGGTTTCAGCTTATCTTTGGTGCGGGCGCAAAGGTCGTGCCGGATTTTCTGACCGGCCCCAGCGTACACCTTGGCTCTGCGACCATTAGCTTTTCGGCCATTGTCACCATTGTGGTAACCGTACTGATGATGGCGGGTTTGACCTTTTTGGTGCAAAAGACCAAGCTTGGTAAAGCGATGCGCGCCGTGTCGGAGGACATGGGCGCGGCCCAGCTGATGGGCATTAACCTAAACACGACCATTTCGTTCACCTTTGCCATGGGTTCGGCCCTTGCGGGCGTGGCTTCGGTGTTGTACCTGTCGTCTTACGGGCAGGCATCGCCCACCATGGGCAGTATGCTGGGCCTGAAAGCCTTTGTTGCAGCCGTGCTGGGTGGCATTGGCTCGCTGCCGGGCGCCATGCTGGGCGGGTTTGTCATCGGCATGGCCGAAGCACTGGTCTCTGCGGCAGGGCTTTCGGTTTGGAAAGACGGCGTGGTGTTTGCCATTTTAATCATTGTGTTGCTGGTGAAGCCCACCGGGCTGATGGGTAAACCGATGACGGAAAAAGTATAAGGGGGCGCGGCATGAAAACGAACAGAAAAACCATCCCGATGCCAATGCGCTACCTCATCAACACCGTGCTGATTGTGTTGTTTATACTGGCGAGCACGCTGTTTGTGAACTCCGACGCGGTTTCGGGCTATTTCACCAAAATTTTAATGGTGATCGGTATCAACATTATTTTGGCGGTATCGTTGAATATTGCCACCGGCTATCTGGGCCAGCTGCCGCTGGGGCACGCGGGCTTTATGGCGGTGGGCGCGTACACCGGGGGTATTTTTCTCAAAGCAGTGGATGCCGCAAAGGCAACCGGCGGTACTTATTATTTGTATGTCGCGGCGGCATTGGTGTTGTCCGGCATTGTAGCGGGCATTTTTGGCATTTTGATCGGCGTGCCCGCGCTGCGGTTAAAGGGTGACTACCTTGCCATCATCACGCTGGGCTTTGGCGAGATTATCCGTGTGGTGTTGACCAACATCGACTCGGTGCTGGGCTTTGACCTCACCTATGGCGCGTCGGGCCTCAAGCGCATCCCCAAAATTACGACCTTTTTCAATGTGCTACTGTGTGTGGTGCTCAGCTGTGTGGTGATCCATATGGTCATGAAGTCCCGCCATGGCAGGGCAATTTTGTCCATCCGTGAAAATGAGATTGCAGCAGAATCCTGCGGTATCCGCACCACCTATTACAAGGTGATGGCCTTTACGATGTCGGCGTTCTTTGCCGGTGTGGCGGGCTGCCTGTACGCCGGGTATCTGGGCTCGTTGCAGCCTTCGTCGTTCGGGTTTATGAAATCCATCGAAATTCTGGTCATGGTGGTGCTGGGCGGCATGGGCAGTATGCTGGGCTCTATCTTGTCGGCCACGGTGCTTACCGCATTGCCCGAAGCGCTGCGTGCGTTCTCTGACTACCGCATGGTCGTCTACTCGCTGGTGCTGGTGCTGATGATGATCTTTAAACCCACCGGCCTGCTGGGCCAGTACGATTTCTCGCTCTCCCGCATTTTGGAAAAGCTGATGAACCCTAAAAAGTCTGCCGGTAAAAAGGAGGGTGCTAGCCATGAGTGAACAAAAAACAAAACTGGTTGAGGTGCCCGGCGGCATTATCCCCGAGCGGGATGTAAGCCAACCCCCTGTGCTGGAAGTAAGGCACTTGGGTATCGACTTTGGCGGCCTGACAGCGGTGGACGATTTTGATTTTGTAATTGGCAAAGATGAAATTGGCGGTTTGATTGGCCCGAACGGCGCCGGCAAAACGACGGTGTTCAACCTGCTGACCAACGTGTACCAGCCCACTCGCGGCCATATTTTACTGGGCGGCGTGGACACCCGCGGCAAAAAGAC
This sequence comes from Pygmaiobacter sp., assembly GCA_028689835.1. Classification (GTDB taxonomy): domain Bacteria; phylum Bacillota; class Clostridia; order Oscillospirales; family Ruminococcaceae; genus Pygmaiobacter. The sequence continues at coordinate 43,021 of JAQVCK010000003.1, read as the reverse complement.
ATACGAAGTGAATAAGCTGGGCATTGCCCGCACGTTTCAGAATATCCGCCTGTTTAAAACATTGACCGTGTTGGACAATGTGCTGATTGGCATGCACAACGGCATGGGGTATAACCTCGGCTCGTCGGTGCTGCGCCTGCCTGCCTATTGGAAACAGGAAAAAGAGGCAAAGCAGGAGGCGCTGAGCCTGCTTGGCATTTTTGACATGCAGGACTTGGCCGAGGTACACGCCGGCAACCTGCCGTATGGCGCACAGCGCCGGCTGGAGATTGTGCGCGCGCTTGCCACGAAGCCCAAAATTTTACTGCTGGACGAGCCCGCTGCCGGGATGAACCCCTCTGAGACGGCGGAGCTGATGGAGAATATCCGCCGCATCCGCGACCGGTTTGGTATTGCCGTTATTTTGATCGAGCATGACATGAACCTGGTTATGAATATCTGTGAGGGCATTGCCGTGCTGAACTATGGCCGCATTATCGCCAAGGGCACACCGGAGGAAATTCGCAAAAACCCGGTGGTCATTGAAGCGTATCTGGGCAAAAAGGGGGGCACAGCCAATGCTGAAGGTTGATAACATCAATGTATACTACGGCAATATCCACGCCGTGAAAGGTATCACGTTTGAGGTGCGTCAGGGCGAAATCGTCACGCTGATTGGCGCAAACGGTGCGGGTAAAAGCACCATTTTGAACACCATCTCCGGCCAGTTGCGCTCTAAAACAGGGTCGATTCGCTTTTTGGATGAAACCATCAGCACGTTGCAACCGCACAAGGTGCTTGCGCGCGGGCTGTCACAGGTGCCGGAGGGGCGCCGTGTATTTTTGCAGATGACAGTGGAAGAAAACCTTGAAATGGGTGGGTACACCCGCAGCGCGGCAGAAAACGCCGCGTCGATTAGCGATGTGTACAGCCGGTTCCCCCGGCTGGCCGAGCGCCGCCGCCAGGTTGCCGGCACGCTGTCTGGCGGCGAGCAACAGATGCTGGCCATGGGCCGCGCCTTGATGGCAAAGCCCCGGCTGATGATGCTGGACGAGCCGTCGATGGGCCTTGCCCCACTGCTGGTGGAGCAGATTTTTGATATTGTAAAAGAGCTGCACGCCGCAGGCACCACCATTTTGCTGGTGGAGCAAAATGCGCAGATGGCGCTTTCGATTGCCGACCGGGCCTATGTGCTGGAGACCGGCCGCATTGTGATGGAGGGTGAGGCTGCGGCGCTGCTGGAGGACGATAAGGTGCGCAGCGCCTACCTTGGCGAGTAACTAAAACCAAATAAAAAGGCTATGGGCCGGTGCAACTTTTGTTGCACCGGTTTATTTTTTTTTGCCAATACCACAGTATGGTAGGGCTGGTTGCAACAATAATACAAAAGACAACTTTATAGTACAACTATACAACATATTACCATTTGCAGGGTGACGAAATACAATGCGAATTTTTGACATTCAGCTAAAACAACGATGCGAAAACACTAGATAACAGAACGATATTTGGCTATTGTGACGTCAAAATACCGATATTTTCTACATTTTAGAAGTTGTATTGTATAAAATGCATAAATGCAGACTGGTGATGTTTGTGGAAGAATTTGGATACAGTTGTATTGACAACTCGGCTTGTGCTTTGCTATATTGAGAGTGCAGTAGGGCCACAGACGAAAGATGACCCTTTCACAAGTGAGCTAAAAAAGGAGAGATGTACCATGAAAAAGCTGATTGCACTTGCACTTACCGCAGCGATGGCGCTGTCGCTCGCAGCCTGCTCTACCACAGGGGCAGGGGGCGCCTCCAGTGCGCCGGCAGCGTCCACCAGTATGGCATCCAGCACCGCCACAATGGGTGGCGGCAAAACAGTGGGGATTGCCATGCCGACCCAAAGCTCGCAGCGTTGGATCCAAGATGGCAGCAACCTCAAAAGCCAGCTGGAAGCGCTGGGCTACACCGTTGACTTGCAGTACGCCGAGGACGACGTGCAGGCGCAGGTCTCCCAAATCGAAAACATGATTACCTCCGGCGCGGATTGTCTCGTCGTCGCGTCAATCGACTCGCAGGCGCTGGTAAATGTATTGGCACAGGCGAAAGACAATGGCATCCCGGTGGTCGCATACGACCGCCTGTTGATGGATACCGATGCGGTTTCGTACTACGCCACCTTTGATAACTTTGGTGTTGGCGTTGAAATTGCAAAGTATGTAGAGGCGAAGATGGACCTTGCAAACGGTGCTGGCCCGTACAACATTGAGTTCTTTGCCGGCAGCCCGGACGACAACAACGCGCACCTGTTTAACGACGGCGTGTTTAGTGTATTGCAAAAATACCTGGACAACGGCCAGCTGGTTTGCCAGAGTGGCCAAACCGATTTCGAGCAGACGGCCATCCTGCGCTGGAGCCAGGAAACTGCACAGAAACGCATGGAAGACCTGCTTGCCGGGTATTACAGCCAAGGGCAAGACCTTGATATTGCACTGTCGATGTTTGACGGCTTCTCTTACGGCATTGCAGCTGCGCTGGAAGGCGCCGGCTACAAGGTGGGCGAGCAATGGCCGATTATCACCGGGCAGGATGCCGAACTGATGGCCTGCAAGAACATCATGTCGGGCAAACAGTCGCAGACGATTTACAAAGACACCCGCGTACTTGCTGAAAAATGTGTCGGCATGGTGCAGGCGGTGTTAGAGGGTGGCGAGCCTGAAATCAACGACTCAGAAACCTACAACAACAACGTGAAGGTCGTGCCTTCTTACCTGTGCACCCCGGTGTCGGTAGACGAGAGCAACCTCAAAGAACTGCTGGTCGATTCCGGCTACTACACTGCCGAAGACTTAGGTATGTAAGTTCAACCAAACGGCGGCAGCCAAGCTGTCGCCGTTTTTCTTATTTTGGCAGGCAACACACCGGTACCCTGAAGAAGGAGGGATTTTTTTGGGCGACAATATCCTTGAAATGAAGCATATCATCAAGGAGTTCGCCAGCGTGCGCGCACTGGATGATGTGACACTGACGGTCAAACGTGGCACGATCCATGCGATTTGTGGGGAAAATGGCGCGGGCAAATCCACACTGATGAATGTGCTTTCCGGTATTTACGCACATGGCAATTACCGTGGAGACATTTACTACAACGGCGAGCTGTGCAAATTTCGCGACATCCGTGACAGCGAGGCAAAGGGCATCGTCATCATCCACCAGGAGCTGGCGCTGAGCCCGTACATGTCAATTGCCGAAAACATTTTTTTGGGCAACGAGAAAAAAAGTGTCAAGGGTGTAATCGACTGGAACAAGACCCGGGCAAGCGCAACAGAGGTGCTGCATAAGGTCGGCCTTGAGGGAGAAAGCGTCGACATGATGGTAGGCGAGCTGGGCGTGGGCAAGCAACAACTGGTCGAAATCGCGAAGGCCTTGGCTAAAAAGGTGGAGCTGCTGATTTTGGACGAGCCCACCGCCTCGCTGAACGACGAGGACTCGAAACGCCTACTGGAGATCATCCGCTCGCTAAAAGAGCATGGCATCACCTGTATTTTAATTTCGCACAAGCTCAACGAAATCAATGCCATTGCCGACGCGGTGACGGTGATCCGCGACGGCAAGACGATTGAAACGCTGGTGAAAGGGGTAGACGACATCAGCGAGGAGCGCATCATCCGCGGCATGGTGGGCCGCGAGCTAACCAACCGCTACCCGCCACGCAATAACACGATTGGCAACGTGGTGTTTGAGGTCAAAAACTGGAACGTGTTCCACCCCGAAGACAAAACGCGGCAGGTGATTAAAAACGTGTCGTTTCACCTGCGCCAAGGCGAGGTGGTGGGCTTTGCCGGGCTGATGGGCAGTGGCCGCACCGAGCTTGCCATGAGCCTGTTTGGCAAGGCGTGGGGCAAGGAAATTAGCGGCACCATCATCAAGGACGGCAAACAGCTGCACCTTGCCAGCGTGAAGGATGCCATCAACAGCGGCCTTGCGTATGTCAGCGAGGACCGCAAAAGCTATGGCTTAGTGCTGGACAATGACGTGAAATGGAACACGACCCTCGCAAGCTTGGACAAGCGCTTTGCCAAGATGAATGTAATCAATCAGAACGAAGAAATTTTGGCCAGCGAAGAGTATTGTAAAAAGCTGAATACAAAATGCACGTCCATCGAGCAGACAGTGGGCAGCCTTTCGGGCGGCAACCAGCAAAAGGTGGTACTTGCCAAATGGATGCTGTCCGAGCCGGACGTGCTGATCATGGACGAGCCGACCCGCGGTATTGATGTCGGCGCCAAATACGAAATTTATACGATCATCAACGAGCTCGCGGCAAGCGGGAAATCGGTTATCGTGATCTCCTCAGAGATGCCGGAGCTGCTCGGCACCTGCGACCGCGTCTACGTGCTGAGCGAAGGCGAAATTGCGGGCGAATTGCACAGAGACGAGCTCTCCCAGGAAGCCATCATGAAGCTCATCATGAACCATATCGGAAGGGAGAAAAAACAACATGAACAGCAAATTGGGTAAAAGAGCCGGAATTAATTTAAAACAGTACGGCATGGGCATTGCCCTGATTGTCATTTTTCTCGTCTTTAGCGTGTTGTCGAGTGGTAAAAACTTTACCCCGATGAACATCAACAACCTCGTGATGCAAAACAGCTACGTCGTCATTCTGGCGGTGGGCATGTTACTGGCCATCATCACCGGCAACGTCGACCTTTCGGTCGGTTCTGTCGTCGCCTTTGTGGGCGCGTCCTCTGCCATTATGATTTTAGACTGGGGGCTGCCCATCGGCATTGTGGTGCTGCTTTCGCTGGCGTTGGGGCTGTTAATTGGCATGTGGCAGGGCTTTTTCATCGCCTACCTCGGCGTACCGCCCTTTATTGTGACGCTGGCCAACATGCTGATTTTCCGCGGCCTCACCATGGTGGCATTGCAGGGCCAGACCAAAGGGCCGCTGCCGACCAGCTACACCATCATCGGCGCAGGCTACCTGCCCACTTATTCGGTGCAAATCGGCAATGCGTCGGTAGAATTGTTTGCGTTGATTGCCGGTATTTTAGGCTCTGCGCTGATGATTTTCAACGAGCTCAAAAACATTCGTACCAAAAAACACTACGGGTTTGAAATTGCGCCGTTGTGGCAGACGGCGTCCAAGTTGATTGTCATTACATTTTTGGTCAACTTTTTCACCTATAAGCTGGCGGTGTACAAAGGCCTGCCGTTTGTGCTGGCCATTATGCTGGCGTTGATTTTAATTTATACCTTTGTCACCCAGCGCATGGTCATTGGCCGGCAGGTGTACGCGGTGGGCGGCAATGCCAAAGCGGCGGCGCTGTCCGGCATCAAAACCAAAAAGGTAATGTTCTGGGTCTACGCCAACATGGGGCTGCTTGCGGCACTGGCCGGCGTGGTGCTGTCTGCCCGCAATGCATCGGCTACACCAAAGGCGGGTGACGGGTTTGAGCTGGACGCTATCGCCTCGTGCTATATTGGCGGTGCGTCGGCCTATGGCGGCACCGGTACGGTGGTGGGCGCTGTCATTGGCGCGCTGATCATGGGTATTTTGAACAACGGCATGTCGCTGATTGGCTGGAGCGTGGATATCCAGCGCGTCATCAAGGGCCTTGTGCTGTTGGGCGCTGTTACCATTGATTTGCTGAGCAAAAAGCGCAAATAAAAAAGTTTGGTCCAACGGGGCTGAAAGGCGGTGGTCGCATGGAAACACAAACCCCAAAGTACAGGGTGCTTGCCGGGTGGATTAAAGAGCGTATTCAAAACGGCGAAATTTTGCCGGGAGAACGCTTTTATTCTGAAAACGAGCTGGGTGAGATGTTTGGCATCTCGCGCCAGACCGTGCGGCAGGCCATCAACCTGTTACAGGCCGAAGGGTATGTGCAAGGGCGGCGCGGCAGCGGTACCTATGTCACCTATCGGCCAGAGGTCGCACCGGCCCAGACCATGACCATTGGGGTGATTTCGACCTATGTAGATGATTACATCTTCCCGCCGATCATCCGCGGTATTGGCAAAACACTGACTAAAAACGGGTATTCCATGCAGCTGGTGTTTACGCTGAATAAGGTGGAAAACGAAACACGGGCGCTGAAAAGCATGCTGGAGCGTGGGGTGGACGGCGTGATTGCGGAGCCCACGAAAAGCGGCCTGCCAAACCCCAACGGGGCGTTGTACCGAGAGCTGGCCGAGCGGCAGATACCGGTGATTTTTTTCAACGCCTATTACCCCGGACTTGCGCTGCCGCATGTGGCGCTGGACGACAAAGCGGCCGGTAAGGTTGCCACCCAGCGGCTCATCCGCGCAGGGCACCGCAAAATTGCCGCCATTTTTCAAAGTGACGATTTGCAGGGCCATCTGCGTTATGCGGGGTACTTAGAAGCGCTGATGGAAAACGGCATTGACATGAACGCAAACCGTGTACTGTGGTTTGCAACCGAGGACCTTGCCAGCCTGTTTGCGGACGAAACGCGCATTTTGCGCCGCATGGAGGGCGCCAGTGCCGTAATGTGCTACAATGACCAGGTGGCGGTGCGCCTACTGGCGGTGCTTGCGAAAAACGGCATTGAGGTGCCGCGTGATTTATCGGTCGTCAGTGTCGATAACTCGGTGCTGGCCGAACACAGCACCCCGCCACTGACTTCAATCAACCACCCCAAAGAGGTATTGGGCAAAGCGGTGGCAGAAAACCTGCTGCGGCGCATTGAAAACCCGGCCTATGATGCCAGCGCTGAATTTGAGGCAAAGCTGGTAGAGCGCGATTCAGTGCGGCAACTGGCCCCCAAACCATAACAAAACAAACAAGTAAGGGCACGCTGTTTCAGCGTGCCCTTACTCTGTTAACGGTGCGGCCATAAAACAGGCCGCATTTTTTTATTTTTTAGGTGTTGCCTGCCAGTTGCGGCGCACACAAACGGCGTGCCGCGAGGGGGCAACCATTGGGGCACACAGCCCTGCGCTTTAGCCCACCCGGCTGTAGGCGGCAATGGCCACAAACAGCACGATGGCAAGCAACGTGTCCATGGACAGCGTCGTTGAAACATACTGCCCATCCTTGCCCACGTCGGCAAACAGCGGGATGACAAACGGTGCGGGCAGTGCAAAGATGAGCATCAGCGCAAGCTGCAAATCTTTGTCAAACGGGGTCAGGCTGAAAATAACAAACGAAGCGACCGCCAGCAGCACGGCCATCACGGCCAGCCGCAGCACGATGGTGGTGGCAACCGGGCGCAGCAGGCTTTTTTTAAATGATAGCTCGTACCCCACAATAATTAAAATCACCCCGGCAGTCGGCGCGGTGATAAAGCTGATGAGCGATGTAAAAATACTGCCGATGGGGGAGGCAATCACCCGCGCGCCAAGGCCGGTAGCCCCCAATAAAATGCCCAGCAAAATGCCCAAGAAAGGTTTCTTCGTCAGCATGTTGCGCAGGATGGTTTTTGGGGTCATCTGCTGGCCACCCGCGGCCCCCAGTGCCGCAAGGTAGATGGTGTAGGCGAACATCGTTTGCCCAATGTCCACCATGGCAAAGGTAGAAAGCCCTTGCGGCCCCACCAGCAGGGTGTACAGCGCATACCCCAGCATACCGGCTTCAAAGCAGGCCATTAAAAACGGCATCAGCCTGCCGTACGGCTTTGCCAGCGGGCGCAATGCAAAGCCTGCCGCCAGTGCCGCGCCGGAAGCAGCGTACAGCACCGCAAATACCACGATAAGGCGCAGGTTATACTGTGCGCTGAGAAATGCGTTGAACAGCACGACCGGCAGCGTGATATCGCTGATCAGTGTTTTCAGCCCGGCAAGCCCTTTTTCGTCAAACAGCTGCCGTTTGCGGCACAGAAACCCAAGGCCGATCATGACCAAAACGGGCAATACCATTTCGGCAATCTCTAAAAAAATAGTCATTGCATTACCCCTTTACTGTGATGCATTTTGACACAAAGCACCAAAAAAGGGCAGGCCCCGCCGGGCCTGCCCTTTTGCAAGTACCAAGATGCGCCAATTAGTGAATGGTGTCCTGATAAAACTCGAATGCTTCCTTGTCGGTAGCGCCCTCGTGCACGATTTTGCGAATCGCAGCCGCCATTTCGGTGGGGTGCTCGCTCTGGAAGATGTTGCGGCCCATGTCAAGGCCGTGCGCACCTTCGCTGATCGCGTGGTAGGCAAGGGTCAGCGCTTCGTCTTCGGGCAGCTTTTTGCCGCCGGCAACCACGATGGGCACCGGGCAGGCTGCGACCACTTCTTCAAAGTTTTCGCAGTAGTAGGTTTTGATGATGTTGGCGCCCAGTTCGGCAACAATGCGGGTCGCCAGTTTAAAGAACCGGTCGGTGCGCTCCATCTGCTTGCCAACGGCCACAACGCCCATGGTGGGGATGCTGTACCGCAGGCCGGCGTTGACAACGCGCGAAAGGTTGTCAAGGCTGGACAGCTCGCCGTCGGCACCAACAAAGGTTTGCACGGCCATACAATCGGCGTTCATACGAATGGCGTCCTCAATGTTAACGGCAACCACTTCGTGCGAAAGGTCGTCGTCAATCATCGAAGAGCCCGAGGTCACGCGCAGTGCGATTGATTTGCCGCACTCCGGCAGCACGCTGCTGCGCAGAGCCCCACGGGTGCCCATCAGTACATCCACGCTGCCCAGCAGTTTCGGGATGATGAGGTCCAAACGCTCAAGACCTGCGGTGGAGCCCATAAAATAACCGTGGTCAAATGCAAACATCACGGTATTGCCGCTCTTCGGGTCAAAAATGTTGGACAGGTGCTTTTTCATGCCCCAGTCAAGGCTGTTTGCACCCTTTACGTGAAAACTTCCCTGTGTCGCGAACGGTACCTCCACGTGGTAATCCTTTGCGACCTTCAGTCCATCTTTGTCAGCCATAAATACCTGCCTCCTTCAAATGATAAGAAACGGTTTGGTTGCGCAGCAGGTTTGCTCCGCTCCTGTGAAAGCGGGAGAGAGGGCTCCCGCTCTCACAGGACCGGAGCAGGCCACCCCTTTGGGGGCAACCTGCTCTCGGTTCTGCATCCGGCACCCGGCTGGGTGCGGTGAGAGTTTAATTAGAAGTCGTAGTTGTTCATGTTGTCCTGCGTGAACACCAGACGCTCGGGCATCAGCACGACGCCGTTGTTGGTTGCGGCAGTCTCCTGGCCGGGAACCAGCACGTCGTTCGGCATGATCTCAACAGTACCGATGCTGGGGATTTCGACCTTGTCGCCAACTTTAACGGTGTTGCCGGCTGCGAGGTAAGCTGCGAGGTAGCAGCCCATTGCACCCTGCACGCCGCAATCCCACAGGCCCCAGCGCTCGATAACGCCAGCAGCGCAGTAGTCTTTAATGGACATCGGGGAAGCAAAACCGGTGATGGTGACGTCTTTTGCAGTCAGGCCGGCGTTCTGTGCAGCTTTGCACTGGCCGGGCAGAGCGGTCGAGTCGTTGCAGATGATCAGGTCGATGTCGGAATGAGCTTCGAGGATGGAAGCACCAACCGAAACAGCTTTTTCAGCATCCTGCTCGGAGTAGTAGTTGTCCGGGGCAACGTTGACCCAGTTGGGGTACTTCTCGGCGATGTAAGCTTCGCCTGCAACCTGCCAGGAGTTCTGGTCGGCAACGGTGGCCTGCGAGTAATGCCAGCAGTAGTTGACAGCATCTTTGGTGACATCCACGCCACGGTTGGTCAGCGCCTCGGCGCCCATATCGACCAGCATCTGGCCAAGGATGTCAGGGGTGCCCTGCGAAACCATCAGCGAGCGGGCATCGGGGGATACGTCGGAGTCCCAGGTGCAGACGGTCATGCCCTGCTCAATGGCGCTCTTCAGTGCGTCATCGAGGCCGGTTGCGTCAACCGAGGAGATGCAGATGGCGTCGGCGCCGCTTGCGACGGCGTTGTTGACGACCTGAACTTCATCGGCAACCGCCGCGTTCGGGCTGCCCTGATAATCCACGGTGAAGCCCCAGTCTTTCGAATACTTCTGGGCGCCGTTGTTGGCGGACTCGAAGAAGGCGTTACCGGTCAGCTTCGGGATGAAGACGACGGTTTTACCCGACAGATCACCACCGGTAGTGGCTGCGGCAGAACTGCTGCCGGCAGCGGCCGGGGTGCTGGAAGCGCTCGCCGTGCTGGACGAGCTGCCGCCACAGGCAACCAGAGAAAGAGCCATGGCTGCGGCAAGAGCAAGTGAAAGAACCTTTTTCATACGAAAACCTCCTAATAGTGTTATATTTGCAAAGCCGAGCGATTTCACGGCTTCAAATATATGCGTAGGATAGGCCACCTAGGCCTTGTTCTTTTGTCTTTTGGCTTTGCCGATCCCCAGTTTGCGCAATAGGGTGGGGTTTGCGGCAATCGAGCGGCCAACGACAACAATGAGGAGCAAAAGGCCAACGGGGATGTCAAGATACTGATTGCTCACTTTAAAGCTGAGCGGCAGGCCGAAGCGCAGTACGCCGATGACCAGCGCCGCCAGTGCGGTGCCAATAACACTGCCCTTACCGCCGGTGGAAAGGGTACCGCCCAGTACCACAGCGGTGATGATCGGCAGCGTAAAGGTGACGCCGATATCGCTTTTGGCGGTGCCAAGGTAAGCGGTGAGCACAATGCCGGCAATCGAGGCGCTAACGCCCGACAGCACATAGGTGAGCAGGGTGACAAAACGGCTGTTGATGCCGGAATACTCGGCTGCGCGGGGGTTGACACCCACGAGAAATACTTTGCGGCCGAATTTAGATTTGTGCAGCAAAAAGTATGCAATGACCGTCAATGCGGCAAAAATCAGCAACTGGCTGGGGATGACACCGAACAGTTTAAATTTTGCAATCTGCGTAAAGTCCTCGGGGAAACCGCTGATGCCCTTGTAGCTTGCGGTCGCCGAAATATTGGAGACGAGCAGGGCAATGCCGGTGTAAAGGAAGCTGCCACCCAACGTGACGACCATCGGCTGTACGCCGCAGTAGGCGACAAAGAAGCCGGACAGCGCACCGCACAGTGCCGCAACGACCATGGCCAAGATAGCGGCGACCCAGATGTTCAGGCCGAAATCCTGCCAGGTGACACCGATGACGATGGACGACAGGCCGACGATAGAGCCTGCCTGAATGTCGATGCCGCCGGTGATCATAACAAAGGTGACAAACAGCGAGATGATGCAGATGGAGATGATGTCGTTGACGCTGCCCAGCAGCACACGCGGCATTAAAAATTTGGGGTTTGCGATACCAAAGATGACAAACTCTGCAAGCAACAGCCCCAGCAGTACGGTCTCCCAACTCTTTACGCCTTTTTTAAAGCGCTCTAAAGGTGAATGTTTCATTTGGCTGCGCCCCCTTTCTTAGCGTGCGCGGGCCCGGTACGGGCAGCAAGACGCTCGTGGCGGCTTTTGGTCGCCGCGCGGTTTTGGGTAAGCGCATCAATTACAACGATGGTGATGAGCAAAATGCCGGTGATGGTGTTGTCATAGTCGGACGAGAAGCCGAGAAACACGAGGATACGGCTGACCGACGACATGATGACGGCACCGATGGAAGCGCCCAGCAGGCTGCCAAGGCCACCCGAAAGGCTGATGCCGCCCAGCACGCAGGCTGCAATGGCTTTCATTTCGTAGCCGTTGCCCGCGGTGGGGGTAATAAAGCCGATACGCGAAGAGTAGATGATGCCGGCCACCGAGGCAAGTACACCGCACAGCACATAAGCGAGGATTTTAGTGCGCTTTGCGGGGATGCCGACCAGCGTGGCGCCGGCGGCGTTATCGCCAACCGCGATAAAGTAGCGGCCGCGGCGGGTGTGGGTCAACGCAATGTGGGCGGCAATGACACCCAGCAACACCACAAGGTAGAAGATGGTGAGGTTGCCGAACAGCTTGACCTGCGAGAGCTTTGTGAAGCTGGCGGGCAGGTTTTCGACCCAGGCGCCGCCGGTGTAAACATAAATCATGCCGCGCACGACACCGTTGGTGCCAAGGGTGAAAATCAGCGACGGAATGCCTAATGTGGAAACGCCAAAGCCGTTGATCAACCCCACAACCACACCGGCCAGCAGACCGGCTGCAATGGCAACGAACCAGCTGGCACCATCCCGCAGCAGTGAAGAGGAAATCGCGGCGGAAAGCCCCAACGTGGCACCGATGGAAACATCAATTTCACCGGTGAGAATGACAAACGCGATGCCGGTGGCCAATAGGGTGAACACAACGCTGTCGTTGAAACAGTTGAACAGGGTCGTCGGCGCAAGAAACGCCGGGTTGACCATGCCCACAATGGCAAACAGCGCAATTAAAAAGAACAGGCTGTTGATCTCGCGGATTTTAGTGATTTTTTTCAGTGTATTCATTGCTGCACCTGCTTTCCGCCAGTGACACCAAAGGCTGCGGCCATCAGGTTGTCCTGATTGATATCCTTTTTCGCAAACTCACCGTTGATACGCCCCTGAAACACGGTGACTGCCCGGTCGGACAGCTCGACAATCTCTTCCATATCGGACGAGATCAGCATGACCGCGACCCCTTGGTTGCGCAGTTGATGAATGATGTTGTACACATCACCGCGGGCGGCGGCATCAATGCCGCGGGTCGGCTCATCCAGAATCACCAGCTTTGGGCTGGTGGACAGTGCGCGCCCAATGACGATTTTTTGTTGGTTGCCGCCCGACAGGCTGCCGGTCAACTGGTCTTGCCCAGTGATTTTGATGCGGAAATCATCCACGTATTTTTTGGTAATCTCGGCTTCCTTTTTTACATTTAAAAAGAAACTGCCAAGCTCTTTCTGGTCCAGCAGGCCGGAGGTGGTGTTTGCCGCAACGTCGCTGATTTTAAACAGCCCGTTGAGGTGGCGATCTTCCGGCACATAGTTGATGCCGGCGCAGAGGACCTTTTTGGTGGAAAGGCCGGTGATGTCGGCCCCATCCAGGATGGCCTTGCCGCCCAACACCTTGTCGCGGCCAAAAATGGTGGTGGCAAGCTCGGTACGGCCGGCACCCACGACCCCGGCGACCCCTAAAATCTCACCAGGGTAAACCTTAAGGTCAACGTTGCTAAAGCCGTAGCCGGAATAATTTTGCAGTTCAAACACAGGGGGCAGGCCGGTGTAGTCAATCTCAACGTCCTCGTTGACCCCTTTGTCTGCCTGCGTTTCCATGTTCGGCGGCAACAGGCCTTGCACCAGCATATCGCGGTCAAAGTTGCCCACCGGGCCGCTGAGAGTGATGACACCGTCGCGCATGATTGCGACATGGGTGGCAATTTCAAAAACCTCGGCAAGGCGGTGGGTAATGTAAATGATGCCGATACCCTTTGATTTTAAGCTTTCGACACATTTAAATAGGCTCTCTACCTCGTCAAAGGTCAGTGCGCTGGTTGGCTCGTCCAAAATCAGCACCCGCGCGTTGCGCAGCAGGCCGCGCAACAATTCCACCAGTTGCTGTTCTGCAATGGAAAGGCTGCTGGCTTTGCGGCTAAGGTCTAATTCCCAGCCGTTCTCCTCCATCAGTTCCACCAGACGGCGATGTAACACCGCGGGCTTTTCGCTAAACCCGACCACGATATTTTCTTCGACCGTCATATTGGGGAACAGCAGTGGCTCTTGCGGCACCATATAAATGCCCCGCGCCAGCGCTGCGGTTGGGCTGCCCAGTGTGGCCTTTTCGCCGGCGACATACAGCTCGCCGCCGTCCGGCTGGTAAATCCCCATAATAATTTTCATCAGTGTGCTTTTGCCCGCGCCGTTGCCGCCAATTAAAGCGACCACGTCGCCGGAGCCCACGTCCAGGTCAATGCCCTTAAGCACCGCGTTCAAGCTGAAGGCCTTGGTGATCCCGCGTACCGACAGCAGAGCGCCGGGGGCTGAATTCCGGCTCTGCTCCATAGTTGCTTCCTCCATCCAGTCCGGTAATGTAGAGGCCGGGGCAGGTACCGCCGACCAAACGAAACAAATGTTTTGATATAAGATTTTTATCAACACGCTCATCATACGCTATTTGTTTTTCTTTGTCAACAATGGTTCACTATTCCTAATACAGAAAAGACACATTTTTTTAGAGAAAACCGCTTAAAAAAGAAATTGTAATGACTGTTTTTTAGTAAAATAGACATTTTGTTGTGTAGTTTGCAGTAAAATGAATTCCAATTTTGATGCAAAAACCACAAAAAAGATTACAAAGAATATATCAATTGACAGTTGACGAGAATACTGTTATACTGAAAAAGCAAAAACAAATGATTTGCATTAAAACATTTGTAACATCAATGAGCGAATTAGACCCCCCTTTTAAAATTATGTTTTCCAAGCAGAGGTTTTATAATGAGAGCAAACAAAAAAAGCAGGCCGGCTGCCGGCGGCGGCGCGCGGCGGCAGCTGCATCAAATGGAGGAGACGGGAATGAATTACGAGGAAACGCTCATTGTCAAAACTGCCTGGTATTATTATGTAGAGAATATGACGCAGCAAAAGATCTCTGAAAAGCTGGGTATTTCCCGCATGAGGGTCATCAAACTATTAGAAAAAGCGCGCCAGAACGGGGTGATTCAGTTTAAACTGCGCCAAGACAGTGCCCAGCGCATGCGCACGGAGCAGCAACTGGCCGAGCAGTGGAACCTGAAAGATGCCTTTATTGTACCCACCCCGCCGGACAGCGGGTTATTAAATGAGACAGTGGCACTGGCCGGTGCGATGTATATTGCCGACCGCTTGCCCGAAAACGCGTTTATCAACATGGGCTATGGTGACACACCAAGCCGCATTTTGAACCACCTTGCCACCCGTACCGAATCGCCGATCTCGGTGGTTTCGCTGACCGGTGGCGTAAGCTATTACCTGCCAAACGCACAATCAAACGTATTTAACGCAAAGCTGTTCCTCATCCCGGCACCGTTGCTGGTCTCGTCGAAAGAGATGAACGAGGCGCTGCGCAGCGAGCCCTCGGTGCAGGAAATTTCGCGCATGGTGCGCCTTGCCTCGATGACCGTTGTGGGGATTGGCGGCATGAGCGATGACGCGACGATTTTGAAAAATGGCATTTTAAGCAAGAATGATTTTCTGTATCTGTCGATGCAGGGGGCGGTGGGGGATATCCTAAGCCACTTTATTGACAAGGACGGCCAGCCGGTGCACACCGGTGTGGAAGAACGCCTGCTTTCAACCCCGCTGCAAAACCTGCGGGATTTGGACAATGTGATTGGCGTGGCGGCGGGTGCCAGTAAACTGGAGGCCATCCGCGCCGTGTTGACCGGCGGGTATCTGGACGTTTTGGTCACCGATGAAGAGACGGCAGTACAGTTGATTGATACAACAGATAACGACTGATGCCCCGCGCGCGCGGCACCAAGAGTAGGAGGAAGAAAAATGGCAGAACAATATCTGATGGCAGTGGATGCGGGGACCGGCAGCGTAAGGGCGGTCGTGTTTGATTTGTCCGGCCGGCAGATGGGCTGTGTGCAGCGCGAGTGGGAGCACCGCGAAGACCCGCGGTACCCCGGCAGTATGGATTTTGACTGGGTGAAAAACTGGGACCTTGCCCGCACCTGCATCCGTGGGGTATTGCAGGAGACCGGCATCCCCCCGCAGCAAATTGCGGCGGTTTCGACCACCTGCATGCGCGAGGGCATTGTGCTGTACGATGACGCAGGGCAGGAGATTTGGGCCTGTGCCAACGTGGACGCGCGCAGCATTGACGAGGTGTCGCAGCTGATTGCGCGGGATGCCGAGCTGGAAAAAGAGTTGTACCTCAAGTCGGGCCAGTCATTTGCACTGGACGCGCTGCCCCGGTTGCTTTGGGTGAAAAATAAGTTACCCGATGTCTACGAAAAGATTGCCGTTGTGGGGATGTTCAACGACTGGCTGATTCACAAATTGACCGGCGTGTTGGCAGTAGAGCCCAGCAATGGCTCGACGAGTGGCCTGTTTGATTTGCAAAGCCGCACGTTTGACGCGGCCATTGCCGAGCGCTGCGGGCTGCGCACCGACTGGTTCCCGCCGGTGAAAGAGTGCGGCAGCGTGCTGGCAAATGTAAACGAGCAGGGCGCGGCGGAGACCGGCCTTGCCGTGGGCACCCCGGTGGTCGTGGGCGGCGGCGACGCACAGCTGGGCTGTGTGGGTGTCGGCGTGGTAGACCCCGGCCAGGCCGCCGTGTTTGGCGGCAGCTTTTGGCAGTACGAGTTTAACACCGCCGACGGCAAAACCGACCCCGGCTGCCGGGTGCGGGTCAACTGCCATGCCGTGCCGGGGGTGTGGCAGTACGAGGCGCTGGCCTTTAAGCCGGGCCTTGTGATGCGCTGGTTCCGCGACGGGTTCTGCCAGCTGGAAAAGATGCAGGCAGAGCAGCAGGGCACCGACCCCTATGTGCTGATGGACCAGAAAGCCAAAGAGATCCCCGCCGGCAGTTATGGCATGTTCTGTGCGTTTTCAGACGTGATGAACTTTATCGAGTGGAAACACGCTTCGCCGACCTTTACAAACTTTGGCATGGAGCCGGAAAAATATAACCGCTATACGTTCTACCGCGCGATTTTAGAGAATACCGCCATGATTACCCGCGGCCACCTAGAGCTGGTGCGTGAGGCGACCGGCAATATGCCCGCCGAAATCGTATTTGCGGGCGGCGCGTCCAAAAGCCCGCTGTGGTGCCAAATTTTGGCCGATGTGCTGGGCCTGCCGGTGAAAGTGCCGGTGGTCAAAGAAGCCACTGCGCTGGGCGCCGCCATTTTGGCGGGGTATGGCGTGGGGCTGTACGACAGCATCCCCGCCGCGGCCCGCAGGCTGGTACAGTGGGACAAAACCTACACCCCCAACATGGAAAACCACGCCGTATACGAGGCGCTTTATGCCCCCTGGCGGGAGGTTTATGCCGCGCAGCTTGCGCTGTGCGGCCGTAAGCTCACCAGAAATCTTTGGATTGCGCCGGGCCTTTGACCCTGAGCGAAGAAAGGAAAAACTGTCATGTTTATTATCAATGAGAACGACCGGGAGTATCGCTTTGGCGACAGCGGCCCGAAATACCTGATGAAGGGCCCCCGCATGAATTTTGCGCTGGTGCAGTTTATGCCCGGCCAGGACTTTACCGCCCATTTTCACAATGTGATGGAGGAGAACTTTTTCATCTTAGAGGGCGAGATTGACATCATTGTTGACGGGGTATCCCATCACCTGAAACAGGGCGATTTGATTCACATTGAGCCCAGCGAAGTGCATTACTGCATCAACAACTATGATGCGCCGGTAAAAATGGTCTCGACCCTTGCCCCCTACCAGGAAGTAGACAAAGTGGAAGTGCCGGATTACAAGTACGAAAAATAAGACGGTTTGCCTTGCGGCCTGCCGCCCGTAATAAAAAGGTGGGGTATCGATGAGAAAGATTGAAGCCGTTTCCATTACAACCGAAAACTTTGCGCCGTATGGCTACATTGGCAACATGACCGAGCCGGGGGATGCCTATGGCCTTGGCAAAGCCCCGTGCGTGTTTCACCGCGACATGGTGCTGGCCCCCATGGCAAGCACCGCGCCGGTTGCATTTGGCTCGCTGAAGCTGGACCCGCGGCCGATGGTGATTGAAGATGTGGAGTACCATTCGTCCGCGGTGGAGATCATGATGCCGTTGGATGAAGATGTGGTGATGGTTGCAGGCCCCGCCAACGACGACCGGGTAGAGCCCGCACTGCTGAAAGCATTTGTAGTGCCTGCCGGTACCTTGGTGGCATTTCGCGCCGGGGTGTGGCACGGGGCGCCGTTCCCGCTACACCAAAGTGCGACAGTGCTCATCTGCCTGCCGGAGCGCACCTACCTGACCGACACGAAAAAGTATCTGCTTGCTGCGGGCGATAAGACCACCATCGAGCTATAATTTTTTTGCCTTTTCGTTTCCTTAATAATAGAAGACAGCAAGGGCCGGTATGCGTCACCATACCGGCCCTTGCTGTTTGTTGTTGCAGTTGTTTGCGCTTTACGGCAGAAAAACGACACAAAAAAGCGGCCCCGCTGGGCCGCGTGCACGGGGTGCTATTTCCCCTTTTTTTGAAAAAATCGCTTTTTGGGCTGTTGCCAAAGCGGCAGTACCTTGCGATAAACTGCCACGGCCTTGGGGCTAATGGCAAGGTCCCGGTGACAGTGGCCAAAATACCAGCAGCCATACTGCGCCGTGTCTGCTACGGTATCCAAAAAGGTCTCCAGCCGGTTGGTTTCGGCAACCTCCCCCACCAAAAAGCGGCGCAGCCGGTAGGGCGGGGTGTGGGTCAGCACAATGTCCACCTTGCCGCCGTGTGCGGCGAGTGTTTCGCCGCAGCGGTCCATCTGAAACTGGCTGGGCAGTTCGGCCCGCCACCAGGTTTTACCCTCTTCGCGCTCGTCGCGGTCCTCGCTTTCGCCACCGCCAAAGCAGAGCAGGGTTTTATCTTCAATGGTGTAAATTTCACCGCGCATCAGCTGGTACAGCCTGCCGCTGATGTGCCGTGCCTGCCCGCCCAGCAGAGGTTCTACCGGGTAGTCTGCCAAAAGGTCGTAATTTTCGTGCGCACCATCCACAAACAGCAGTTGATAACGGCGGCGGCCCAGCCATTTCAGCAGTTTTTTTTCGCGCTTGCTGCCGTCCCATAAAAAGCCGAAATCTCCCAGTACGATCAGCGTATCCCGCCTGCCCAGCCGTTTGACGGCGGCCTCTTTCAGCCGAAGTACGTCCCCGTGCAGGTCTGCTGTAACATAGATCATTTTCTGATGCCCCTCTGTGCCCGAAGCTTTTTATTTGCACAAAACAATGCTATAATACTATAATATGTACACCCGCCCCGGTGCAAGGGGCGCGGCGCGTGGCGAACTGCACCCATTATACCATAAATTCGGGTGAGGTTGCGCCGGTTTGCCGCACTTTTTGTGCACCCCGCGTACCGGGCGCACAGGGCCTGTGGTGCCAAGCCGTTTTGCGGCTATTATACCATAATACTGTTCATCCCGCGAGGTACAAAGATGAAAAAGTTTTTTGCCAGCACGTTTGCCATGCTACTGCTGTTTTTGGGGGTTGCCGCCCTGCCGGCAGCGGCGGTGACCTTTACGCCGCCGTTTGACCCCAACGCCGATGCCGTTTATCTGGTGAACCTGGACACCGGTATTGTGGTGTACCAAAAAAACGCAGACAAAAAGCGTGCGCCAGCCAGCCTGACCAAGCTGATGACGGCGCTACTGCTACTGGAAAATGTGCCAGACCTTGACAATACCAGAATTACCGCGCCGGGCTATATTTTTGACGAGTTGTACGGCAGTGGCAGTTCGACCGCCGATATTCGCCCCTATGAAGAAGTTTCGGCAAAGGATTTGCTGTACGCGATGATGCTGCCCAGCGCCAATGAGGCTGCCAGCATTGTGGCCGATTATGTGGGCGGCGGCAACCTGTCAAACTTTTTTTACCTGATGAACAACCGTGCCAAAGAGCTGGGCTGCACCAACACCAACTTTGCCTGTGCGCACGGCCTGTATGGGCTGGATAAAAACCATTATTCCACCGCGCACGACATGTACCTGATTGCAAAGGCATGCTATGACAAGGGCGATTTGTTTATGAATGTTGTCACCAGCCTTGATTACACGATGCCGGCCAGCAACAAGCACGCGTCGGCGTACACCATTCGCAACACCAACGCGATGATGCGGCAAAATAGCGATGTGTACCGCTCGTATATCCGGGGTATTAAAACCGGCTCGACCCCCGAGGCGGGCTATAATTTGATTACGACCGCTACCAAGGACGGGCAGACCTATCTGTTGGTTGTGATGGGCACCCCGTATGAGAAAGACGCAAACGGGTACGGGCTGGCGTTTTCGGTGACGGCACAAATTTATGACTGGGCGTTTAGCAGCCTTGCGGTGCGCCCAGCGCTGGACACGACACAGGATATTACTGAGATTAAAGTGAAATACTGCTCGCAGCAGGATACGCTGAAATTGCGCCCGGCCAGCGACCTTGTGACACTGCTGCCGGTAGAGAGCGACGAGACGACGGTGAATAAGCAGTTTAACCTGCCAGAGGAAGTTGCCGCCCCCATTCAGGCGGGCGACGTGGTGGGCAGCGTGACCCTTTCGCTTGCGGGTGAGGAGATTGGCACCGTAGACCTTGTGGCCAGCCAGAGTTTAGAGCGCAACACCGCGCTGTATGTGATTGATAAAATTGGCGAATTTTTCACGTCGCTTTATTTTAAAGTGCTAATGGTCTTGGTGGCCATCACCGCCTCCATCTACTTTATTTACCTGTTCTGGGTGATGCACAACAATAAAAAGCAGGGCAAAGTACGCCGGTTTTAACCTGTGGCGCGCACAGGGTGCGCCGCAGCGAGGTTTCCCCCACAGGGGGCGAAAGGAAGTTTCAAGATGGATGTCAAAAACGCGCGCAACTTGACCATGCTGACCGACTATTACGAGATTACCATGGCCGCTGGTTATTTTGAAGAGGGGTATCAGGACAAGATTTGTGTATTCGACATGTTTTTTCGCCGGGTACCGGATGGCGGCGGCTTTGCTATTTGTGCGGGCCTTGCCCAGATGATCGAGTCGCTGGAAAACCTGCGTTTTACCGAAGAGGATATTGCTTACCTGCGCAAGAGCGGCGGGTTTGGCGAGGCATTTTTAGACTACCTGCGCAAATTTCATTTTTCGTGCAATGTGTGGGCCATCCCGGAGGGCACGCCGGTGTTCCCCGGTGAGCCGATTGTGACGGTGGAGGGCCCGGCCATTCAGGCCCAGCTGATTGAGACGATGCTGCTGGTGAACATGAACCACCAAAGCCTGATTGCCACCAAGGCAAACCGCATTGTGCGGGCGGCGGCCGGGCGACCAGTGGCCGAGTTTGGTGCGCGCCGGGCGCAGAGCTACGACGCGGCTATTTTGGGCGCGCGCGCGGCGTATATTGGCGGGGTGACCAGTACCAGCTGTGTGTTGGCCTCGCGTGATTTTGGCATCCCGGTGTCAGGCACCATGGCGCACTCGTGGGTGCAGATGTTCCCGTCGGAATATGAGGCGTTTAAAAAATACGCCGAGCTGTACCCCGAGGGCTGTGTGCTGCTGGTGGATACTTACAGCGTGACGAAAAGCGGGATCCCCAACGCAATCAAGGTGTTCAACGAGGTGCTGGCCCCGCGCGGGATTCGGCCGCTGGGCGTGCGCATCGATTCGGGCGATATTGCCTACCTGTCCAAGCGGGCCCGGCGCATGCTGGATGCCGCGGGTTATGCCGATGTATCCATCGTCGCCAGTAACTCGCTGGATGAATACATCGTGCGCGATTTGATTTTGCAGGGCGCCAAGGTGG
Organism: Pygmaiobacter sp.; assembly: GCA_028689835.1. Classification (GTDB taxonomy): domain Bacteria; phylum Bacillota; class Clostridia; order Oscillospirales; family Ruminococcaceae; genus Pygmaiobacter. The sequence continues at coordinate 21,774 of JAQVCK010000003.1, read as the reverse complement.
ATAGCTTTGGTATTGGCGAAAATTTAATCACCAGTAAAAGCGACCCGGTGTTTGGCGGTGTGTACAAGTTGGCGGCAGTGAAAGAAAACGGCGAGTATCTGCCCAAAATTAAGGTCAGCGAGTCGGTGGAAAAGCTGACGACCCCACACCGCAAAGCGGTGTGGCGGCTGTACGACAACGAGACCGGCAACGCGATGGCGGACTATATCACGATTTTCAACGAGCAGGTGGACACGGCGGGCGGCATCACGATTTTTGACCCGCTGGAGACCTGGAAAACGAAGACCATCACCAACTGCACGGCCAAAAATATTCTAATGCCGGTGTATGAGCAGGGCACGCTGGTGTATACTACCCCGTCGCTGGAGGAAATCCGTACCTATTGCCACCGGCAGATTGACACGCTGTGGGACGAAGTGAAGCGGTTTGAAAACCCGCATCGCTATTATGTGGATTTGTCGAGAACCTTGTGGGACGAGCGGCAAAAACTGCTGCGTGCGCTGTCGATGTAAGCGCCCCCACACCCCAAAAAGGAGAGACGTATGCAGAGCTTTACCTACCATATGCCCACTGAAATTGTGTTTGGCAAAGAGGCGCAGTTGCAAACTGCCGCCGAAATTAAAAAATATGGCGGCAGCCGCGTGCTGCTGGTTTCGGGCGGGCACAATGCCGAGCGCAGCGGCTTGTTGGGGCAACTGCGCGCCCAGCTTGCCGAGGCCGGCCTTACCGCCGAAAGCTTTGGCGGCGTGCAGCCCAACCCCCGCGTGGACCACGCGCGCGAAGGGGTGCGCCGCGCCGTGCAGATGAAAGCGGATTTTATTTTGGCGGTCGGCGGCGGCAGTGTGATTGACACGGCTAAGGCCATTGCCCACGGGGCGGCAAACCCCGGCGTTGACCTGTGGAAATTTTGGCTGGGCCGCGAGAATGTGAAAAAAAGCCTGCCGGTGGGGGTGGTGCTGACCATTGCGGCCGCCGGCAGCGAAACCAGCGACTCCGCCGTGCTGACCGATGAGGAAAGTGGCGTAAAGCGCGGGCTTTCAACCCCGTTTAACCGCCCGGTGTTCGCCGTTTTGAACCCCGAGCTCACAATGACGCTGCCGCTGTTTCAGGTGACGTGCGGCATTGTGGATATCATGATGCACACGATGGACCGCTATTTTAACCCGGTGCGCGGCAACGAGCTGACCGACGCGCTGGCTGAAGCGGTGCTGCGCACGGCGATTGCAAACGGGCGGCTCGCGGTGGCAGACCGGCAGGATTACGAGGCCATGAGCGAGCTGATGTGGTGCGGCAGCGTGTCGCACAATGGGCTGACCGGCCTTGGCGGGCTGAAAGACTTTGCACCCCACCAGCTGGGGCACGAGCTTTCTGCCCGGTTTGACGTGGCCCACGGGGCGTCGCTTTCTGCCGTGTGGGGCGCCTGGGCGGCAGTGGTGTTTGACACCGACCCCGCGCGCTTTGCGCAGTTTGGCCGCAACGTGTGGGGCCTTACCGGCAGCGATGATGTTGCGGTGGGGCACGCCGCGGTGGATGCCACGGTGGCTTATTTTAAAGAGATTGGCATGCCGACTTGCTTTACCGAGTTGGGTATCGGCGTGCAGAGCGACGAGGCGCTGGCGCAGATGGTGGATGGGGTGACCTACCACGGCAAGCGCAAGATTGGCACCTTTTTGCCAATGGGAGGCAGTGAGATTTTTGCCGCTTACCGCAATGCCAACCGGTAACGGCAGGGCCCAAAATTTACAGGCTGAAAGGGGGTGGGTGCAGGTGCAAAAGAGCAAACGACAAAAACTGCTTGTGATGTTGCGCTTTGTGCCGCTGGCCATTATGGCTTTTCTGATTGCGGTGTTGGCCTTTTCGGGCCGGCAGCTGACGGCCCAGCAGATTTTTGAATATTCGCCTGAAAACCCCGCCCTTGCAGCGGCATTTTTAGTGTTGCTGTATGCGCTAAAAAGCCTGTCCGTCGTGTTTCCGCTACTGGTGTTATACCTTGCCGGGGGGCTGCTGTTTTCTGCCCCGGTGGCGTTGGCGGTGAACATTTTGGGCGTGGTAGTCTGCCTTAGCCTGCCTTACTGGGTGGGCCGGTGGAGTACCGGCAGCATGACCGAGCTATTGGCGGAAAAATACCCCAAGGTGCGTGCATTGCTGAATTTGCAGCAGCAAAACGACTTTTTCTTTGCGTTTTTGGTGCGGGTGGTCGGCTTTTTGCCCTGCGATGTGGTCAGTTTGTACCTTGGCTCTACCGAGTTGCCGTTTGGCAGCTACCTTGTGGGGGGCATGTTGGGCATGCTGCCCGGTATTTTGACGACGACCTTGATGGGGGGCAGCATCCGCGACCCGCGTTCGCCGCAGTTTATTGTTTCGGTGTTAATCAGTGTGGTGCTGTCGGTGACATCAATCTTGTTGTATCGGCACATGACCCATGTGCCGCCCAAGGATGCGGTATCGCCAAAGACAAAGTAAAACTACTTTAAGTATTAAAACATGAATTAAATACAAAATATAAATACGCCGGCCCGGGTTGTAACACCCAGCCGGCGTATTGTGGAACAAACCAGCCGCAGCGGGTTGCTGCGGCTGGTTTTTTTTATAAAAGAGGCTGCCAAGGGTGACGGTCGACACCGCACTTTACAGGCTAATCTTCATGGCCTCTTTGACACGACGCATCGTTTCGTTGCCCACGCGGTTGGCCTTTTCGCTGCCGGTGAGGATGATGTCTTTTACTTCACCCATGTGGCCCTCGTAATAGGCACGCTTCTCACGGAACGGGTCCATCATCTCGTTCAGCTTTTCAGCCAGACGGCGCTTGCAGGCAACGCAGCCAATGGTGCCGGCGCGGCAGCGCGCACAGATGTCCTCGTACTCGGTGGGGTTAAACACCCCGTGGTATTTGCTGACGACACAGATGTCGGGGTTACCGGGGTCGGTGGCGCGAATGCGGCCGGGGTCGGTCACGGCACCGCGCACCTTTTGTTCCACCGTGGTCTTGTCGTCCGACAGGTAAACGGCGTTGCCGAGGCTTTTGCCCATTTTGGCGTTGCCGTCCAGCCCGGCAAGGCGGGGGCAGTCACTCAGCAGAATGTCCGGCTCGTTCAGCGTTTCGCCGTACAAGTCGTTAAAGCGGCGCACGATTTTGCGCGCAAGCTCTAAGTGCGGGCGCTGGTCCTCGCCCACCGGCACAAGGTCGGCGTTGCAAAAGGTAATGTCTGCTGTCTGGCTGACCGGGTAGCCCAAAAAGCCGATAGTCAAATCGTCGTAGCCGTAGTTTTCGGCCTCGGTTTTAATGGTGGGGTTGTGGCGCAGCGTATTCACCGTGACGAGCAGCGAATAAATTTCGGTCAGCTCGGCAATGGCGGTGATAGAGCTTTGCTGCACAAAGGTGACATTTGACGGGTCAAGCCCCACCGAAAGGTTATCAATGGCGACATCGTAAATGCTGCTGCGGATCAGTGACGGGTTTTCAAAATGGGTGGTCAGGGCCTGAATGTCCGCCAGCAGAATAAAGGTGTCGTACTGGTTTTGCAGCTTCACACGGTTTTGCAGGCTGCCCACATAGTGGCCAAGATGCAGCTTGCCGGTGGTGCGGTCGCCGGTGAGGATGCGTTTTTGTTGTTCCATGGCAATTCCTCCTGTTTTCTTTTGCCTGTGTGCCGGGCCAGAAATACAGCGCAAGGCGAATAAAAAAGCGCCCGCTGCCCACGACGGGACAGAGGGCGCTGTGCGCTCTGTGTTGCCACCCAACCGGCTTTGGCATACAAGGTCTATATGCGTCCCGGGTAACGGCCGGGCTGCCGTCGGCGCCTACTGCGGCAATGCCGGTTCGGGCCGCCCTCACGAGTCCATTCGGCACCGCCGCTGCGCTGCATTTTCACCGTCGGCAGCTCTCTTGGGCAGGGGTTGTGGCACGTACTTGTCTCGGTCTGCGGTTTGTGCTCATTATAGCGCGCGGCCACCGGGGTGTCAAGCAGGCGGGGCGGCTTTGAGCATGGGGGCAGAAAGTAAAAGTTTTATGAAGAAGCTTGACTTTCTAACTGCAACCATTATAATAACAGTTAAGAAAACTTTTAAATTGTACCGGGTTTGAGGTGAAAAAATGACCAGTGAATTTACGATTGCCGTGCACGCGCTGGTATACCTGCGCAGGCGTGGGGGCTGGCTTGCCAGCGAACAGCTGGCGGACAATATCTGCACCAACCCCGCGCGGGTACGCAAGGTGATGGCGCAGCTGGCCCATGCGGGGTTGATTGACACGCGTGAAGGCGCAGTGGGCGGCTATCATTTCAGCCGCGATGTCAACAAGGTGACGTTGAAAGAGGTGGGCGATGCGCTTGCCATGCAGTATGTCAACTCCAGCTGGCGCAGTGGCAAGCTGGACTGCGATTGTTTGGTGTCGTCCGGCATGGGCAACGTGATGGACGGGCTGCTGCACGGCATGAACGATGCCTGCGGGGCCTATTTGCAAACGGTGACCCTTGCCGACATTGACCACCAGATTTTTGGGGACCTGCCGCCGGATGCATTGGTGCAGGGCACCCAGCGCAAGACGGGCTAATGTTCTGCCGGCGCGCCGGTTTTAACTTACCGGCGCGCTGTTTTTTTAAACTAAAACCCCTTGGCGGCGGGTTTGCCGCACAACATGCTACAGGAGGGTCGTTATGGGTTTTGATATTGGGGTGAGCGTTTCGGCGTTCACCGTGTTTTTACAGGGTATCGTCAGCTTTTTTTCGCCTTGTGTGCTGCCGCTGGTGCCGCTGTATATCGGTTACCTTGCGGGTGGTACCCGCACCGTAGAAGAGGACGGCACCGTGCGTTATGGCCGCGGCAAAGTAATGCTGAACACGCTGTTTTTTGTCATTGGCATCAGCTTCGCCTTTTTTTTGCTGGGCCTTGGTGTCACCGCGGCCGGGCAGATACTCAGTGAAAACCGCGCGTTGTTTGCCCGCATCGGCGGCATTTTAATCATATTGTTGGGGCTGTGGCAGTTGGGCGTATTCGGCTCGTCCCGCCTGCTGTCGCAAGAGCACCGGCTGCCGTTCCGCCTGGACCGTTTTGCCATGAACCCGCTGGTGGCGCTGCTGCTGGGCTTTACCTTTAGCTTTGCGTGGACCCCCTGTGTGGGCCCGGCGCTTGCCAGCGTGTTGCTGATGGCGTCCTCGGCCGCTACCACGGCCAGCGGTTTTGTGCTGATTGGCATTTACACGCTGGGCTTTGTGCTGCCGTTCCTCGCAGTGGGGCTGTTTACCACAGCGGTGCTGGACTTCTTTCGCACCCACGCCAAGGTGGTCAAGTACACCGTTAAGGTGGGCGGCGCGCTGCTGGTGCTGATGGGCGTGATGATGTTTACCGGCTGGATGAACGGCGTGACGGGGTACCTGTCGCAGTTTGGCGCCAGTACCCCGCCCGCGGCCAGCAGCAGTGTGGCGCCCGCGCCCACCAGTGCGCCGCAGGCCACCGCCGCCCCGGCAGAAGACGGTGCAAACAGTGCCGACAGCGAAGCGCCGGTGCCGGCACCGGACTTTACGCTGGTGGACCAGAACGGCGAGACCCACACGCTGTCGGATTACAAAGGCAAAGTGGTGTTTTTGAACTTTTGGGCCACATGGTGCCCGCCCTGCAAGGACGAAATGCCCGATATTGAGGCGCTGTATGAAGCGCAGGGCCTCAACGCCGGGGATGTGGTGGTGCTGGGCATCGCGAACCCCAAAACCGACGAGTACCCCAATAATTCAGACGGCACCGTGCAGGACGTGACCGACTTTTTAAGCCAGAACGGCTATACATACCCTGTGGTGATGGACACGACCGGCGAGGTGTTTTCTGCCTACGGCATTACGGCTTTCCCCACCACATTTATGATTGACAAGGACGGCAACGTGTTTGGTTACGTGCGCGGCGGGATCACCCGCGACATCATGGATAGCATTGTGCAGCAGACCCTCAGCGGCAAGCGCAGCTGATTTTTTGTGCGGGGGTGCAACAACCTCTTTCTTTTGGGCGGTAAATCGGTTAAAATATAAGTAGTATCCGCCGCGGCGGCCCGGTGCAGCGGCGGCACCCAACAAAAAGCCAGGAGGGATGCCCCATGATCAGTAAGAAAAAGTTCAATACCATTGGCGAGCTGCAAAAGGTACAGTACCTTGCGACCAAGTGCCCGTCAGATGTGGGCCTGCACTCGGCAGACAGCGAGATCATCGTCGATGCCAAAAGCTACATCGGCATGTATGCGCTGAATTTTGACGAGCCGATCCTTGTTGTCAGCGAGGACGAGGACTTCCACAGGCAAATTGCAAACATTGGCCAAAACCTGCCGCTGGAGGGCTAAGCCCCCCACGCAAAAAGGGGCATCCCTGCGGGCACACACTGCCCGTGGGGTGGCCCCTTTTTGTTTTGTGCAAAATTTGTTATAATTTGCAAAAGCCCTGCTGCTTTGTTTGAAAACCAGCAGGGCACAGGCGAACACGGGAAAAGAAAAGAGGGGCGGTATGACAAAGAGAATACTGGCTTTTTTGCTGGCGGGGGCACTGCTATTTGCCACCACCGGTTGCACCGGCACCGCGCCGGGTAGCGGTAGCGCACAAAGTGCCCAGTGGCAAACCGGCACGCAGGCGGGGCAAGAGCAGGGCACGATTGGCCTTTGCATCGAGCAGACCGACGACCTTTTTTGGGCAGATTATTACAGTGAGCTGCAAACACTGCTGCAAAACAAAGGCTACACACTGCTGGTGCAGCAAAACGAGGACGGCAGCGCCACACAGGCAGACCAGATTAAAGCCTGTGCGGCGCAAGGGGCCGGCGCGGTGATTGTGAACCTGACCCCCAGTACCGACACGGCCAAAGTGGTGACCGCGCTGAAAAATGCAGAGCTACCGGCCGTTTTGGTGGGGCAAGAGCCCACCCGCGAGCTGATGGACAGCTATGACCGCATGGTGTATGTGGGTGGCAATGGGGTGCAGGCGGGCACCTTGCAGGCTGAGTTGGTGCTGGGTACCCCGACGAAGGGTGATTTAAACGGCGACGGGGTGATTTCGTATGTCATGATACAGGGTAACCCGGAGGACGTGGGCACGAAATTGAGCACCGAATACTCGGTAAAAGCACTGTTGGATGCAGGGTTTAAGGCCGACCAGCTGGCCATGCAGGCCGCCGGTTGGGATGCTGACTTTGCAAAGCAGATTTGCGCCGCGGCGTTGCAGCAGTACGGCGCGCAGGTGGAAGTGGTGCTGTGCGGCAACGACACGGTTGCCATGGGTGCGCTGCAGGCCATCCAAGAGGCCGGGCGCACGGTGGGCAGTGATATTTATCTGGTGGGCATTGGTGCGATGAGTGATGCGCTGGCAAAGATCAAAGCCGGGCAGATGACCGGCACGGTGTACCATGACCCGGCACAGCAGGCTGAAAAAACGGCTGAACTGCTAAAAAAGGCCTTGAAGGGAACCACCTTTTCAAAGGACGAACAAAAGGTATATGTGGATGATACGAAAATTGATGCCGACAATGTGGCGCAGTATATCCATTGACCGCAAAGCAAAAACGGCAGCCGGGGCTGCCGCAGAGAGGATGTTGGACAACGGATGTTTCGAGCGATGAAGCGTAACATGCAGGCAATGGAGCCACAGCAGGTGCAAGAGGTACTGCAAAACGGCAGCCATGGAGTGCTGGCGGTGCTGGGGGATGATGGGTACCCGTATACGATCCCGCTCAGCTATGCGGCGGCGGGCGACGAGATTTTGTTTCACAGTGCGCCGGGGGGCCACAAGCTGGACGCGCTGCGCGGGTGCGACAAGGCGTCGTTTTGCGTGGTGGCACAGGACGAAGTGGTGGCAGAAAAATACACGACATTTTACCGCAGTGTGGTGGCCTTTGGCCGCCTGCGCGAGCTGACTGACCCCGCCGAGCGCAAAGAGGCCATGTGGCAGATTACCGACAAGTATTCGCCCGACGAGCCGCGCGAAAAAACGGCTGCGAAAATTGACCGCGCGCTGGACCATATGGCGGTGCTGGCGCTGCATATCGAGCATATTGCGGGCAAAGAGGCGGTAGAGCTCTCGTCTGCCCGGCTGCGCAGGCAGGCGGCAGAGCAAAGCGCGGACTGACAAAAACCGATTGCAGGTTTTGGGGTTGCCGCTGGCAGCTAAGGCCCAAGCAGGCCGGTAAAACAAAAATAAAACGGTTTTTCTTTGGCAGAATACCAAAGAAAAACCGTTTTTTAATTTGCTTTAAGGGCACGGCTTGCCGGTGCCGCCCGGTATACAGGGCAACACGGCGGCCTGCCGCACCGGTGTGCTGGCGGCAAAACCACCAAACTTTAATTAGCGGTAGCGGGGGGCAGGGTGGTAAAATTCAAAAATCACCATGTCGTTTTTCTGTTCTACCCGCGGGCTTTCGTCCTCCTTGCGCGCGGTCCAAACGGCGCGCAACGGGCCATGCCGGTCTACAAAGCGTACCAGCGCGGGCTTTGCTTCATCTTTATAGGCAATAAACTCCGGCCGGGCAATCACGTTCAGCATCAGGTTGCCCAGCGCCAACGCGCCGATTTTGGGGATGTCGTAGCTTTTGGGCGCGCTGGCCAGCTGGCCGCGCAGCCGCCCCGGCGCGTTATGGCGAAACCATGCCACAATGCGCGGGTCAAAGCTTTCCACACAGCAGTCGCCGGGGTAAGCATTCAGTAGCGCAAGCCCTTTTTCGCACAGCTCGCGGTTGCGCGGGCCGGTTTTCAGCTCAATGATAAACGGGGAGCGCCCGGCGACGACCTCAAACACCTCCGTCAGCAGTGGGATGCGCTCAGCGGTGCCGCAAAGGCGCATTTCGCGCAGCTCGGCAAGAGTGTAGGCATCCACCCGGCCCTCTACCCCGCACACGCGCGGCAGCGTGTCATCATGAAACACCACCACTTCGCCGTCTTTTGAAAGCTGGATATCCAGCTCGATGCCATAGCCTGCCTCGGCGGCAAGGCGAAACGCGGTCAGGCTGTTTTCTGGCACGGTGCAATCTTTGCTGTGCAGCCCACGGTGGGCAAAGTTGCGCCCCGCAAACGGAGCAATTTTTTCGCTGCCGGGCCGCCCCGGCCAAATAAGAAACAACACCAGCAGGCACAGCACTGCGGCAATCACAACTACGGTCAATAAAATACCGGGCATTGGTTTGCACATCCTTTCGGCGTGGCTTTGGCCACACCCGGCTTTTATTTTAGCCTCCCGGCGCGGGGGTGTCAACGCAAAATGGGGGCTTTTACCGGGTAAACTTTGTAAAAAGATTGGCAAGTCGCGCCGAAACTGCTATGATAAATTCGAACCTTCTTTCACACAATTGACATACGGGAATTTTACACTGAATCCAGCATGTAAATGTGAAATTGTCAAATAGGCAAGTAAAGCAGATTTTATTTAATGAGGTGAGACAGCATGGTAAAGATTTTAGTGGTGGATGATGAACCCCGCATCCGGCAACTGATTCGCGAACATCTGGAAAATGAGGGCTTTGCGTGCACCGAGGCGACCGATGGCTCGGCGGCCTTAGCACAGCTTGCCGGTACAAGCTTTGACCTTGTGCTGCTGGATATTATGATGCCGTTTGTGGACGGCATGACCTGCCTGCGCGAGATCCGCGCGCGCAAGCTGACAACGCCGGTGATTATGCTGACGGCCCGTGGCGAAGAGTACGACCGGGTGAGCGGCCTTGAGGGCGGTGCGGATGATTATATTGTCAAACCGTTTAGCCCGCGCGAGCTGGTGGCCCGCGTGAAAGCAGTGCTGAACCGCACGCTGCCCAAAGAGCAGTCTGGCGGCGAAAATTTTGTGTTTCGCGACCTTGTCATCGACACCGCCTCGCACAGCGTGAAGATTGCGGGCGAAGAAATTTCTCTGACCCCGAAGGAGTTTGACCTGCTGGTCTTTTTGGCGCACAACCGCGGGCTTGCCCTGTCGCGCGAGAAGATTTTGCAAAAGGTCTGGAATTATGACTATTACGGCGAGGACCGCACGGTGGACACCCATATTAAAATGCTGCGCAGCCACCTTGGCAGCCACCGTGACGACATTGCAACCGTATGGGGCGTAGGTTACAAATTTGACCCCGCGAACTGAGGAAGCTGAATGAAATCGATTAAAACCAAGCTGGCGCTGTTTGTCTCCTGCCTGTGTGTGGTGTTAATTCTGCTGGTATGGTTTTTAACGGTTGGCCTGTTTGAGCCCAATTACACCCGCATGATCCGCAGTGAGCTCAACGACCAGATTTCCACCATCACCAGTGTGCTGGGGGACAAGGCCAGCGGTGAGTTGACGACGGACGAATTGCGCCAGATCGTCGGCGAAGCGCGCGGGCTGGTGCAGCCGGGCGTGTGTGTGGATGTGTCGGACGCGGCGACCTTAGAGCCGGTTTTTATTATTGAGAAGATTGGTGACAGCTGCCAGTTGCACCCCGCTGTGGGCATGTTTAACGACAAACAGCACGACTGGAACTCCGGCACCGTGCTGTATGTGCGCGGCCGGGTGGCGCAGGACGGCAGTGTAAACCTGATTTTGCCCGACCAGCAGGGCCAAAACCAACAGGTTGTGGGCAAGCTGACCGAAAGTGGGTACGTGGTGATTGCCAGCACGAACCTGGAGCGGGTGGACCAGGCACTGTCGGTTGTCAGCCAGCAACTGGTGTATATCACGGCGCTGTTGCTTGCCATTTCGGTGGTTTCGGCCCTGCTGTTTGCCCGCTGGTTTACCCGCCCGGTCACCCAGCTTTCCCGCGCGGCAAAGCGGGTGGCGGCCGGCAATTACGACGTGCGGGTAGATTTGCATTCAACGGATGAGCTGGGCATGCTGGCGCAGGATTTTAACTATATGACCGGCGAGATTGCAAAATCCAGCCAGTTGCAGCGCGAGTTGATTGCAAACATCAGCCATGATTTGCGCACCCCGCTGACCTTGATCCGCGGGTATGCCGAGACGGTACGGGATTTGAACGGAGACGACCGCGACAAGCGCAACGCGGATTTGTCCATCATTATTGACGAGGCCGACCGGCTGTCGGTGCTGGTGAACACGGTGATGGAGCTTTCAAAATATTCCTCCGGTACCGAAAAACCCACCCCTTCCCGGTTTGACTTGGCCGAATTGACGGCGGATGTACTGCGCCGTTACACCGACCGCGCCGAAAAAGAGCAGTTTACCGTGCAGCAGGACGGCCTTGTAGAGGCCGAAGTGTTGGCAGACCCCGTGCAGATTAGCCGGGTACTGCATAACCTTGTGTCGAATGCAATCCCGCACCTTGCAGCGGGCGGCAAGGTGACGGTGCGGCTGACCGAGCAAGGGGAGATGGTGCGTGCCGAAGTGATAGACGACGGCAGCGGCATTGAAGAAAAAGAATTACCATTTTTGTTTGACCGGTATTACCGCGCACGCAGTGATGCGGGCAAGCGCGGTAGCGGGCTGGGGCTTTCAATCGTGAAGGCGATACTGGTGGGCCACGGTGCACCGTTTGGTGTGCAAAGCGTGGTGGGCCAGGGCTCGACCTTCTGGTTTGCGCTGCCACTTGCAGTGCCGCCTGCCCCGCCCCCACAGCAGGGCAAGCACCCGGACAAAAAAAGCGAAAAGGCAAAAAATAAAAACACAGGTTAAAAAGCGTACAGCGCGGGGCACTGCCAAAGGCGGCAATGCCCCGCGCTGTATTTTTGTGCCGGCGGAAAGCGGAAAAAAGCGGACGGGGCATGGCGGCTTGTGTTGCCCCCCCGCAGGCCCCGCCGCGGGCGGTGGCAGCTTGGGGCACGGCAACGCCGGGCATTGCAAACGGCATGGGCACACAGGGCAGCCGGAGGGGGCTTTTGGTACCCCAAAAACAAAACAGCGCCCCCGTGTACTGCACGGGGGCGCTGGGCAATACCGCTATTTAAACTCCATACTGGTGTAGGTGCGGCTCATAAACTCATCGGGGTACGTGTCGTCTAAAAACTGGTTGACAACATTGGTAGCCGGCACGTCGATATTATAAGTGCGCTCGGCCCAACGGGCAACAGCCAGGCCCGAAATTAAAATATCAAACGCCATAAAAACAGCCAAAGCCCAAGTGAGGGGCTTGCCGATGCGGTTGGGTATTTTTTCAATGATGTCACTGAGGGTGGGGTAAATATTGCGGATGAAGATCATGCCCATCAGCCCCCAACAGATGGCAAAAAACAGGTTGGTGCGCCCACCAATGTTGGCAGGGGTGTCGCTGTACTCCCAGCTGACCGAATGAAACAGCTGCTCTTGCACCCAGCTGCACACCCATTCAAACACCGAGCCGGAAAACGCACTGGCAAAAAAAATGATCCCCGCGTTTGCCTTGCGCAGGCTATAGAGGGTAAGCAGAAAAATAACAGCGCCAAGGCCATAAATCTGGTTAAACGGGCCATAAATTAAACCGGTGCGCTCAACCCAGTGGCCGTCTTTCAGGTAGGCAAACACCATTTCACTGGCATAGCCAATCATACAGCCAATCAAAAAGACCCAAAATATTTTGTACCAGTTTTTACCGTGCGCGAATGAGCGTTCGCCCGGCTCGTTGGTGATTTTTTGAAACATAAGGGCTCCTTTAACGGGGTGAATTCGCGCAACAGCTTTGCGCCGTGTATAAAGCCAAGGTGAGGTAGGCACAGGTTATACACATTCAAATATTAGCATGTTTTTTGCAGAAAGAAAAGAGATATCGGCTGTTTTGTGCCGTTTTTATTGACAGCTGTTACCACAAAGTACCGCGGTCAGCGCCTTTGCCGCCGCACTTTGCGGGGCAGCGCGACGCGATGCCACTGTAATACGGGTGAACAGACCCCTAGCGTTTAGGGGGCTCAAAATCAGTGCGGTACCTTGGCAAAACTCGGTTGCCGCGCGCTGTGGTGCAAGTGCGACCGCCACCCCGGTAGCGGCCCAGCCCAATGCGGTGCGCGCGTCATCTACCACGCAAAACGGCTGCAACGGCAAGCCGGCCCGGCGAAATTCGCCTTGCAACAGCAGTTCAAACCGGCGGTAATACACCAGCGGCAGCCCGGCCAACGCCTGCAACGTAATCGCTTCCCCCAAAGGGCTGCCCGCACCCAGCACCCCCGGCAGGCCCACGGCGCACAGGGGCTCCGGCGTTAAGCTGTGGCAGGTCAGCCCCTCGTCGGCAAACGGGGTGCGCAACACGGCAAGCTCGATTGCCCCCGCACGCAATAAGTCCAGCAGTTGGTAGGTGTTACCCTCGCGCACCTCAAAGCGCAGTGCTGGGTATTGGGCGCAAAAAGAGGCAAACGCCGGGGTAAGCAGGGCGGGCCCGCAGGACGAAATGGTGCCCAGCCGCACCACCCCGCGCACCCCACCCGCAATCTGCGAGACCTCTTGCCGTGCGGCATCGGCCAATAACAGCAGACGCTTTGCGCGCTCGTACAAAGCGCGGCCCGCTGCCGTTGGGGTAACATGGCGTGCCCCACGCTCGATTAAGGTGACGCCCAGTTCGTCCTCTAAATGGCGCAACTGTGCCGAAAGCGGCGGCTGCGAAATATGCAGTTGCTTTGCCGCAGCGCTAATGCTGCCCTCTTCTACAATGGCAACAAAATACGAAAGACCGCGCAGTTCCATAAGGGTCTCCTTTCTGCATTGCTATATAAAAAACGTATAGCAAAGATATAAAATGAATATTTTTCATATAGATTATACTGTGCTATAATACGCTTGTAAAGAGACAGGGGGTGCGCGGTGTGCGCAAACTGGCAAGATATTTAAAGGAGTACCGGCTGCAATGCACCATTGGCCCGGCGGCAAAACTGCTAGAGGCGGTGTTTGAGCTGTTGGTGCCGCTGGTGATGGCCAAGATTATTGACGTAGGCATTGCTGCGGGTGACCGCGGGTATGTGGTAAAAATGAGCTTGCTTTTGGTGGGGCTGGGGGTGACCGGCCTTGCCAGCGCGTTGCTGTGCCAATATTCGGCCTCCCGCGCAAGCCAGGGTTTTGGCACGACGCTGCGGCGTGAGTTGTACCACCACATCAACACATTGTCCCACGCCGAGATTGACCGGCTGGGGGCCAGCGGTATGCTGACCCGTATGACGAGCGACATCAACCAGCTGCAACTGGCAGTGGCCATGCTGATTCGCCTTGTGGTGCGTGCGCCGTTTTTGGTCATCGGTTCTACAATATTGGCCATTGGCATTGACCCAATGCTGTCGCTGATTTTTTTGGCGGCGGCACCGGTGATTGCGCTGTTGCTGTATTTGATTATGAGCCGCAGTATCCCTTATTTTAAAACGATTCAAAAAAAGCTGGACCGCATCAGCCTTGTTACCTCTGAAAACTTAGAGGGGGTACGGGTCATCCGTGCCTTTTCAAACCAGGACACCGAGCGCCGCCGGTTTGCGCAGGCAAATGAGGAGTACCGCGACGTCAGCATGCGGGTGGGCCAGATCAGTGCACTGCTGAACCCGCTGACCTTTGTGGTTGCAAACGCCGCTATTTTAGCCATTGTGTGGTTTGGCGGTATGCAGGTCGATGCCGGGCGGCTGACACAGGGCGAAGTGGTGGCGCTGGTGAGCTATATGAACCAAATTCTGCTGGCGCTGATTGTGGTGGCAAATTTGGTGGTCATCTTTACCCGGGCGGCGGCAAGCGCCTCCCGGGTGAATGAAATTTTTGACCTTGTGCCTTCGGTACAAGAGAGCACCGCGCAGCCCCCGCACCCGGTGCCCGGCCCGTGGGTGGAGTTTAAGGATGTGCGGTTTAGCTATACCGGCGAGGGTGCCGATGCATTGCACGGGCTGAGTTTTATTGCGGCCCCCGGCGAGACGGTGGGGGTAATTGGCGGCACCGGCAGCGGCAAATCGACACTGGTGTCATTGATTCCGCGGTTTTACGATGTGAGCGGCGGCTGTGTGCGGGTAGCGGGTACCGATGTGCGCGATTGGCCACTGGAGGCGCTGCGCCACAACATTGGCATTGTGCCACAGCGCGCGGTGCTGTTTACCGGCACATTGCGCGACAATTTGCGCTGGGGTAATGCCGATGCAGATGACGACGCGCTTTGGCGCGCGCTGCAAACGGCGCAGGCGGCCGATTTTGTGCGCGGGTTGCAAGGCGGGCTGGACGCCGAAATTTTGCAGGGCGGTGGCAACCTTTCGGGCGGGCAGCGCCAGCGGTTGACCATTGCCCGCGCATTAGTGGGCCGCCCCGCTGTTTTGATTTTAGACGACAGTGCCAGTGCGCTGGACTTTGCAACCGACGCCGCGCTGCGCCGGGCACTGCGCAACGACACCGCCGAGGCAACGGTGTTTTTGGTTTCCCAGCGGGTAAACACCGTGCGCGGGGCCGATAAGATTATTGTGCTGGATGACGGCGCGGTGGCAGGTATCGGCACCCACGCCGCGCTGATGGAAAGCTGCGAGACTTACCGCGAGATCTGCCTTTCGCAGTGGAGCAAAGAGGAGGCGGGGCAGGCATGAAACAGAACACAAAACGGAAAAAAAGTGCCGACCTGAAAACCTTAAAACGCATTTTAAAGCTAATCGGCCCTTACCGCCGGTACCTTGCCGCCGCCGTGGTGGGCGCACTGTTGAATGTGGTGCTGGCACTGGCAATCCCGGTGTTGGTTGGCCGTGCGGTGGACCACATTGTGGGCCCCGGCGAAGTGGATTTTACCGGCATGGTACCCATTTTGGCGGTGCTTGCCGCCGCGGTGGCGGGCAGCGCGCTGTTTGGCTGGCTGATGACCCTTGCCACCAACACCATTACGTACCGCGCGGTGCGCGATTTGCGCCGCAACCTGTTTGAAAAATTGCAGCAGTTGCCGCTTGCCACCATTGATGCCAGCTCACACGGGGATTTTGTCAGCCGGATGGTCAACGATGTCGACCAAGTTTCTACCGGCCTGTTGCAGGGCTTTTCGCAGCTGTTCACCGGGGTCATTACCATTTTGGGCACGCTGGTGTTTATGTTTTCGCTGCATTTCGGCATTGCGCTGGTTGTGGTGGTGCTGACACCGCTGTCGCTGTTTGTTTCCGCCTTTATTGCGCGGCATATTCAGGCCATGTTTGTCAAGCAGGCAAAGGTGCAGGGCGATTTGACCGGG
This sequence comes from Pygmaiobacter sp., assembly GCA_028689835.1. GTDB lineage: Bacteria > Bacillota > Clostridia > Oscillospirales > Ruminococcaceae > Pygmaiobacter. Next base: position 5,715 of record JAQVCK010000003.1, on the reverse strand, counting down.
TATTTGAATGAGATGACCGCCAGCCAGAAAATTGTAAAGGCGTTTGGGTATGAGGCGCGGGCAGAGCAGGAATTCGACGAGATTAACCGCGACCTGTACCACTGGGGGGTACGTGCGCAGTTTTATTCGGCGCTCACGAACCCCGTGACCCGGTTTATCAACGGGGTGGTATACGCTGCGGTGGGGCTGACCGGTGCGCTGACGGTGATTGGCGGCGGGCTGACGGTGGGCGGCCTTGCCAGCTTTTTAAGTTACGCCAACCAGTATACAAAACCCTTTAACGAAATTTCGGGCGTGGTAGCGCAGTTTCAGGCGGCTCTTGCCGGTGCGGCACGGATCTTTACCGTGCTGGATGAGGCGGAGCAAACCCCAGAGCCGGCCGACGTGCAGGAGTTACAGCAGTGTGAGGGCCGGGTGCAGATGGAGCAGGTCGCGTTTTCTTATACCCCAGACCGCCCGCTGATCCGCGACTTAAATGTAGAGGCGGCCCCCGGCACCCACATTGCGCTGGTGGGGCCCACCGGTTGCGGTAAAACCACACTGATCAACCTGTTGATGCGGTTTTACGATGTGAATGAGGGCACGATAAAAGTGGATGACCACCCAATACGCAGCCTGACCCGCAGCAGCCTGCGCGGCAGCTTTGGCATGGTGCTACAGGACACGTGGTTGTTCTCCGGCACAGTGCGGGAGAACATCACCTATGGCCGCCCCGGCGCCAGCGAAGGAGAGCTGATTGCCGCGGCAAAAGCCGCCCACGCGCACAGCTTTATCAAACGGCTGCCGCAGGGGTACGACACCCCGGTGGGCGAGGGCGGCGGCAACCTGTCACAGGGGCAGCGGCAATTGCTTTGCATTGCGCGCATTATGCTGACCAGCCCGCCCATGCTGATTTTGGACGAAGCGACCAGCAGCATTGACACCCGCACCGAGAGCAAAATTCAGCGCGCGTTTGACGAGATGATGGCTGGGCGCACCAGCTTTGTGGTGGCCCACCGGCTGTCGACCATCCGCAATGCCGATTGCATTTTGGTGATGGATGCGGGCCGCATTGTAGAGCGCGGCACCCACGACGAATTGCTTGCAAAAGGCGGCTTTTATGCAAAGCTGTACAACAGCCAGTTTGCGCCCACGCATTAAGGGCTTTTGGCAAAGGTGCGGCCCAAAGCTGTGCCCTACCGGGTGAAAAGAAGATAAAGTAAAACCGCCGCACGGCTTGCCGTGCGGCGGTTTTTTGATGTTTGCAATGCGAAAACGGGTCACGGGGTGGCGGGCAACGTGCGCAAAATACCTTCTGCCACACCTTCTGCGGCTGCGCGAATGCCGGCCTCACTGGTGCAGGCCTCATATTCCTGCGGGTTGACGAGATACCCAAATTCAAACAGCACCGACGGTGCGCTGGTGATGCGGGTGACGTAGAAATAGTTCCATTTTGGAGTATCGGTGTCACGCCCAGTTGCCGCCGCGACGCTGTCCATCAGGTTTTGTGCAAAACTGGCACTGATGCGGTCAAAGTAGTAAACCTCCAGCCCCATTGCCTTACTGGTGTCTTTGGTAAGGCCGGTGCTGTTATGGTGCAGAGCAATAAAGAAATCCGGCCGGTCTTTTTGCTGTATGGCCCAGCGGTCCTGCAAGGTGGGGAACGTGTCGTCGGTGCGGGTCATCCATACCGTGGCACCCAGTTGCTCCAGCCGCTCTTGCACGGCAACAGCCAGCGCCAGATTGACCGCCTTTTCCGGCATGCCAACCCCCGCGCCAATGCCCGCGGCACCGTTGTCTTTGCCGCCGTGCCCGGCGTCCAGCACAATGCGCACGCCCGTCAGCGGTTTGCCCGGCACGGTGCTGACCTGTGGTGCCTTTTGAAAATACAGCACAGTGTCGTTGCCGTCGTAATACACATCGTACCCCCAAAACCCGCTGCCGGGGCGCAGGGTCAACGTGAGCAGGGTGCCTGCCGCGCCGTCGGTCTCTTCGTCCAGTGGCTCGGCAGTGGCGGCGCTGACAAAGTCACCGGTTAGCAACGCGGGGTCAAAGCCTAGGGTGGTGCCGTAAAATTTCAGTTTTAGTTCATTGCCGCGCAAGCTGTCATACACAACCGGGGTGCCGCCGGGCAGGTGCAGGGTCACATCACCCCGCTCGTTGGTGCTGGCGGTGGGTGAAGCAAGGGTAATGGCCCCGCCCTCGTTTTCGTCTAACAGCTCGGCATTGTCGGCTAGCAGGTAATCCCCATTTGCCAACTGGTAAGCGGGCACGATTTTGCCGCTGCGCAGGGTTTCCACTGTGCCACGGATGGTGGTGTTTGCCCCCTGTTTTAGGCTCATTGCAATGGCATCATTGTTGCTGGCGTCTTTTAAAGCAGAGGCAAGCTGTTTTGTCACCTGCACGGTGCGCCCCGCAAGCGTGGTGTCCAGCTTGGTGTTGGGGGTAGGGGCAGGGGTTGCGGTTGTTGTGGGGGGCGTGGGGGTGGTGTCTTTGCGGATTACCGCGGTGGAAAGGCTCTCGCCGCCCGGCTGTGCAAAGGTTAGCTCGTTTTTGCCCACTTCCAGCGGCACCTCCACGGCAAAGCTGCCGCCCGCGGCCCGTCCCGGTACCTCTGCGCCATTCAAAGTTAGTGGTAGCGCGGGGTCGGACGTGCCCAGCACGACCACCGTTTCACTGGTGACGCTGGAGCCATCCGCCGGGTAGCCAATGGTGAGGCTGGTGGTTGTGCCGGGCGCACTGATTGCAATGGGGGGGTCAAAATAGCTGACCATTAACCCGGTGAGGGCCGGGGTCTCGGTGACCTCGGCGGGGTTGCCCAGCACCGCGCCGGTTAAAGTACCCTGTAGCGACAGGGTGCGCAACAGCGCGGCAAAATCTGCCCGCGTGGCATTGCCGGGTGCCGGTAGCACGGCCACCCCTTCGGGCGCAGCGGCCTGCCAGAGGGCAAAGGCGGTGGCATCGCTGCCTGCGGGCAGCAACAGGCTAAACCCGTTTTGGCAAAGCGCTGTCACCTGTGCAGTAGAAAGCAGGCTGGTTTTGCTGTTAAACGACAGCCCGATGCTTTTGTTGCTTGCATGGCTTTTCATTTTATCACCAAAGTGGGCCAGTGCAGTTTGCACATCGGCACTTTTTGCATCAAAAGACAGCCCCGTAAACACCACACCCGCAACGGGGTAATGACCCAGCAACCGGGCATAGGCCGAAGCCAATGTGTCCATGGCCCGCACATTTAACGGGTTAAACCAGCGGGTGCCGTTGTAAGCCGTGTTTTCGCTATAAAAATCAGCGGCGGCGGTGCCCTTTTGCGCGGGGGTGCCGGCAGGGCCCGCGGCAAAGGGCTGCACCACGGCAATCACCTGTACCCCTGATTTTTGGGCGAGGGTACAAAGCAGGGCAAGGGGGTCGGCCTGCGCATTGACGGGGGCGAATTTTTTGTCGGTATAATAAACGCCGGTGCTGCCGGCAGACTGTACCTCAAACAGCAGGGTGTTTGCGCCGGTGGATACCGCGCGGTCCACCAGTGTTTGCAGCGCGGCGTTCGCTTCGTCTTCGGTCATATCCGCCGTCACGGTGGACAGTGCCCCATCACGGGTAACCATCGGCACCCAAAGTGCTTTAACGGGGCCCTCTGTTTTGTAGGCGCCGGTGTCGGGCCGCCAGTCAAACACCAATACCGCCAGAACAGCGGCAATGCCCAGTGCCGCCACACAAAGCCCCGCCAATAGCAGGGCAAATCTCGTTTTTCCTCTCTTCATATCGCACCTCCCTGTAAAGCGACAATTCTGGTGTTCAGTATACCACACACCGGGGCAAAGCGCACGGGTGGTGCGGGCACAAAAATGGGGCAAAAAAGCCGCCTTACTACCCGGTGGGCGGCAAAGCGGCAAGCGGCAACGTGTTGCGCAAAATGTGAAATTTATAGCGCCGGTTATACTTCGTAATCCCCGGCGGCGCGGCCAACGGCAAACGAGTGTACCGTCTCTTTGGCTTTCAGGTGGGCAGGGTGGGTTTGGTAAGCCTGTGCCGCGGCGCGGTCGGTCAGCTCGGAGTAGAGCACCGTGTCAAAATCGCCCTCGTAAACGCGGCGTACCTCGGCGCTTAGCAGGCCGGGCACCACGCCCACCAGCGGCTGCAATACGTCTGCAATCTGCCGGGTGGCGTCGTCTTTGTCGCAGTCCCCCCGCAGTTTCCAAAATACAATGTGTTTTACCATAAAAAATCATCCTTTCGGTTTTGGTTTTCTGCCAGTTCTTCCTCCTGCTCGCGGTCGCCGTGGCCGCCGCCGGGTTTCGCCTTGTTTTCTATAAGGCCCAAATCGCTGCCCAGCACCCGCGCCGCCGCAACGGCCCCTTTGCCAAAGCGCCCGCGCAGATTGTCCAGCGTGGTTTCCAGGCTTTTTTGCTGTGCCCGCTTTTCGGGCGCGGCGGGGTCGTCAAACAGGCTGGTCTGCCGCGCGGGGGGCTGGTCGGTCAGGCCCGACGCAGTGATAGTCAGTGCGCGGATGGGCTTGCCCGGCGGCCAGTTGGCGGCAATCAGCGCCAGTGCGGCGGCATTGATTTCGCGTGCAAGGTCGCTTGCGGCCGCCAGTTGCATCTGCCGCTGAATGGTTTTCAGCGCCGGGTCTTTGATTGACACCTGCACGGTGGTGCACAGCAACCCCTGCCGCCGCAGCCGGCGGGCAACCTCTTCGGTCAGATATCCCACCCCGGTGCGAATATCGCCGCTGCCCACAAGGTCGCGGCGGAAGGTCAGCCCGTTGCCGACGCTTTTTACCTGCTCCGTGTCGCCCTGCGCACGCACGGGGGCATCGTCCTGCCCCGCGGCGTAGGCGTGCAGCATGCCGCCCATTTTGCCCAGCACTTCGCCCAGCAGCACCGGGTCGGCGTTGGCCAGCGCGCCGATGGTCGTAATGCCCATGCCCCGCAGCCGCGCCGAGGCGGCCTTGCCGACAAACAGCATGCTTTCGACCGGCAGCGGCCAAAGCAAGGTGGGCGCATTCTCCCGCGTGATGACAGTGGTCGCGTTTGGCTTTTTGTAGTCGCTGCCCAGCTTTGCAAATACCTTGTTGTACGACACGCCCACCGAAATGGTAATGCCCAGCTCGCGCTGTACCCGCGCGCGCAGCAAATCGGCCAGCTGTTCGCCCGTCTGCGCAAACAGGTGCAAACTGCCGGTGATGTCCAGCCAGCTTTCGTCCACGCTGAACGGCTCTACAAGGTCGGTGTAATCGCCGTAGATTTTGTTGATGCGGGTGCACATCTGGCTGTATTTTTCGTGGTGCGGCTCTAGCAAAATCAACTCGGGGCATTTGCGCTTTGCCTGCCAGATGGTCTCGGCGGTTTTGATGTCAAACCGCTTTGCCGCTTCGTTTTTGGCAAGAATAATGCCGTGGCGGCTGCCGTCGTCGCGCCCAACGGCCACCGGCTTGTCTTTCAGCTCGGGGTGCTCCAGCAGCTCCACCGAGGCAAAAAAAGAATTGCAGTCGCAATGTAAGATCACCCGGTCCATGCCGGCACCCCCTTTTCAGCAACAGGCGGCACGGGCAATGTGCTGCCCTGTGCCTATTATAATGTGTTGGGCCGCGCCCCGCAAGCACCCGGCGCGTCCCCTGCCACAGCCAGTACAAAAAGGCGTGCATTGCGGCGGTAAAAATGCTATACTGAACTAAAATCTTTTCATTTTAAAACCACAGGAGGGACTACCAATGGAATCTAGCGTAAAACATTTCTGGAA
>JAQVCK010000060.1:3818-13634 GCA_028689835.1 Pygmaiobacter sp. | reverse complement strand
TTTTTATAGCGATACAGAACCGTACAGAACAGTAGGGCAAAAAAAGAAACACCTTTGAAAGAGGTAGAGAACAATGAAAAATCCGTATACAATTGTGAAATCTACCGATGACATCCCGACGATGAAGCCGGTGGAATAAGTTTATAAAGAAATAGATATACTAAGAACATTTAAGGCCTGCCATTTTGCGTGGTAGGCCTTTTTTGTTGACTAATTTTAAAGGAAAGAGTGGGTGGTTTTGTGATGTTGTGTAAAGGCTTATTTGGGTTTAATGCATTGCTGGGAAGCAGATATACGAATTTTATTGATGTGCATGAAATAGTACGATGCATCGCTTGTATTTACAATGGAGTTTCCCTTTAGTTTTGCTTTGATAGAAAAAACAATCATCTTTATTGGGAATAATTTACAAATTTCAACTTTAGAACTATAATATAACTAGATTAAAAGGAGGCTTCAAATGAAAAAGAGAATGCTATTTGGCATCACTTCCCTCACAGGGTTTGCGCTGTTGTTTGCTATTTGGAAGTACCTGCAAGACTTTGCCGAAAAGCAGGTGGAAGCAACCTATAATTATTGGCCGGTTGTTTTAGTACCTGTACTTTTGTCTTTCCTTTTAGCTGCTTATCTGCGTACTATAGGGTCACATGAGTTTTGGAAGTGGCTGTGGGAAAAGAAAGAAAAAAAGGTTACCTTTTCGGTGGAGAATGTGATTGTTGCGGCAATAATACTTTTATTTATGGTACTAAATTTAAACAGTTTTCTCACTTTCACTGGGGACTATTCTAACCTACTAGCCCTTTTGCTCTTTTGGTATTTTTTACTTGGTGGTATTTGTTTCGACCCAACAGATACGCATTAACGGTGGAAAATGATTTTGAAATGTAAGGTGCTTAGGGGCAACACGAAGCAAAAATAGTGCTAGCGCTTTCACTGGCAGTGGCATTATTGACATAAACTTCATTGCAAAAATGAAGACAAGCGATGCGAACGCCGTTTGGATAAATATAAAGCAGAGTGCTTTTTGCATAAATAGTTTTAGCAATTTGTTTATAGGCCCAAAAGAGCTCTGCAAAAAACGGAGCTCTTTTTTTAATAACGCAGAACAATTTGAAAGACAGGGGTTGCCTGTCTTTTTTTTTAGGAAAGAAAGCAGTAAAAATTAGCAGAGTATGAGATTATTTTACAAGCGGAAAGCGAAACAGGGACGATGTGCGACAAGAGTTATTTGTTTTGATAAGTAGAAGGATAGAAAGAGATTTTAGTAGGTGTAAGATTATAAAAAACACCAAAAGTTTAAAGAAAAAAACAAAGGCTTTGCAGCCCAAAGATAGCTGACAGCGAGGGTGATTTTAAGAAGTTAAAAAACAGACAGGGCCGAGAGACAAAAGTAAAAGAAACAGAATTTCAAAAATATACATTGACAAACATCAATGTGAGTGGTATAACATCAAATAGACAAACATCTATATAAGGAGGGCGCCATGAATTCGATTGATGTTGCGCTGATTTGCAAGGCACTGGGGGATTCGAACCGACTGCAGATTGTAAAAATGCTGTCGGAAGGGGAGAAATGTGCCTGCAACTTGCTGGAACGCTTTGAAATTACCCAGCCGACGCTGTCACACCACATGAAAACACTGTGTGACTGCGGGCTGGTGGAAGTGCGCCGTGAGGGCAAATGGTCACATTACTCGCTGAACTGTGAGACGCTGGCGGCGTTTCAGGCGTTTATTGGCGGGCTGTCGTGTGACAAGAAAAACGGGGAGTGTGAATGCAGGTGATTTGGAGTTTCATCCAAGACCAGATTTTGGGCATGAAGTGGCTGAATGCCGCAATTGGGGGGCTGCTTGACCGCATAGGGCTGGATACCCAGACACGGTTGGGCGGCAGTGTGCAGTTCTTTTTTTATGACGTGCTGAAAATTACGATTTTACTGTGTTGTTTGATTTTTTTGATTTCGTATATCCAGAGCTATTTCCCACCCGAGCGCAGCAAGAAGATTATGTCGCGGTTTCACGGGCTGGGTGCAAACTGTATGGCTGCGCTGTTGGGCACGGTGACCCCTTTTTGTTCGTGCTCGTCGATCCCACTGTTTATGGGCTTTACCAGTGCGGGGTTGCCACTGGGTGTGACGTTTTCGTTTTTGATCTCCTCGCCAATGGTGGACCTTGGCAGTTTGGTGCTGCTGATGAGCATTTTTGGTGCAAAGGTCGCGGTGGTGTATGTGTTGCTGGGGCTGGTGGTTGCCGTAGCAGGCGGCACGTTGATTGAAAAGCTGAAGATGGAAGATCAGGTGGAAGAGTTTATCCGCAAAGCAGGGCAAGTGGACATTGATGCCCCGACGCTGACCCAGCGCGACCGAGTACGCTATGCGGCAGAGCAGGTAAAAGGCACCCTGAAAAAAGTGTTCTTATATATCTTGGTGGGCGTTGGCATTGGTGCGGTGATCCATAACTGGATCCCGGAAGCGTGGGTAGAAATGGTACTGGGCAGCCACAACCCGCTTGGGGTGGTGCTTGCCACAATGATTGGCGTGCCGATGTATGCAGACATTTTTGGCACGATACCGGTAGCGGAAGCGCTGTTGTACAAAGGGGCCCAACTGGGCACCGTGCTGAGCTTTATGATGGCGGTGACGACGTTGAGCCTGCCCTCGCTGGTGATGCTGCGCAAGGCGGTGAAACCCAAATTGCTGGGCCTGTTTATTGCAATTTGCACGGTTGGTATTATACTGGTGGGGTACTTATTTAATGCAATCAGCTTTTTATTTATATAAGGAGGAGTAGACGATGGGACTGTTTGGAAAGAAGAAGAAAGAGGAAGTGGCTGCACCCTGCGAGTGTGGTGGTGCTTGCGAGAGCAAAACGGAGCAGGATGAGCAGAATGCCACTATTTTGGTGTTGGGTGGCGGCTGCGCAAAATGCAACCAACTGGAAGCCGCAGTGCGGCAGGCCATGGATGCGCTTGGGTTGAAGGAAGCGGTGGGCCATGTGACCGATTTTACTGAGATTGCGGCGGCGGGTGTGATGACGACCCCGGCACTGATGATTGACGGCAAAGTAGTGAGCAGCGGCAGAGTGCTGAGCAAGGGCGAGGCGCTGGAACTGCTGAAAAAGGCAAGGCAGGGTGCATAAAATGGGCATCCGTGTGAGAGAAATGCAGCCGGACGACTGGAACGCGGTGACGAGAATTTACGCCGAGGGCATTGCGACCAACAAGGCGACCTTTGAGACGCGCTGCCCGGAGTATGTGCAGTGGGATAAGGCCCACCTGGCGGGCTGCCGGCTGGTGGCACAGCAGGGCGGTGAGGTGATTGGCTGGGCCGCGCTTTCGCCGGTGTCCGGCCGGTGTGTCTACGGCGGTGTGGCAGAAGTGAGTGTTTACATTGCTGCTGCGGCCCGCGGACAAGGTGTAGGTACCCTGCTGCTGGAGACAATTTGGCAACAGGCACAAAGCGAAGGGCTGTGGACCTTACAGTCCGGCATTATGCAAGACAATGAAGCGAGTATTCACCTGCATGAAAAGTGTGGATTTCGCATGGTGGGATACCGGGAGCGCATTGCAAAGGACCAATATGGGACTTGGCGAAGCACCGTACTAATGGAACGACGCCGGCCACAGGATGAGCCGGAGAAAGGGGGCTGCACATGCTGCCCAAAGTAGCGTTTATTTGTGTGCACAATTCGTGCCGCAGCCAGATGGCAGAGGCACTGGGCAAGCAACTTGCTGCGGATGCCTTTGAGAGCTATTCGGCGGGGACACACACGAAACCGCAGATTAACCAGGATGCTGTGCGCGTGATGAAAGAGTTGTACGGCATTGATATGGAAAAGACCCAATATTCAAAAAAGCTGGAGGAAATACCCCCCGTTGACATTGTGGTGACGATGGGCTGTAATGTGGAATGCCCGTTTTTGCCCTGCCGTTACCGTGAGGACTGGGGGCTGGACGACCCGACCGGCCAGAGCGATGAAGCCTTTGTTGCAACGGCAAAGCTGATTGAGCAGAAAATATTGGATTTAAAACAGCGCATTGCAACATTGCTGTAAAAACGAGCCCCGTGGACCTGCAAGCAGTTGCGGCCCAGCGGGGCTTTTTTTGCGCCGGTTTGCATGGTATAATAAAAGGCAAAGCCATTTGAGCGCCGGGCAACCGCCTGTGCGGCCCTGTGCCGGGTTGCCGGTAAATGAGCATGAAAACAGAGGAGGCTGCCCCCATGAAGATTATGGCAGTGGATTATGGCGATGCCCGTACCGGGCTTGCACTTTGCGACCGCACCGAGTTTTTGGCGTCCCCCATTGGAATTATTGAAGAAAAGTCGATGGCCAAGGTGGCGGAAAAAATCGTGTATGCCGTGAAGGAATATGAGGCGGAGATGCTGGTGATTGGGCTGCCGCTGAATATGGATGGCACTGAGGGGCCGCGTGCGGCTAAAACACGCAAACTGGCGGGGATATTGGGCAATATTTTGCCCCAGCCCATTGAGCTGTGGGACGAGCGCCGCAGCACGGTAAGTGCGGCGGGCATTTTGTCGGAAAACAAAACTTATGGCAAAAAGCGCAAGCAGGTGCTGGATGCGGTGGCGGCAACTGTGATTTTAGAGGGATACCTTGCGTTTCGGGAGAACAAAAAGAAAAGAGAAGAACAAGGCAGCTGAGCCTTTGATAAACCAAGAAGCTTGCAAATGGGAAGAGAACTGGCGAAAGGAATACTTGATGGCAAACTTTACAATACGACAGGCACAGGAAAGCGATACCGCGCTACTGCTGGAATTTATCCGCGCACTGGCGCGGTATGAAGAGATGGAACACGAGGTGCAGGCGACCGAGGAGGACCTGCGGCAGGCGATGTTTGTGCGTGGGAGGGCCCACGCACTGATTGCAGAAGAGGATGGCCAGCCGGTAGGTTTTGCACTGTACTTTTATAACTTTTCCACCTTTTTGGGGCATGAGGGGCTATATTTGGAGGATTTGTTTATCCGGCCGGAATACCGCAAAAAGGGATATGGTAAGGCACTGTTTGAAGCACTGGCGACCATTGCCCAAAAGGAAGGTTGCAAGCGGTTTGAGTGGTGGTGTCTTGACTGGAACAGCCCGTCGATTGGGTTTTATAAATCGCTGGGGGCAAAGGCGATGGACGAGTGGACGGTGTACCGCCTGACAAAGCAGCACATTGATGCACTTGCAAAGGTTGATGCAGAATAAAGGCCTATGGTAATGGCTGCCTTTGCCGCAATGAACCCTAAGGGGGGTAAATGGGCCAAAGGCGAATAGACAGCGAGTAAAAACTATAAAAAAACCGGCAGGTACAAAACAAATTGTATCTGCCGGGTTTTTTTATAGTTTAGGATGCTGTGGATGGAGGTGTCAGACCTCGCCACCCAACACGAGTGAGGAAATGAGTTCGACCGCCTTGGCAAGGCTTTGCCCGAACGAGAGGTCGGTTGCGCCCGCGACATAGGTGTCACAGCGGTTGACCGGAATGAGCACCCGTGAGGCACTGCTTTCAGCCACCGCGGCGGCCATGGCAGGGGAAAATTCGCCAAACATGCTGTTTGCCATGACAATACCCAGTGGCCCAGCAATGAGGTCGGTGCGGCGACAGCCCACGACGACAGCGTTTTCACCTGTGGCCCCGGTATCTGCCCCTGCTTTAATCATGCTGCCGGTGGCCAGTGCGTTGGTGCCGACAGCGTGGATATGCAGCGGGAGCTTTTCCTCGCGCAGACGTTCAATGAGCGCACGGCCAAACCCGCCGCCCTGACCATCAATGACGAGAAGTGTTTTCATCTGAAGACCCCTTTCAGGTAGAACTGCCAGCCGCTACATGAACGGGGCAAAAAAGCGAAATACAATTTGTAAGAGCCGCCGGTACCAAGGAAGCGCCTTGACTTCATCGAGTGTGATTTCACGCCCGACATCGCAACAATGCAGAATATCGTTACGCACATCGTTGATGATGGCACCACCATAAAAGGCACAGCAGTTTTCAAAATGCAAATAGAGGCTGCGAAAATCCATGTTGGCGCTGCCCACAACGGCGACAGAATCATCGCTGACATACATTTTGGCGTGAAGAAAGCCGGGGGTGTACTCGAAAATGCGCACACCGGCTTGCAACAGCTGACGGTAATAGCTGCGGGTGAGAACGTAGACATAGGGCTTGTCTGGGATGCCGGGGGTGATGATGCGCACATCTACCCCACTTTTTGCCGCAAGGGAAAGGGCGGATTGCAGCTCGTAATCAATGACAAGATAAGGCGTTGCGATATAGACATAGCGCTGCGCGCGATTGATGATATTGAGGTAAGCGCAGGCAGAGACGTTTTCATTGTCGAGCGGGGTATCGGCATAGGGCTGCACAAACCCGTCGGTGACATAATGGCGGGTGGGCAGGTACGAGGCGTAGTTGGGGGTGGAGTTGTCGACAAAGCTCCAGATTTTAAGAAAGGTTGCGGTGAGGGAATAGACCGCCGGGCCACGCAGCATGAAGGCGGTATCTTTCCAGTAGCCGAAACGCTCTTTGCGATTGATGTATTCGTCTGCAAAATTGAGCCCGCCGGTGAACCCGACCTCGCCATCAATGACACAGATCTTGCGGTGATCGCGGTGATTGAGAAAAATATATTGGCTGATATGGGCTGTTACGCGAATGGGGTTAAAAATGCCGGCCTCGATGCCATAGGAGCGCAGGGTCTGCTCGTACCCTTCCGGCAGGGTAAATAAGCTGCCAAAGCCATCCCATACGATGCGGACATCGACCCCCTCTGCCGCTTTGCGCCGCAACACCGCGAGAGTGCGGTCCCACATGATGCCGGGTTCGATGATAAAATACTCCATGAAAATACAGTGCTGTGCCTGCTCGAGCTCAGGCAGGAAAGTTTCAAAAAAGTCTTCGCCGCTTTTAAAATAGCGACATTCGGTTTCGCTATAAAGTGGGGCTGCGGCACGAGAATAGAGATATTCTGCCTGCCGTGAAAGGGTAGGATCCACCTTGTCTAGGACTTCGAGTAATAACGGTTGTGGAATCATAGAGGAATCGGCCTGACGCTCGATTTGCGAAAACCGCTTTGCGATTTTGGGGCGCAGCTTTTGCCCGCCCCACAAAAGATACATCACAGCGCCGGTGATAGGCAGCAACACGGTGATGATAATCCACATGACTTTATAAGAGGGGTTGAGATCGTCTTTTTCAAACACAAAGACCAGCACTAGGACGCTGAGAATAATCATCATGGCATAGGTGTAGGGGCCGATGTTACTGAATTGCCAGATGAGGAAAAAGAAGAGCCCGATTTGAATGAGCGCAAGCACAGAAAAAAGGAAGCTGCGGCTGGTGATAATTTTTAAAAAACGTTTCAGACACAGCACCTCCTTTTGGATAAAATGCGGCAAATAAAAACCAAATTAGTTTACAACTCATTTTACCATGCAGCGGAAAATTTGTACAGAAAAAGCCCCGGGAAATCCGGGGCTTTTACGGGACAAAAATTAGTTGGAAGAAGATGTGTCTTGCTGGTAGGTATCGATGGAAATACTCTCAATGACGATGTCCTTTTTAGGACGATCTGTTTTTTCATCGACAGCAACCGAAGCAATTTTGTCGATGACATCCATACCGCTGTAAATCTGACCAAACACAGTGTGTTTGCCATCGAGGTAAGGTGCACCACCCACGGCACGGTAGGCATCAATGACCTCCTGCCGGTAGCCGCCGGTTTTCATCTGACCCGCAAGCGCGGCAGAGACAGAGTCCGCAGGTGCATCGACAATGAAAAACTGACTGGTGTTGGTGTTTTCGCCAGAGTTTGCCATAGATAGAGCGCCGGTATAGTTGTGCAGACTGTCGGTGAATTCGTCTGCAAACGGGTTGCCCCAAATACTTTCACCACCACCACCGGTGGCAGTGGGGTCCCCACCTTGAATGACAAAGTCTTTGACAACGTGATGGAACAGGATGCCATCGTAGTACCCCTGTTTTGCAAGGGTGACGAAATTTTCGACTGCAAGGGGGGCAAGAGCGGGGAATAAAACCGCCCGAAAAGTACCCATGCTAGTGTCAAAAATAGCAATGGTATCGCCGTTTTGTGGAGATGTGAATTGAAGCTCGTTACTTTTAAATGGGGAAGGACGGGACGAAGCGGCGCCGCAGCCGATCATCAGCCCCGCTGCAAACAACGAGACAACAAAGAATGAAATTGTTTTTTTGAACAAAAGACCGCCTCCTGCTGGCGGGGCGACGGCGTCCCGTAGCCGTTGCCACCGTTTACAATCAATTGTAATTATAGTATAAGGTCATTTTTAAATCGTGAACACTGTGTTAAATTTTGTGAGAGAATTGTTTTGCAGGCATGCAGAAAATGCAAAGAGAAAATTGAACAGCTTGCCACTTGACAGAAAACAACGTTTAGTCTATCCTTTTATTGAGACAAAGACGCGACAGCGTAGGGAAACTATAACGCTGTACGCCCTGAAAGGCGGAACACCATGGAAGACAATACGCCCGATATCCTGACGCTGGAAGATGAAGCCGGCAAGGAGCATGTGTTTGAAGTAATTGATGCAGTAGACTACGAAGGGGCACGTTACCTTGCGGTAGTACCTTATATTGAAACAGAAGAAGAAGCCGAAGCGGCGCTGGCCGAAGATGCCGACCTGATTATTATGCGGGTTGGCGAAGAGAATGGCGAAGAATTTCTCGACATCGTGGACGATGACGAAGAGTTTTACAATGTTGGTGAGGTATTTGCGCGCCGCCTGTCGGAACTGTATGACGTAGAGGATAATAAAGAGGGAATGCCCTCTTAGCCTTTCGTCGGTTGACGGTACCCTGCGCTGCGCGATTTGATGCAGCCTTTTATAATCCGACAAGTTAAGTTAAATGGGAGCTTTTTGTCCGGCGGCGGATTGCAGACCTCCCTGCATTGCAGGAAGAAGGGAGCGTGAACCCGCAGGCAGGGCACCCACCTGTCATGAGAGACGGGTTTTAACTTGGCCGCAGACGACAGAGCGGGGCTCTTGAAATAATAAAGCGGAGAGGTGTTTGCCTCTCCGCTTTTTTTATAACAGTGAAGGAAAAACTGGTCCATTTTCAAGCAAGGACAAAAAGGGGAAAATAGGGAATATGGTGCAAATTCACAGTACATACGAAAAAACGTCACAAGTGATAAGCAAACAGTATAAAATACACAAAGATTGAAAAAACAAAGAATTACTACATATAGTAATGTTACATCAAGAAAACCATAAAAGAGTAAAGAGATTTGATAAAATAAAGAGAAAACAAGAGAAATATAAGAAATATAAAGAAAAAACGCAGAAATATTAAATAAAACAGCTGTAAACAGCAAAAAAACAGAGAATAAAAACAAAAAAATATTATGTAATTATGTTGCAACTGATTTGTCACAAATACTTCACAATGGGGGGGTATCATATGCGGCGAGGTGAGAGAAAATGAAAAAAATTATGGTAATTGCTCTGGCATGTGTTATGGCTCTGTCGATGGTTGCTTGTGGTAGCACTGCTGCTTCCAGCACCGCTGCTTCTTCTAAGGCAGCTTCGTCCTCTGTTGCGGCCCCTGCTTCTTCGAGCAAGGCTGTCGCTTCTTCCAGCAAAGCTGCAAGCAGTGAAGCTGCTTCGAGCGAAGCTTCTTCGAGCAAGGCTGCTGCTTCTTCGAGCAAGGCTGCCGCTTCTTCGAGCGAGGCTGCCGCTTCTTCGAGCAAGGCTGCAAAGTAAGCAACAGAACGGAACAAGAACTAAGTTTGACTGGAGCGGCACAGAACCGTTGCCAAAATAACCAAAGTGACAAAAG
>JAQVCK010000060.1:0-3718 GCA_028689835.1 Pygmaiobacter sp. | reverse complement strand
ACAAAAGCAAAAAACAGCGCAAGAAATGGCCTTGAAAAATTACAAATTTGACAGGGTGATAGAGAGTGTGCTACAAAAAGAGCGGTGAAAAATATGTCGAAAAAACGTTGGTATGATGCGGGTTTGAGCGAATTGCAATAATGTATGGTTATTTTTACCATAAAAAAGTAACAAAACATAGAAAATAAGGAGAATTTTGTCGATCCGCCTTGAACTAGTGTGACCCATTTGATACAATAAAAGAAAATATACCGTGAGAAATTGTGTTGATTTGGGAATCTAATGCAGAAGGGATGATTCGAGAGTGACCCACGCTTTTGGTATCCGTCTGCTTTTTGTTTTTTTACAGCGTTTGCTTGATGCCCAGATACTGACAAAAAACAGAGTGTGGAATATGGTTTTGCTGCCAAAGATTGTTGCAACTGGCGGTGACCCCCCTGAGAGAATGAGTACGACAGCGGACCAGACTCTTTTTGTGGCTGCCTTGGTATTGCTGGTGGTTGTGTTTATATTGCTTTTTTTATTGCGTAAACACAACGAAACTGCAAAACAGCTGCAGGTAGAGGTAAAAAAACATTGGCAGATCTATGAGCTGATGAACCTGTACTTTTTTGAATATGAGTACGCTGCCGACCAGCTGATTGTGTTTGAACCATCTGCTGAAAAAGGAGAACCTAACCAGAGAAAGGTTTACTCACAGGTAAGTACCAACGGGCAGGTGCCGTTTGCCCACCTGCTTGCAGACTTTTTGCGTAGAAAACAAACAGGGGTGCATGAGGTTTTATTGCCGTTTGGCGGCCACCAGTGTTGGCTGCAGATTGCGATGTGCACAGAGCTAAATGAAAATGGATTACCGGTTTACACCATTGGGCGCATTGCCAATATTGACCAACAGAAAAAAGAACGCGAAGAGTTGGAAAAGAAGGCGCAGCGAGACAGCTTGACCGGCCTGCTGAACAACGCATCGACCCGCGTGCAGATAGAGCATTTGATTCAACAGCTGGAAGGCGAAGAACAGGGCGCCTTAATTTTGATGGACATTGACTTTTTTAAAGAGGTAAACGACGGGTACGGGCATATGCGCGGCGATAAAGTGTTGACACAGGTGGCAGAAGTGTTGCGCGAAAACTTTAGACCCGGTGATGTGATTGGCAGGCCAGGCGGCGATGAATTTTTGATTTATATGCGCGGCGTACAGGAAATGGTAGCGCTGGCGGAACGTTGTGGGAGGTTGTGCCGCCGTATCCGGGCACTGAGTGGCGATGGGTTGCACCTTTCGGTAAGTATTGGGGCCGCCGTAGCGGGCCCAGGCGCAGAATACGACCTTTTATATGAGAGGGCTGACCGCGCGCTATACCGCGCAAAAGCGGCGGGGCGCGACCGGTTTCACATTGTGCCGTGGTGCCTGCCTGGAACTTCAGAGGAGATACATTCTATGAATGGTGGGGTTTAATAACAGGGCGCAGAGAACCAAAGAGAAACCCCAAATAGAAAGACAGCAGATGAAACCACCCCTCTTACTTGGCGGTAAAAGCCCCCAAGTAAGAGGGGTGGTTTCGTAGAAAAGCAAGCTGCACAGGTGAGATTTGAAGTACCCCCCCTGAATGGCAGGGGACCGGCGACTTTTTTTGTTGAAATAAAAATAAAGGTGAAAATAACGGGAAGCGGCGTAACCGGCAAATAAGTGGTGTTAAGAAAACAGGCGGAAGGTGTACGGGGGATAAATGCAGGGTTTTGACGCACAAAGAAAACAAAAAATTGGATGGGCAAGTAACGACAAATAAAAATAGAATGCAGTAAAATGGGCAAAAGACGAACGCCCCTAAACGGATAAAAAGAAGCCCCGTGCGGCAGAAGGCCAGACACGGGGTAAAATGAAAAATAAGGTGATTAGTTTTGCGGGCCGTCGTTGGGAGGCGTGTCAACGGGGTGACCGGTTGCAGATTGCGTAGTTGTTGCGGCTGGATGCTCTTCGCGCCAGAGCTGCAGATAGATGGTAAGGCCGATGGGAAGTGCGAACATACCCCAGAAGCCGAACAGCTGTGCCCCGATAAACATGCAGATTAGTGTGAGCAGAGGATATAGACCAATTTGACCGCCGACGATGCGCGGCTCGAGAACCTGGCGCACTACCGTAATGATGCCATAGAGAATGGCAAGGCCAAACCCGAGAAAGAAGTTACCGGAAAAGAGCTGATAAAGTGCCCAAGGAATGAGGATGGTGCCGGTGCCGAGAATAGGAAGAATATCAACCAGTGCCGTGCCCAGTGCGACAAGAATGGCACCTTTTACCCCTAGAATAGAAAGCCCGATAGAGAGCTCGATAAAAGTAATCGTAAGTAAGATGGCATAAGCGCGGGCAAATTTAAGCATGGTATCGACCCCATTGCGCTTGATGCGAAACAGCATGGCTTTGCCTTTGGGCGGTAAAAGGTTTGCGAGAAAGCTGGTGACTTTATAGTAATCGACCACAAAGAAAAAGCTGGCGATGATCATGAGCAGAGATTTGACAAAGAAGGACGGCACATGGGAGGCAAAACCAGTGAGGGAAGACACCGCACTGCTGGAAACACTGCTGACGGCACTGCCTAGAGAGGTGACAATGTTTTGATTGAGCGAAGTGAGCATAGATTGAAGTGCTGGGTCTAGCCGCTGGATAAAGCCGCCAAGCCACGACTGAACTTGATAAAGCGCCGGCTCGATGGTGGAGGAATAAAAAGAGGGGAGTGCCTTAAAGCCATCGGTAGCGGCAGAACCAAGTTTTGCGCCGAGCAGGATAAATAAAGCAATGACGAGTGCGTAGAATAAAATGAGCAACAGCACTGCAACAGCACTGCGGCGTAATTTAAAACGACGGGAAAGGCGGTCGGTTGGGGATTTAAGCAACATGGCAATGAGAAACGCAAGTAAAAAAGGCATAAAAAAGGGAACAACGAATTTTAAAATGCAGTAAGCAAGCACAATGAGTAAGGTGTAATAGACAAATTTTATAATAAAGGAACGCATCTGTTCGACAGTCAACGCTTGCCACCTCCTAAAAAGAAAATAAATTCTATTGCCATTGTACTGTATAAACGGTAAAATGAAAAGCGTAGCAAAGCAGAAACACATGGCAAACGCGGGCAAAAAGGCAGAGAGCGTGCAGTGTTTTTACAAAATGAACGAGAGAGTGAAAAAATTTTCCCCACCAGTTGTACTTTTCGTGAGGATGTGCTATACTAAGCATGTATTCTGAATGTACCAATTGACGTCACGTGCAGTGTAAGTCGTTGTTCTACTGATGATTTACACCGTGCGTGATT
Organism: Pygmaiobacter sp.; assembly: GCA_028689835.1. Classification (GTDB taxonomy): domain Bacteria; phylum Bacillota; class Clostridia; order Oscillospirales; family Ruminococcaceae; genus Pygmaiobacter. Next base: position 416 of record JAQVCK010000060.1, on the reverse strand, counting down.
TTTATTTTGTACGGCAGAAGCGAAAATCTTTTTTGGAGGCAAACTATGCATACCGGTACTGTAAAATGGTTCAACGAGCAGAAAGGCTTCGGCTTTATTTCTGATGAGGATGGCAGCGGCGATGTGTTCGTGCACTTCTCGGCGATTGTTGCTGATGGCTTTAAGACCTTGGCAGAAGGCCAGAAGGTTTCTTTTGAGGTTGAGCCGGACCCGAAAAACAGTGACAAGCTGCGTGCTGTCAATGTGTCCGCAATCTGAGCAACTAAGCGAAAGCGCCCGTTAAGGGCGCTTCAGTCTGAAGACAAAGTGCCAGAAGGTGGTGCTTTGTCTTTTTTTAATGCACAAGGAATGGTAAAATAGAAACAGGTGATGAAAGATGTTGAACCAAAAAAGCGAGAATGACCGGAGACAGATTG
>JAQVCK010000059.1 GCA_028689835.1 Pygmaiobacter sp. | reverse complement strand
TGTTGCGCGGCCTCTGCGCGCGTTGCCGCGGGCACCGAATAATAAACTTTAATCTTCGGCTCGGTGCCGGACGGGCGCACGATTACACTGACGCCGCCTTGCAGGTGGTAGATCAGCACATTGGCGCGCGGCAGCTCGATGGGGGTCTTTTCGCCGGTCGCCATGTCCAGACTGGCACGGGTCTCGTAGTCCTCTGCCACCACGACCTTGTACCCGGCAATTTCCGTGGGTGCTTCGGCACGCAGGTTTTCCATAATCTGTTTCATTTGGTCCATCCCGGCAAGGCCGTCGAACTCAAACGAATCCACCTTGTGCAGATAAGTGCCAAATGTTTTATAAATGCGCTCCAGCTCCGCTTTCAGCGACGAGCCGTTTGCCACATAATAAGATGCCATTTCGCAAATCAACATGCTGGCAACCACGGCGTCTTTGTCGCGCACATAACTGCCCGCAAGGTAACCGTAGCTCTCTTCAAACCCAAACAGAAAACGGTCCTGTTCGCCCTTTTCTGCCAGGCGCAAAATCGTCTCGCCGATATACTTGAAGCCGGTGAGTACCTTTACCGTGGAAACACCATAGCTTTCTGCCACTTTATCTGCCAGCGAGGTGGTAACGATGCTGCGCACATACACGGGGTCTTTGGGCATGGTGCCTGCCTGAATACGGCCTTTGCAGATGTAGTCCAGCAGCAACACACCCACTTCGTTGCCGGTCAAAAGCAGGTAGTCGGCACCGTCTTTGACCGCAATGCCCACGCGGTCGGCATCCGGGTCGGTGGCAAGCAACAGGTCGGCACCCGTCTTTTTGGCAAGGTCAAGGCCAAGTTGCAGCGCTTCGCGAATTTCGGGGTTAGGGTACGGGCAGGTGGTAAAGTTGCCGTCCGGCTGTTCCTGCTCGGGCACCACGGTGATGTCGTCGATGCCGATATCCGCCAGAATGCGGCGCACCGGCAGGTTGCCCGTACCGTTTAACGGGGTATACACCAGCTTCAAACCGGTGCCACGGCACACACCGGGGCGCACGCTCATCTCGCGCACACGGGTGTAATACCGCTCGACCACCTCACTGGAGATGTATTCAATAATTCCCTCTTGTATGCCTTTGTCAAACTCCATCGTACGCACATCACTAAACAGGTCGGTACGGCCAATTTCAGCATATACGGCGTCGGCAGCCTCATTGGTCATCTGGCAGCCGTCCGGGCCATATGCCTTGTACCCGTTGTACTTTGCGGGGTTGTGGCTGGCCGTGACCATAATACCGGCATCGCATTTTAGCTTGCGCACCGCATACGACAGCATGGGGGTGGGCATCAGTGTTTTGTAAATGTACGCCTTAATGCCGTTGGCAGCCAGCACCTCGGCCGCCGTACGGGCAAACAGCTTACTTTTGTTGCGGCTGTCATACGAAATAGCTACCCGCGCGTGTTTTTTTTGTTTTTTCAAATACGCCGCAAGGCCCTGCGTTGTCTGGCGAACGGTGTAGATGTTCATGCGGTTGGTACCAGCACCAATCACACCCCGCAACCCCGCGGTACCAAACTCCAAACTGACCGCAAACCGGTCGCGAATCTCTTCTTCTTTTCCCTCAATCGAGCGCAGTTCAGGAATCAGGTCTTCATCTTCCGTTGCACGTTTGAGCCAGCGGCTGTATTCTTCCATCACCATGTTATGCACCTGCCTGCTTTCTATTTTGCGCCATTTTTGCGGCGCGTGGGGGCTGCCCGTGGCGGGCCTGTGCCCTTCTCTGACCATTCTATTATAATCCTTTCGACTAAAAGAGTAAAGTTTCAGTTACGTTAAGAAATGTTGACCGAAATGGCATTTGATTGTGCTTTTTTTACAGAATTTTGAATTAAACTTTAAAAAAAACAGAAAAAACCCGCCTCTTTACAGCATTGCTACTGGCCGCTTTGTAAGTAAAACGGGCTTGCATTCCGGCACCTGGCCCGGTATCATAGGGGTAAACCATTTTATACCGGTACAAGGGGGCCACACTATTGTATGCAAAAATCACAAGCCTTGGGTGTTTTGCGCTGGACGGCTTTGTCGTGACTGTCGAAGCCGACCTTTCGGGCGGGCTGCCCACTTTTGAGCTGGTGGGCCTGCCCGACAACGCGGTCAAAGAGGCAAAAGACCGGGTGCGCAGTGCGCTAAAAAACACCGGGTTCACCTACCCGGTCAGCCGCATCACGGTCAACCTTGCCCCGGCGGACATTAAAAAGACAGGCCCCATTTACGATTTGCCGGTACTGCTTTCCATTTTGGCGGCGGCGGGCCAACTGCCTGCCCCGGCGGCAGACTGCGCGTTTTTGGGCGAGCTTTCACTGGACGGTGCGGTGCGCAGCATCAACGGGGTGTTGCCCATGGCGTTAGCGGCGCGGGCAAACGGCATTAAAGCGCTGTTTGTGCCGGCGGATAACGCCGCCGAAGCTGCGGTGGTGGAGGACCTTGCCGTTTACGGCGTTTCTTGCGTTGCCCAGCTTGCCGCCCATTTGCGGGGTGAAAGCAAGCTTGACACAACACAGCCTCAACCTTTTGCCGCCCTGTTTGCCCCCGCCGGGCCGGATTTTGCCGATGTGCGCGGCCAGCCGGAGGCGCGCCGTGCGCTGGAAATTGCAGCAGCCGGCCACCACAATGCGCTGCTAATTGGCCCGCCGGGCACCGGCAAATCAATGCTGGCAAAGCGCCTGCCCTCTATTTTGCCGCCGCTGACGCGGGAGGAAGCCATTGAAATTACCGAAATTTATTCCATTGCCGGGCAGCTGCCGCGCGGTACCGGCTTAATGCACGAGCGCCCGTTTCGCAGCCCGCACCATTCGGTCTCTACCATGGGCCTTGCGGGCGGCGGCAGCACCCCGCGCCCGGGTGAAGTGAGCTTAGCACATAACGGGGTGCTGTTTTTAGACGAGCTGCCGGAGTTTCGGCGCGACGCACTGGAAATTTTGCGCCAGCCCATTGAGGATGGCAAGGTGACCATCAGCCGGGTGGCGGCAAGCTCCACCTTCCCCAGTAGGCTAATGTTGGTGGCGGCAATGAACCCCTGCCCCTGCGGCTATTTTGGGCACCCCACCCGCGCGTGCACCTGCACCCCGTTTGCTATTGAGCGGTATTTGCAGCGCATCTCCGGCCCGCTGCTGGACCGCATTGACCTGCATGTTGAGGTGCCGCCGGTGGACTATGATGCCCTTGCGGGCACGGAGGCGGGCGAAGCCAGCAGTGCCATTTTGGCAAGGGTGACCGCCGCACGCGGGCGCCGGCAACAGCGCTATGCGGCCCCCGGCATCAGCTGCAACGCACAGCTAACCCCAAAGCTGTTGCGCCGGTACTGCACCCCCACCCCGGCAGCCGACCGGCTGTTGCGGCTGGCTTTTGAAAAAATGGGGCTTTCGGCCCGCGCGTACGACCGGGTGCTAAAGGTCAGCCGCACGATTGCGGACCTTGACGGTGCCGAGCAGATTGACAGTGCCCATGTGAGCGAAGCGATTCAGTACCGCAATTTAGACCGCAAGTACTGGCACAGTAATTAAGCTTTTCACGACATTTTTAACAATAGCAAAACAGCGACACCAGGTGCGGCAAATAAAAGCCAAAACCCGATGTCGCTGTTATTTTTTACCCTAGTTGGTCGCGCGTTGTTTAAACCGCATTCACTGCGGGTAAATGCTAAATACCAATTTAAATAACGGGTATTCCGGCGCAAGTACACCCGGCAGGGTACGCAAATCCCCCGCGTTGCCCCCTGCGCAAAAGCAGCGGCTTGTTTCGCCCGCCGGGGCACGGCAGGGCAGCACCGGCACCGACAACGAATTGTAAAACCGGTAAAGGGGCTGCCCGTCGGCAGTTTCGCCCACCTTGCCGGTAAATGCAACAAAATGGGCACTGGGGTGCCGCCCGCGGAGATAATAAATAATGTTTGCGGTTGCCCCTGCTGCTGCCCGCTGTGCCGCATCCAATGTGGCATGTACTTCGACCTTAAAACCGCGTTGCATGAAAAACAGTGGGATAGCCGCTGTGCGGGTACCCATGCGCCCGCCAAACACAAAGTCGTGCTCCATCGCCTTGATGACCGACGCCGGCGGCAGCGGCCGGCCCAACAGGCGCAGTGCATTATAGCAGGCCACCCATCCGCAGCCACAGGCGGCGGTGTCTGCCTCGCGGCCCATACGGTAAACGCCAAGCAACCGCTGGTCCAGCACAAAGCCCTGTTCATCAAACGGCAACACAAGGCCACTTGCTTCGCGCTTGCCTGTTTGCCGCAGGTCAATTTTGCGGTTGTACCGGTAGTTTGCCACCGGGCTGTAACGTGTGTGCCCCACCATTTTATCACCTCCACGCCAGTGCTTTGTTATTTGTGGTATTTTGACCCCGCGTTGATGGAAAGCGCGCGGTAGATTTGCTCTAACAGCAACAGCCTTGCCAACTGGTAGGGAAAGGTCATGCGGCTCATCGAAAGTTGCAGGGCCGCACGCTGCTTTACTTCTTTCGCAAGGCCGTGCGACGAGCCGATGACAAACGCAATTTCACCCTCGCCCGCCACGGCACTGTCGGCAAAAAAGGCGGCCAGCTGTTCACTGCTAAGCAGCTTGCCCTCAATGCAAAGCGCCACCAGCGGCGCCCCCTTGGGCAGTGCGGCAAGGATGCGCACGCCCTCTTTTTCCAGTGCTTTTTCGATTACCTTGTCACTGGCAGTTTTCTCGTGGATTGTCTCTTCCGGCAACTCCACCAGTTGCAACTTACAAAGGGCAGACAGCCGTTTCGTGTACTCATCACAGCCCTGCTGCAAAAAAGCCTGCCCCAGCTTGCCCACACAGATCAATGTCACGCGCTGCATAGTTGCCCCCCTTTAAAAATGAATGGCCGGGGTGACACTGCTGCGCGAGAGCACCTGTAACAGGCCGTCCTGCCCTGGCATAGAACCGGCAGCGATAAACGCCTGTGTCACCGCCTGCATCGCAAGTTGCGGGGTGTTGTTTTCCTGGCTCAGGTGGCACAGTGCAAACCGTTCGCACCCCTCTGCCAACAGTTGCACCAGCGCCCCGCCCGTTTCCTCGTTGCACAAATGCCCCTGCTGTGAGGCAATCCGCGCCTTTAAATAATAGGGGTACGGGCCGGTGCGCAGCCGCACCGGGTCGTAATTTGCCTCCAGTATCGCAAGGTCAGCCCCCAGCAGCCCGCCCAGCACCTCGTCGGTCACGATGCCAAGGTCGGTTGCCATTGCCGCAACACGGCCAGAGGGCAGCGCAATGCGGTATCCGCGGCAGTCGGCAGCGTCGTGGCTGGTATGAAACGAGCGCACGCCAAAGCCCTCTATTTCTTCTTCCCCTTCGCGCAGTGGCCGCAAATCAGCCCCGGCCGGTACCATGCCGTGCAGTGCAAGGTAATCCAGCGTGCCGGCAGAGCCATACACCGGCAGAGGATAACGTTTTAAAAATACCCCAAGGCCTTTGGTGTGGTCGGTATGCTCATGCGTCACCAAAATGCCCGCAAGCTCTTGCGGGTCAACATCCGCCTGTGCCAGTGCAGCAAGGGTAGTTTTGCAGTTTTTACCCATATCCACACACAAGTACCGCCCCTGCTCGCCCACCAGCGCACAGTTACCAGACGAGCCTGAATACAATGATAGAAAAATTGCCATAGCGGCGCCCCTTTTTGCTTGTTATTGCAGTACAACGATACAAAAACCGGCCGGCATGCGGGTATGCCGCAAGCCTGGCCGGCTGTCATGGCTGTTTTACCCCGCGGCCCGCAGTATTATAATGCCTGCCGCAGCCGCTCTTCGGGGATTTCGATTTTTTTGATGTCGGCACCCAACCCGCGCAGTTTACCAACGAGGTCTTCATACCCGCGCTCAATATGGCTAATCTCTTCAATCTCTGAGGTGCCGTTTGCCGCCAGTGCCGCAACGACCAGTGCCGCGCCCGCACGCAAATCGGTGGCACGCACCGGGGCCGGCTGCAATTCCGGCACCCCTTCAATCACCGCCACGCGGCTGTCAACCTGAATATTTGCGCCCATGCGCACCAGTTCATCCACATAGCGGAAGCGGTTTTCCCAAATGCCCTCGGTGATAATCGAGGTCCCTTTGGCCACGCTCAACAGCACCGCCATCAGCGGTTGCATATCGGTGGGAAACCCGGGGTGCGGCATTGTTTTGATGTTCAGCGGTTCCAGGTCACCCACACAGAACACCCGCATCGAATCGTCGTATTCTTCAATGGTGGCACCCGCCTTTTCCAGCTTTGCGGTAATCGGCTCAAGGTGCTTTGGGATGATGTTGCGAATCAACACATTGCCGCGGGTAATGGTGGCTGCCACCATATAACTGCCCGCTTCAATCTGGTCTGGGATGATGGAATAGGTGCAACCATGCATCTCCTGCACGCCGCGGATTTTAATCACGTCCGTACCGGCACCGCGCACATCGGCACCCATCGTGTTCAAAAAGTTTGCAACATCAACAATGTGCGGCTCTTTGGCGACGTTTTCCAGCACGGTCAACCCGTCGGCCCGCACCGCAGCCAGCATGGCATTGATGGTTGCCCCAACTGAAACAGTATCAAAGAAAACATGTTCTGCTTTGAGGCCGTCTGCGTTGACACGGATCATACCGTACTCCACGTTATAGCTTGCCCCCAGCGCACTGAACGCTTTTAAGTGCTGGTCAATGGGGCGGGTGCCAAGGTTACAGCCGCCCGGCATGGAAACGCACCCCGCGCCAAACCTGCCCAGCAATGACCCCAAAAAATAATAGGACGCACGCATTTGGCGGCTCATTTCGGCCGGTACGTCGGTTGCGACAATGCGAGAAGTATCAATCTCCAACGTCGACTTGTCAATCATCCGGATGGTAGCGCCCATCTCGTGCAGAATTTCTACCGAGGTTGCCACATCACTGATATTCGGCAAGTTTTCAATGACACATTTGCCCGCAGCCAAAATAGTTGCCGGCAAAATGGCAACCGCCGCATTTTTAGCACCGCTGACGGTAACTTCACCCACCAATGGGTGGCCACCATTCACCACAAATTTCTTCAATATCCTAAACTCCCCTTTTTTCAGGCAAGTAATTTCTCCGTTTTTTCGGCTATTTTGCCGTTCTTGTTCTAAAACCTGTCTTATTATACCATCTTTGCCAGACAATGAAAAGTAACAATTTCGTGAGAGGTGGCTGTGCCTATGCTGGCCCGCGCAGTGCTACCCAACAAAAAGCGGGCCGCAAAACCAAGATGGTTTTGCGGCCCGCACTTCTATTTAAAAACTTAACCCATACCAATGTACGGTGCGGGGTTTACACGGGTGCCATTGATGATGACCTCAAAATGGCAGTGGTTCCCGGTCGAATTACCAGTACTGCCCATATGGGCAATCAGCTGGCCCCGGCCAACCACCTGCCCCACGCTGACCGCAAGGCTGCTGCAGTGGCCGTACAGCGTTTGCACCCCACCACCGTGGTCCACAATTACATGCACACCATACCCGCCGCTGGTGGCGCTGGCATAGGTAACGACACCGCTTTGTGCCGCATAAATCGGCGTGCCGTATGCACCGCACAAATCCAGCCCGTTATGCGCACTGACCCCGGTAAAGCCACGGCTCATATAACTAAAGCCCGGGCCAATTGGGAAGGCCATCGACCCACCGCCGCTGGGCACAAAGCTCACGCCGCTGGACGACACATAAGTACCGACAGAAACATGCTCTTCCACCGGTTCAGACAGGATGACGACATCTCCCACCGCCGTCCTCTCCACTAACTTGCCATCTATGTAGGTATATTGGTAGGTGACCTGTTGTGTACCTTCGACACCTTTCTGGGTCACCTTGGTTTTACCAAAGGCCAGCGAATTGTCGTTGGTTTTTACTGTTTTATACGGGATTGCCTGTTGTTCTGTTTGTGTTTTGACCACCTTGACCTGCAAGAAGGACACCGACTGCCCAATGGTCAGTTCTTCCCCTACGGGCATGTTGTTGCCATTTTCTAGTATCGGGTTTAGCGAATACAATTCATCCAGCGTAATGCCATTTTCCCCGGCAATTTTCCATGGGGTATCGCCCGGCGCAATCGTATAGGTGCGCTGGCCCTGCACTTCCTGGCTTAGCAATTTTTCCAGCTCGGCATAATCCACCACGCTTTGGGTGAGGTAAATGCCGCTGCGCTGCTCCACCTTCTGTACAAATTCAACCTGACCATCCGGGTTTTCGGCCTCATAGGGGGCTTTGATTGCATTAATTGCCGCAGCCAACTGGTCGCCCTGTGTCGTGGCACCATAAAACACATCATCCACGTAAAGCCCAACCGCCTGCGTAATCTCTGCACCGGAATTTTCCAAAATCGCATTTGCCAGTGTTTGGGTATCACTCACTTCGCCTTTTGCGGCAGTTGCAATCGTAAAGCTGGGGGTCAGTTGCCACTTTTGCTCGTCGCCAGTATAGACAATCTGGTCTTGCACCATACGGGCAGCTTCTTCATAAGTGGCTTCTTGCGTGACGTACCCCACCAACTGGCCATCATACTTTACTGCAAGTGTAAAGTTTTTTTGCAGCGTTGTGCTGACTGTAAAAACAAACACACCGCCCGCAGCCAGTGGTAACAGATAATACAACAAATTGCGCCCCAAGTATGCATAACGGCGCACCCCGCGCCCAAAATAACGCAGCCCCTGCCGCACCGCATGCCAAACACCGTTTTGCTTTTCATCGGCCACCAGCGTGCGCACATTTGCCGCACCTCGGTGCAACCGCCGAAACGGCGCGGTAAGGTCCTCCCATATTGTATGCAGCCCTTGCAGGATACTGCGCCCAAGGTGTGCCAATGGGTGCCCCAGCAGTGCAACAAATACAAAACCTATGGCCTTTAAGACGCGGGCAAACCGAACCAAATCATATTCGGCTGCTTCACCTAATTTATAAAACAACCGCCCCAGAAACCCTTTGGTTTGCCACACCCAGATGGTAAAGCGGTTTTTGAACGGACGAGCAGGTGCCGATGTGTGTTTGGGGCCTGCCGCTTGTATCATGTTCCGCACCTCCTGTTTTTGCAGCACCATTGCAGTGCACCGCTTTTTCAGTGGCGGGCCGCCAATGACGCAGCTTACCGCCCAGATACCACAGCCATAGCCAGTGGTACCGCCCTTGGCCACCTTTTGTAAAAAACAATGCAAAAGGTACCGGCAGGGGTTTGCATGATAGAACAACAGCGCGGGCCGTCACCGGCCCGCTGCTGCTTGTAACTTATTTTATTATACTCATTTTAAAAAGCGAGGCAAGGTTTTCGCAAAACTTTCATGGTTTTATTTCCCATTTATTGGTTACCCAAGATAATTCATCGGGTCGCGCGCAACCCCGTTGACCCGCACCTCAAAGTGGCAGTGCGGCCCGGTAGACCAGCCTGTTGAGCCAAGGAAGGCAATTAACTGGCCCTGCTTGACCACCTCACCGTATGAAACTGCAAGCCCGCTGCAATGGCCATATAAAGTTTGCAGCCCGCCACCATGGTCGATGATAACATGAATACCATACCCACCGCGCGTCTGGCCGGCATAAATCACCCGCCCGCTTTGCGCGGCATAAATGGGGGTACCAACATAACCTCTGAGGTCCAGCCCGTTATGGGCAGGCAGCAGTGGGCCATTGTAGCCGCGGCTCATGCCCTTGTAACCCGCGCCAATCGGGAACATCAAAATCCCATTACCCGGTTTAATAACGACACCATCACTCGTCATATAAACGCCCTGCTTCACCTGTGCCGAAACCGGCTGGCTGATAATTACCGGGTCGCCAATCGAGGTCTTGCTGGCAAGTTGCCCCCCGATATAAACCGACTGATAGGTGACGTCTTTCTGGCCTTCTACACCCTCACGCACCACACGCTGTTGGCCAAACCCAAGGCTGGTGTCATAATCGGTCTCGGTATCAAACGGGATTGTCTCCCGCTCCACACTCGTAACAATTGCTTTGACCTGCAAAAACGGTACGGCTTGACCAATGACCAATTGTTCCCCAATTGGCATGTTGTTACCGTTGTCCAGCACCGGGTTCAGCGCATACAGGTCATCCAGCGTAATATCGTTTTCACCCGCAATCTTCCACGGGGTATCACCCGACTGGATGGTGTAGCTGCGCTGGCCCTGCACCTGGCTGGTTAGCAACTCTTCCAGCTTGCTGTAATTTACAAGGCTCTCAGTCAGGTAAACGCCTTTTTTCAGGTTTACATCTTCAACAAATGAAATTTCAGCGCCCGGATACTGGGTATAGTACGGGGCCTTAATGGCTTCAATTGCCTGTTTCAGGCTATCTTCGTCGGTCGTTGCACCATAAAACACATTGCCCACATACAGGCCAATGGCCTCTGTGATCTCCGCACCGGAGCTGCGCAAAATCGAGTTGACCAGGGTCTGGCTATCCGAAAGGTCGTCTGGGTGGGCTGCTGCCACTGTGAAACTGGGGGTAATCTCCCACTCTTGGTCCTGCCCGGTATAAACCAGCTGGTTTTGCAGTGCGCGGGCAGCCTCCTCGTACACTTCCTCTTGTGCGACATACCCCACCAGTTGCCCTTTGTATTCTACCCGCAAGGCAAATGGGTTTTGCAAAACCTGTGTCACCGTAAACACAAATACCACGCCCGCCCCCAAAGGCAGCAGGTAATAAAACAAGTTTTTGGCAAGGTGCCCATATTCACGCACCCCACTGCGGAAATAGTGCCATATCAGTGTGGCTGTGTGGCTGGGGCCGTGCCGCTTTTCCTCTGCAACCATCTCGCGGATGTGCCGCATGCCGCTGCGCACCCGGCGCAACGGTGCCGTCAAATCCGCCCAAGCCGTTTGCAACGCATAACCCAACTGCCGAAAAAGCGGTGCTGTAAGCGTTGCAATGAAAAGGCCAATCAACCTTGCTACGTGTTTTGCGGTGCGCCCAAACAACACCATATCATATTCCGCAGTGGCCCCTATTTGGTAAAATAGCCGCCCTAAAAATGCCCTTAGTTGAAATGCGTATCTGCGCAGCCGGCCCCAACGGCCACGGGTGTATTTCCTCGTGCTCTGCCTTGCGCGCATATGGTACTCTGTCTGGTTCAGCCCGTTTCACCTCACTCCATGGTCTAAGCGCCGCCCTATTCCTTATTTTAGGGTACAAAAATACAATAATAATTTCATTATATCGAAAAACAGGGGTTCTGCAATCTTTTTGTAACTTTTTTCACAGCTTTTTCACGGTCTTGCCGCCGCACTGCGCTTTTTTATGTTATTGTGGGGTGCGGCAGCCCTGTGGCTGCAACCAATGCGCAAAAATCCGCAGGCAAATCGGCACAAACAGTAACCAGTTTTGCATCCGGCGGGCCGGCAAATTGCATTTTGCCCGCATGCAGTGCCTGCCGGCCAATTAGTACGTGGCTGCCACCATACAAATCATCCCCGGCAAGCGGGTGCCCCAGCGCGGCAAAATGCACCCGTATCTGGTGGGTGCGCCCGGTAACCGGCACCACACGCAACAGTGTATGCCCCCCTGCTGTCGCCAAGGTTTCGTATACCGTAAGGCTGGCACGCCCTGTGCCGCCCGCTTTGCGGCAGATAATACTGCCCTCTTGCCGGTCAATCGGCAAGTCGATCTGCCCTTTGCCCATTGGCAAAGTACCTTCTGCAACCGCCCAATAGGTCTTTTTTACCCGCTGTGCTAGGTAAGCTGCCGCAAAACTGTTTTTAGCCGCCAGCACCAGCCCCGATGTGTTGCGGTCAATGCGGTTGACCGGCCGAAATGGGCATGGAGTACCGCGCTGCTCCATCAGTGCACACCAGCCGTTTGCCAATGTGCCATTGCTGCCGGGGGCAGACGGGTGCACCAGTAACCCTGCCGGCTTATCAATCACCATCGCAAAGTCATCTTCGTAAACAATTTTTAACGGTACCGGCTCTGGAGGCACACTAGTTGTGGGCTCTGGTGGCAAGGTAATGCAAATTTTTTGCCCTGTTTTCACCCGTTCGTTGGTGTGAATCGGCTTGCCGCCCGCCGTCATGCCTCCACCCTGATATTTGATGCCGCGGATCAGCCCTGAGGTAAGCCCCCTGCGGCGCAAAAAATCGGACAATCGGGCGCCATCGTCAGCCAAAGATACCGTATAATTGAGCTGCATGGGGCCCCCTTTTTGTCACAACAATTACAATAACCCGCATACCACTCAAGCTTTTTGCCTGCGGTATGCGGGTTTTATTATACCAGATTTAAAACAGCTGTGCCACCCCATGTAGTAAGAACTTGTCGCAACAATTATTTTTTAGTAGGCAACACCCTGCGCCAGCATGGCATCCGCCACCTTGGCAAAGCCGGCCACATTGGCCCCAACCACAAGGTTACCCTCGCAGCCGCAGGCCCGGCTTGCAGCATAGGCATTATGAAAGATACCCGTCATAATCTCTTGTAGCTTTTCATCTACCTCGTCGAAGGTCCATGAAAGGCGCAGGCTGTTTTGGCTCATCTCCAGCCCGCTGGTGGCAACGCCGCCCGCATTTGCCGCCTTTGCCGGTGCAAACAGCACGCCCGCGTTCAAAAACGCCTGTGTGGCCTGTAGCGTGCTGGGCATATTGGCGCCTTCGCCCACTGCCAGCACCCCGTTTGCAATCAGCGCCTGCGCGGCAGCTTCATCAATTTCGTTTTGGGTGGCACAAGGCAGCGCAATACCGCACGGTATTTGCCAAATGCCCGCGCAGCCCTCGTGATACTGCGCCCCCGGCACGGCGTCGGCGTACTCACGGATGCGCCCACGGCGTGCCTCTTTAATCTGCTTGACCACCTCAAGTTGAATGCCGTTTTTGTCGTAAATATAGCCGGCAGAATCGCTCATCGCAACCACTTTTGCACCCAGCGCCTGCGCTTTTTCGCAGGCGTAAATAGCCACGTTGCCGCTGCCGGAGATTACGGTCACCTTGCCCTCAAAGCTCTCGCTTTTCATCGTTTTCAACATTTCCTGCACCAAGTAGCACAGCCCATACCCCGTGGCCTGTGTACGCACCAGGCTGCCGCCGTAGGCAAGGCCCTTACCGGTCAGCACACCGCTGTACTGGCCGGTCAGGCGTTTATACTGCCCAAACAGATACCCAATCTCCCGCGCGCCCACACCAATATCCCCGGCGGGCACATCGGTAAACTGGCCGATGTGGCGGTACAACTCGGTCATAAAGCTTTGGCAAAACCGCATCACTTCGCCGTCACTTTTGCCCTTGGGGTCAAAATCGCTGCCACCTTTGCCACCACCCATTGGCAGGCCGGTCAGGCTATTTTTAAAGGTCTGTTCAAACCCTAAAAATTTAATGACCGACGCATTGACGCTGGGGTGCAGCCGCAGCCCACCTTTATAAGGCCCAATGGCAGAGTTGAATTGGCAACGGTACCCCCGGTTCACCTGTACATGGCCCGCATCGTCCACCCATGCAACACGAAACTGGATCATCCGCTCTGGCTCACACATACGCTCTAAAATGCCCCACTGCTCCAGTTCCGGGCGTGCGGCTACCACCGTTTGCAGCGACTCCAGCACCTCGGTAACCGCCTGCAAAAATTCTGGCTGCCCCTCATTGCGGGCTGCCACCTGTGCATATACTTTCCCTAGATATGCCTTTTGAAACATTGCTTTCCCCTCCCAACCTTTTGATGCACGCTG
>JAQVCK010000058.1 GCA_028689835.1 Pygmaiobacter sp. | reverse complement strand
GCGCCAGCCCTGTGCAAAGGTAACAGCATACCCTTGCGCTTTTGCAGCGGCAAGCGGCGCCACCGGTGCATTTGCGTTTACAATCGAACTGCCGCCGCCCTGGTACCGGGGTGCCTGTGCCATTTCGCCCACAAACAGTACTTTTTGCTGGGCCCCTAGCGGCAACACACCGTTGTTTTTCAGCAATACCGCAGACTGTGCCGCAGCAGTAACAGCAAGCTGATGGTTTGCCTTTAAGTCGCAAGGCACAATTTCACTGTTTTGGGCACAGTCAAACACAAAGCGCAACACCCGGCGCACGGCAGTATCCAGCTCTTGCATCGGTAACGTGCCGCTTTGCACCGCCTGTACGATTAGCCGGTCGGTCACCCCATAGCTGCTGGGCATTTCAAGGTCCAGCCCGGCGCGCACCCCTGCCACACGGTCATGCACCGCACCCCAGTCGCTCATTACAAGGCCGTCAAAGCGCCATTTATCCCGCAAAATCTCAGTGAGTAGCTCGTAATTATCCGCCGAATAACAGCCGTTGATTTTGTTATACGAGCACATCAGTGTGCTGGGGGCCGCCTGCTTTACCGCAATTTCAAACGCGCGCAGGTAAATTTCGTGCAGCGCGCGCTCATCAATTTCACTGCTGACCGACATGCGCAGCGTTTCTTGGCTGTTGGCCGCAAAATGCTTTAAGCTGCATCCAACACCCTGCTGTTGCAGGCCCTTGATGAACCCCACAGCCAGTTTACCGGCCAGTAAGGGGTCTTCGGCATAATATTCAAAATTACGGCCACACAGCGGGCTGCGCTTCATATTTACCCCCGGCGCCAGCAGCGTGGTCACGCCGTTTGCACGGCATTCAGCCCCAATGGCACTGCCTACCTGCATGGTAAGCTGTTCATCCCACGCACAGGCAATCGTCGCTTCTGTGGGGAAACAGGTTGCCCGCACGCTGGGCCCGCCATTCTGCTGGGTATGTGCAAGGTCTTCTTTGCGCAGGCCGGTGGGCCCATCTGCCATAAAGACAGACGGCACCCCCTTTGCCGGCAGGGGCTTTGTCTCCCACGAATTCAGGCCCGAACACAGCGATGCCTTTTCTTCCAGTGTTAAGGTGTTTAAGATCTGTTCCAGCTTTGCAGCCTCCAAAAGCTTATTCCTCCTTTGTTAATGCTCTGGCCTCCAGGTCTTCGATAATATGATGGTACATCTTATCATCAATTTTGTAAAACCGGCGGTAGACAAAATAGCTTGCCAAAATCAGCAAAAGCGGCAACGCAATCATGGAAATGCGCATTTGCAGCGTAGAACTTGCAGGAATTTGGTTAATCAGCGCATTGGCCTGTGCTTTGATCTGGTCTTTTGTCAGCTCGGCGTTCTTTTCCAACTCGCTAATTTGGTTTGAGTAATTGTTCAGGCCAGAGTGTGCAAGTGTATAAGCCCAAATGCCGGCCTGAATAGCACTGGCAAGCTTGGTGATAAAGGGGTTCAGGCTGAAAATAATGCTCTCGTTGCGGGTACCAAGCTTCCACTGGCCATACTCAATGGTGTCGGCCAATAAGACAAGGTTAAGCAGTTGAATGATTGCCTGCCCGCTGAACAACACCAGCCCAATAATGCAAAGCATAATCATATTCATAGGCAGTAGATAACCTACGGTCATAAAGCCCAGATACCCCAGTACAACCAGCCCAATGGCAATGCCAAACAGCTGACGGCGGTTAAAGTGCTTCGAAAATTGAGAGTAAAACGACAGTGTCACAATTTGCGCGACACCAATTGTGATGGCAAAAATGGTGTATTCACTGCCGCCATACACACCGTAGTCAAAATAGAAAAACTGTAGCCCAAAGCTGGTTGTGGTAAAGTAGCCGATATTGAACAACAACATACAGATGATAATGGCAAGTAACTGGTCGTTTTTAGCAATGATTTTTACCATACCCAATAGCGTCGTATGGCTTTGTGCGGAAGTGATGACGTTTTTCTTTTCTTGCACGCCAACTACTACCAATACCTGACACGCAATAAAAAGCAATGCTACTGCAATAGCAATAAAACGGTAGGTGCTTACCATGCGCCCCATTTGTGATACGATAGGAACAACGGCTGTTACTACAAATAAGCCAATATTTGCCCCAATACGTGCAAGCGACGATGCTTTTTCGCGCTCTTTGGGGTTGACCGTCAGGCTGGGCAGCATGCTCCAGTAAGAAATATCGTTCATGGTGTACGTCATGCCCCACAAAATGTAGGTGATGGCAAACACAACGAGGAACATACTTTCACTAAGACGAAAATCAAAAAACAACAACACAATAAAAATGCTGTTTAGCACCGCACCGCCGATGATGTACGGTTTAAACTTGCCCCAGCGTGAACGTGTATTGTCAATAATTGTACCCATCATTGGGTCATTGATGGCATCCCAAATGCGGGCTACCACCATAATGACACCAACACCGGCAAGCTGCCAGTTACTTAGGCCAACTGCAAGGGTAAGGTAAGTCAACACAAAGCTGCTTACCAGCGTGTATGCCGCATCACGCCCAATACAGCCAAACCCAAAACTGTATCGTGTTCTTTTAGAGATTTCACCATTTTCGTTCATCAACTGATCCTCCTCATTATTTTATAAAATAAGGGGCCAAAGCGCAGCGATAGCCTTGCTTTGGCCCCCTTTTCTCTGTCATCTCAATAGGAGTACAAATTATGGTTTTTGTTTTTTAATATTTTCCCAATAAGCCTTTGCCGCTTGCTCGGTTTTATTGGGGCCATACTCATAGTACACGGTACCCAAAAGCTCGGTTGGCAAGTACTGCTGCTCTACCCAGTGGGCAGGGTAATTATGGGGGTACAAATAATTTTGGCCCTTCACCTTTGCATCCGCCCCGTCGTAATGCTTGTTTTGCAAACACCGCGGGATGGGCCCGCTGCGACCACGCTGTAAATCTTGGCGGGCTGCCATGATAGCATTGTGGCCAGAATTGCTTTTTGGGGCCGTAGCAAGCAAAATCACCGCGTCTGCAAGTGGTAATTGTGCCTCAGGCAGGCCAAGCTGCAACGCACTGTCCACACAGGCTTTCACAATAGGGATCGCCTGCGGGTAGGCAAGGCCAATATCTTCCGCCGCAATCACTAGCAGGCGCCGGCAGGCCGAAAGCAGGTCGCCAGTCTCAAGCAAGCGGGCAAGATAATGAATTGCAGCGTCCGGGTCGGACCCGCGGATGCTTTTTTGTAACGCTGAAATGGTATCGTAATGATTATCTGAATCGCGGTCATAGCTCATGGTACTGCGCTGGGCCACCTGCTGTGCCATTTCAAGTGTAATGGTCTTCACCTTGTCAGCTATAGGCGCAGCCCCGGCAAGCAATTCTAAGCTGCTCATGCTTTTGCGTACATCACCGCCACAGGCCGTTGCCATAAAGTCCAGCGCATCGGGTTGGAGCATAATTTTACACTCATCCTGCTGCTCCAGCAATGCTTTTGCCCGCTCTATCGCCTCCTTGATCTCCTGCGCGGTAAGCGGCTTAAACTCAAACACCGTACAGCGAGAAAGCAACGCAGTATACACATAAAAATAGGGGTTCTCGGTTGTAGAAGCAATTAAAGTAATGCTGCCATCCTCAATGCACTCCAGCAGGCTTTGCTGCTGCTTTTTGTTGAGGTATTGAATTTCGTCGAGATACAGCAGAATGCCGCCATGCCCCATCAGGGTACCAATTTCGCCAATCACGGTGCGGATATCTCCCGTGGAGGCCGAGGTGCCGTTGAGCTTGTGCAGCCGCATACCACTGTTTTCAGCGATGATACGTGCTACGGTAGTTTTGCCCACCCCCGGCGGGCCGTAAAAAACCATATTGGGGATGCGCCCCGCGTCAATGTTGCTGCGAAATACGCTGCCGGGTGCAAGCAGGTGCTTTTGACCAAACACTTCGTCCAGTGTTTTTGGCCGCAGGCGGTCTGCCAGCGGGCTATTCATCTGCTTTCCCCCCTCTTTTATGGCGCGGTTCGCACTTCACTGCGCCAATCGCCAAGCTTTTGTTCGGCATAGTCATTCTCTAAAAAATAATCAATGGCATACACCAAACTGCGGTCCCAAAACTTCCATTCGTGGTTACCGGGCCAGGTAAGGTAGCGATAAGCGGCAAATGGCAATGCTTGCATTGTTTCGTATAGCGCGGTGTTTTGCATACGAATATCATATGGCTCATCATCTTGCATGCCACAGGTAAACAGTAATTTAGGCTGTTGCTTTGCTGACAATCCGCTTGCCTTTACAGCTAGTTTATGCAAATCATATTGTTCTGACAGCGCTAAATCCTGCCCAAAAACCGGCACAAACAACTGCCGAAGCTCCGGCATGTCGCGGCCTTTTTCAAACATCCTGGCAAGGTCCACCGAGCCGGAAAAACTGGCAACCCCGGCATACCGTTCTGGGTGGTTCAACCCAATCATCATGGCCCCATACCCGCCCATAGAAAGCCCGGCAATAAAGTTTTTCTCACGCTCTGTGGGTAATTTGAAAAAGCGGTTCAATAATACGGGCAATTCTTCTGTTACAAAGGTATACCACGCATCACCATATACCATATCACAGTAAAAGCTGTTTTCACAGCTGGGGGCAACCAATATTAGCCCGTTGTCTGCCGCATAGCGGCAGGCTGACGACATTTGCAACCAGTCTTGCCCGCTGTTGGTGTACCCATGCAACAGGGTGACGACCCCACGTATTTCGGGCACCACCGTTTCGGGGTAATCATTGGGGAAGTACAACGAAACCGCTACACTGCGCCCCATGAGTGTACTGCGTAAAGTGGCATTGATATAAGCCATACGGGCTCCTCTCTTTGGGCTTGCTGTAATAAACGGTTATTCGTACAGCGGGAACTGTGCGGTCAGTGCTTCTACGCCCGCAGCAATTTCTTCTTTTTTGTTGTCATAGTCAAAAACGCACCCGGCAATAAAATCTGCGATTTTTTCCATTTCCGCCTTGCCAAAGCCGCGGGTCGTCACAGCCGGTGTGCCAATGCGCACGCCACTGGTGACCGTGGGCTTTTCGGGGTCGTTGGGCACCGTATTTTTGTTGGCTGTAATGTGCACTTCATCCAGCCGCGCCTCCAGCATTTTGCCGGTCACACCGGTACCACGCAGGTCCACCGTCATCAGGTGGTTATCCGTACCACCCGAAACCAAATGCACGCCGCGTGCCAGCAAAGCCTCGCTTAACGCCCTGGCATTTGCAACAATCTGCTGCTGGTATGTTTTAAACTCCGGGGTCAGCGCCTCGCCAAAACAAACCGCTTTGCCGGCGATGACATGCATCAACGGGCCGCCCTGTGTACCGGGGAAAATGGCCTTGTCAATGGCTTTTGCGTACTGCTCTTTGCACAAAATCATTCCGCCACGCGGGCCGCGCAGTGTTTTGTGGGTGGTGGTGGTCACCACATCGGCATACGGCACGGGCGACGGGTCCAGCCCTGCCGCCACAAGGCCGGCAATATGGGCCATGTCCACCATAAACAGACAGTCTACCTCTTTTGCAATTTTGGCAATGCGCTCAAAATCAATAATGCGGGCATAGGCAGAGGCACCTGCGACGATCATTTTAGGCTTTTCGCGTAGTGCCAATTCGCGCAATGCATCGTAATCAATAAAGCCTTCATCGTTTACGCCATAAGGCACAAAGTGAAAATATTTCCCCGACATATTCACCGGGCTACCGTGCGTCAGGTGGCCACCATGCGAAAGATTCATGCCAAGCACAGTATCGCCGGGCTGTAACAGTGCAAAATACACGGCAAGGTTTGCCTGTGCGCCAGAATGTGGCTGCACATTGGCATGGTCTGCCCCAAACAGTTTGCAGGCTCGGGTGCGGGCAAGTTCTTCTACCTCATCGACAAATTGGCAACCGCCGTAATAGCGGTGACCGGGGTAACCTTCGGCGTATTTGTTGGTCAAAATACTGCCCATTGCAGCAAGCACCGCCGGGGAAACCACATTCTCCGAGGCAATCAGCTCAATATTTTTGCGCTGGCGATCCATTTCGCGTGCCATCGCGGCGCCCACCTCTTCATCCCGCGCCCGAACAAACCCGATGGTATCCATTACATCTCCAAACATTGCGTCAGCTCCTCCGCTTTTTTGCTTTGTAGCAGCCTGCCGGCCACACTTTGTGTAAATACAGAACATATACAAATTATACTAGCAGTGCACATAAAAGACAAGGCGAATACCTCTCTTTTATTTTATTGCCGGGGGTGCATTTTATTTTGCCGCACAGCATGCTATAATGCTTTTAAACTTACTTTTGCCGGTGTGTCTACCATATATGTACACCGGCACGGAGGACCCCGATGAAAAAGAAACAAGAAGTGCTGGAGATTATTGAACGCCTAAAACAAGCCTACCCGCTTGCGGCCTGTACCTTAGACTATGCCAGCGCATGGCAGCTGTTGGTAAGCGTACGGCTGGCAGCACAGTGTACCGATGCCCGTGTAAATATAGTAACAGAAGATTTGTTTGCTATTTACCCATCGGTACAAGCACTGGCCAAGGCTGAACCGGACGAAATTGAGGCAATTGTAAAGCCTTGTGGACTTGGCCACAGTAAAGCGCGGGATATCAGCCTGACAGCGAGGAAGCTGGTCGAAGAGTTTGGCGGCAAAGTACCGGATGACTTCGACACCCTGCTCACCCTGCCCGGCGTGGGGCGCAAGAGCGCAAACCTGATTATGGGTGATGTGTTTGGAAAACCAGCCATTGTGACCGACACCCACTGTATCCGCTTGAGTAACCGCATGGGGCTGGTGCAGGATTTAAAAGACCCCAAGAAAGTAGAAATGGCTTTGTGGAAAATCATCCCCCCGGCTGAGAGCAACGATTTTTGCCACCGGCTGGTGTTGCATGGCCGCGCAGTGTGTACCGCCCGCAGCCCGCGCTGTGCAGAGTGTACATTGAATACCCTGTGTGATATGGGGCGTGAAACCCTTAAAAACAACGCTAAAGAACAGTGAGATAAGGAGACCTGTAAAATGAAAAGACTAATTGCCGTTTGCCTTTCTGCCCTGCTTTGTGCCGCTTTGCTTGTCGGCTGCGGTGGCGGGTTATCAGACGCCTACGATGAAGACAAGGTTATTTCTCTGGCACACGAGGTTGTTACCGACCTGAACAGCAATGATTATGATGCCGTTGTTGCAATGATGAACGATAAAATGAGGGCTGCGCTGCCTGCGGATAAGCTTAGCGAAGCATGGGCACCCGTCAGCGAACAACTGGGCGCGTTTGACTCGTTTATCAAAGATGCCACCAGCGAAAAGGACAGTATTGCAACGATTGTGGTACTTGCAAAATACGCAAACGCCAACCTCACCTTTACCATCAGCTTTGACACAGACCTGCAACTGGTGGGGCTTTATATGAAATAAACCTGCTTGACAAGCTACTTTG
This sequence comes from Pygmaiobacter sp., assembly GCA_028689835.1. GTDB lineage: Bacteria > Bacillota > Clostridia > Oscillospirales > Ruminococcaceae > Pygmaiobacter. The sequence goes on along the minus strand of JAQVCK010000058.1, from coordinate 6,222 downwards.
GGGCGCATATAATATACCCGGACATAAAAACAGGGGTGCCGAAAGGCTGAGATTTGTCACTGTAAGCAGTACATGAACCCTTTAACCTGATCCGGATAATGCCGGCGTAGGAAGTTTACACCATACCCTCCGAGGTTAAGCACCTGTTTTTATTGAAAACAGGTGCTTTTTGTTTTTATGTACTACTTTGTGTGAGGTATCTTATTATGTCAAACAATTTTTCGAAAACACGCATTTTGGTGGAGTGCGGGCTGATGATTGCCATCGGCACCATTCTGTCTCAGATCAAGGTGTTTGATCTGCCAACCGGAGGTAGCATCACTGCATTTTCCATGTTGCCCTTTGTGTTGGTTTCATTTCGGCACGGGGTCAAATGGGGGCTTGCAACCGGGTTTGTCAACAGCCTGTTGCAAATGCTGCTGAACTTTTACGCCCCCCCTTCTAACACTATTATCGCGCTTGTGGGCATGATTTTGCTTGACTATGTAATTGCGTTTAGCGGGCTGGGCCTTGCCGGCTTTTTTGCCAAGCCTTTCAAAAACAAGGCCTTTGGCGTTGGTGTTGGTACCGCCGCTGTATGCTTTTTGCGGTTTTGCTGCAGTTTTTTAAGTGGCGTTTTGATTTGGGGTTCTTATGCGCCCGAGGGGCAGGCTGTTTGGTACTACTCGCTGACCTATAACGGCTCTTACATGCTGCCAGAATTGATTTTAACTACGGCTGCGGCTGTGCTGCTTTACCTTTCTGCCCCCACGCTGTTTTCGGCCCAAAGTAAATAAATTCGTTTTTTAGCAGTTTTACTTATACTGTAAAAAGCACTTTATTTTTCAGTAAACAGCTCGTTTTTCGCTTGACAAAAACAAACTGTGGCGATAAGATAATAAGAACAAAAGGGAGTAGTTTTAATTTCCGTATCCAACAACCGTCGGGTTCCTTCCCGGCTGGAACGGGAACCGCTTCAGGTAACAAGACTTTTGATATGGTTTCCAGCCGTATCAAAGGTCTTTTTTTATTTTATGGCCCAATACCCCTTAATCTGATTAACCGGAGGTACTGCAATGTTCGAAACAAAAACCGCCGACGATGTTCTACTGGAGCTGAACGCGGCAACCCATGGCCTGACGGAGGAAGAAGCAAAAAAGCGGCTTGCTGCACAGGGCCTTAACGAACTAAAGTCAAAAAAGCCACCCACTAAGGTACAAATGTTTTTGTCACAACTAAAAGACCCAATGATTTATGTGTTATTGGCAGCTGCGGTAGTTTCCATTGTGCTACGTGAGTTTTCTGACGCCGGTATTATTTTAGGGGTCGTACTACTGAACGCGATCGTCGGCATGGTGCAGGAAGGCAAAGCCCAACGCGCGCTGGATGCCCTGCGCGAGATGAGCAGCCCAACCGCAACCGTGCGGCGCGGCGGCGTAGTGCGTGAAATACCGGCTGCCGAGCTGGTAACCGGTGACGTTGTATTACTTGATGCGGGGCGCATTGTACCGGCGGACCTGCGGCTGACTGTTACCGCGGGGTTAAAAGCAGACGAAAGCGCGCTGACCGGTGAAAGTGTGCCGACAGAAAAGAACGCCGCCTTTATCACTAAAAAAGACGCGCCCCTAGGTGACCGCCACAACATGGCTTACAGTAGCACCAGCGTGTCATATGGCCGTGGTGAAGGCGTTGTAGTAGCAACCGGGCAGGCCACCGAAATTGGTAAAATTGCCGCAATGCTGGAGGGAGACAACGAGTTGACCCCCATGCAAAAAAGCCTTGCCGTTTTAGGTAAGCTGCTTGGCATCATTGCCGTTGTGCTGTGTGCGGCGCTATTTATCATTGCGTTAATACAAGGCCGTGACATTGTTGAGATGTTGCTTACCGCCATCAGCCTTGCCGTTGCTGCCGTACCAGAAGGCCTGCCCGCCGTGGTGACCATTGTGCTGGCCGTTGGGGTACAGCGTATGGTCAAGGTCAACAGCATTGTGCGCCGGCTGCCCGCCGTAGAAACACTGGGCGCTGTCAGCGTCGTTTGCAGCGATAAAACCGGTACTCTGACCCAAAACAAAATGACCGTAACTAAAATTTACACCAACCGCGAATTGCGTGAACCGCAGAGCCTTACTGGCGCAAAAGACGAATTGTTTTTGCGTGGTTTTATTCTTTGCAACGACGCTTCCATTGCAAACGACAGCCGTATTGGCGACCCCACCGAGCTTGCTTTGTTGGATATGGGTGCTATCACAGGGGTAATGCGCGAAGCGCTGGAGAAAACCTGGCCGCGCATCAACGAGCAGGCGTTTGACTCTGCCCGCAAAATGATGACAACCGTACACCAAAACGGCAGTGAACTAGAAGCATATACCAAAGGCGCCACCGACCAATTACTGCCACACTGCACCGATATTTTGGACAACGGCAAGCGCCGTGCTATAACGCAACAGGACAAAGATGAAATTCTTGCCGCCGCTTCGGCTATGTCAAAAGAAGCACTGCGTGTGCTTGCGATGGCGGTCAAGTATGGCGATGACACTGCAACCGAAGAAAGCCTTTGCTTTGTCGGGTTAGTCGGGATGATCGACCCCGCACGCCCAGAGGCAAAAGATGCAGTACAAAGCTTCCGTAAAGCGGGTATTACCACTGTGATGATTACCGGGGACCACCGCGACACCGCGCTTGCAATTGCAAAACAGCTTGACATTGCCCAAACAGCCGACCAGTGTGTGACTGGCGAAGAATTGGACGCTATACCGCAGGAAGAGCTGGAACGCCGCGTGGATAGCCTACGGGTGTTTGCACGTGTAAGCCCGGAGCATAAGGTGCGTATCGTCAAAGCGCTGAAATCAAATGGCAAAATTGTATCGATGACCGGTGACGGCGTCAACGATGCCCCCAGCCTGAAAGCCGCCGATATTGGTGTTGCAATGGGCATTACCGGCACGGATGTCGCCAAGGACGCCGCGGATATGGTGTTGACTGACGACAACTTTGCCACCATTCGCGCTGCAATTGAAGAAGGGCGTGGGATTTACAGTAACATCAAAAAAACTGTTATCTTTTTACTTGGCTCTAACCTTGGCGAGGTAATCAGCATGTTTACCGCCATTGTGGCGGGCCTTGCCAGCCCTTTAAAAGCGGTCCATATTCTTTGGGTCAACCTGATTACCGACACCATGCCGGCCCTTGCACTGGGCGCAGACGATAAGCCACGCGGTATTATGCAGCGCAAACCACGTGACCCCAAAGACAGCCTTTTTGCAGGTGGCGGTTTGTTCCTCACTATTTTTTACGGCATTTTAATCGCCTTAATGATGCTTGGTGCATTTCTTTATTTGCCGGTACAGCAGCTTACAGCCGCCGGCACCCCTGTTTCGGTGGCCTCCATTGACGCTATTTTAACTGGTGCGTTATTGACAAGAGCCCAAACCTATGCCTTTACTGTACTGGCAGTCAGCCAGCTATGGCATAGCCTTGGCATGCGGGATGTGGACACCAGTATTTTTGTCACGGCGCGCCACACCAACCGCCTCACATTGATTAGCTTTTTTGGCAGCCTGTTTTTACAGGTTTGCGCCACCGAAATCCCGGCGCTGGCAAGCCTGTTTGGTACATCAACACTAGCCTTTACCGAGTGGCTTTCGTTGATTGTGTTTGCCATGTTACCGCTTCTATTCCATGAATTATTTATCCCTGTTCGCCGCGCATTGCACATGGGTGAACGCGGCTAATTAAACAACCCTCAAATCGGCCCCCGGTTTTACCGGCGGGCCGATTTTTCACATTTTAGCGGTTGATTTTTTTAAAGGGGCTGTTATGATAGAACAGGAAACACAAGGAGGCGAATGCCATGCGAAAGCTGCTGAAAAAGACAGCTACGCTGGCCCTTGTACTTGCCATCACTGTCCTGTTTGCTGCACCATTGCAAGCAGCAGACCGAAGTGATGACATTGCCGCGTTGCAAAAACAACTCCAGCAGATCAAGGATCAGCTCAGCTCGATTGAAGGCACTGTAGCGGATGCCAAAACGAAAAAAGAAGCTCTGCAAAAACAGCGCGATGTGATTTCGCAGCAAATTACGCTGATGCTCAGTGATATTGAAACGGCAAAACAAGCAGTTGCCGACAAACAAAAAGAGGTTGATGACTCAAAACAGCAGATTGCAGAAACTGACGCATTGTTTCGCGAACGGTTGCGGTCAATGCAGGTCATGCACACCTCAGGGGCAATCTCTACCCTGCTTGGCGCAAACAGCTTTGATGAATTGCTGACTGCCAGCACGACGCTGTCACGCATTTCTATTTCCGACACCGAATTGCTAGAGCGGCTGGCACAACAAAAGGCACAGCTGGAGGCTGAAGAACAAGCCCTTGCCGACCAACTGCAAAAACTAAATGACCAACAGGCCGCCTTACAACAAAAGCAACAGGAGCTTGCCACCAGTATTCACGCGCAAGACGATAAAATCTCTAAAGCGCAGGCAGAAAAAGAGTCAAAGCAAAGTGAATATGACCAGACTTACGCATCTTACCGGGCAGCCGTGGACGAGACCAATGCATGGATGGCAACACATTACAGCACCGGCACAACCTACACCGGTGGTGCACTCAGTTATCCGTTGCTTTCAACCGAGGGGTATTTTTACCTTTCCAGCGGGTACGGTTACCGGTCCGACCCGTTTGGCGGCGGCAACCAGGAGTTTCACAACGGGTACGACTTTGCGGGCGGCAACGGGGCCCTGTTGGGCCGCCCGGTGCATGCAGCGGCGGACGGCACGGTCATCAAAGTGGAATACCGCTCTACCGGGTATGGGCTTAAAGTCATTATTGACCATGGTGGCGGCCTAACCACCCTGTATGGGCACCTTTCGGCGATTTATGTTGCCGAAGGCCAGCAAGTGGCACGCGGTACCGTGATTGCCGCCGCCGGTAATTCTGGCAATTCCACCGCGGCACATCTGCATTTTTCAGTTTTTCAAAATGGCGCCAGCCAAGACCCTGGTGGTTATTTAGGCTAAAACAGAACCGTAAAATTCACGGCCCCGGCAAGTTGCCGGGGCCGTGTTGTGCTATTCTTCTATTTCTTCTTGTAAAGGCGTTTCTGGCAAGGCCGGTACCTCTGCGGCAGGCAAAGATGTAATGGTGCGCAGCCGGCGTTGAATTTGTCTTGTACGCACCCCCACAAGGTTTTCCAGCTCATCCGACGCCTGATGCAACCTGTTTTGCGTTTGTGCTAAGGCTTTGCCAAAGGTTTCAAACTCTGACTTTACATTGCCCAAAATGTCCCACACCTCACTGGACCGTTTTTGAATGGCCAGCGTATGAAACCCCATTTGCAGGCTGTTCAGCAATGCCGCCATAATGGTGGGGCCTGCAATGGTTACTTTGTATTCTGTTTGCAACCGCTCCACCATACCGCGCCGCACTACCTCTGCATAAAGGCCCTCCACCGGCAAAAACAAAATGCCAAACTCCGTGGTGTCCGGCACATGTACATATTTATCTCGTATATCCTTTGCCTCACTGCGTATGCGGTTTTCCAGCACCTTGCCTGCAGCGGCAATCTGCTCGGTATCGCCGGTATCGTAGGCCTCCATCAGGTTTGCATAACAGTCTGCGGGGAATTTTGCGTCAATGGGCAGGTAAATTGTCTCCCCGTCTTCACCGGAGGGCAGCTTTACCGCAAATTCTACCCGTTCACTACTGCCCTTGCGGGTGGCGACATTTTCGTCGTATTGATCGGGGGTCAAAATTTCCTGCAAAATAGCACCAAGCTGAATTTCGCCCAAAATGCCGCGTGTCTTAACATTAGACAGCACTTTTTTCAAGTCCCCCACGCCGATTGCCAATGTCTGCATTTCCCCAAGGCCCTTGTAAACCTGCTCTAGGCGCTCGTTGACCAACCCAAAGCTTTTTGCCAACTTATCCTCCAGCGTTTTTTGCAGTTTCTCATCCACAGTTTCACGTATCTGGTCCAGCTTGTGATTGTTATCCTCCTGCAACGCGGCTAGGCGGGTCTCCATCGTGCGGCGTATACTGTCCAGCTTCAACTCTGTTTGCAGTGAAAGCGCTTTAAACCGTTCATCCAGCCCCTGTAATCGACTGTCCTGTACACCCGCAATTTGTTTAAGCGCGGTAGACTGCACCGACGAATAGTTTTGCAATGAGCTGTTGATTGATGAACATAGCTCTGTGCGGGTCGCTCGCAATTCTTCCAGCATTTCGCGGCGCAGTTGTTGCAACT
>JAQVCK010000057.1 GCA_028689835.1 Pygmaiobacter sp. | reverse complement strand
ATTCTGGGCAATGATTATATGGTCAGCTACACCCCCGCCTATGACAGCGCCGGCCAGTTGATTGGCGTTTACTTTGTCGGCGTACCCATGCAAACCGTCAACCAGATTTACGACGGCGGTGTTGCAACCGTTTACAAGGTCGGGGCCGGCCTGCTTGCCGGGGTGCTGCTTATCACGCTGGTCTTGTCGGGCCTCATCAGCCGCAGCATCACAAAGCCTATTGTACAGGTCACCGACGCGGCAAAACAGATTGCACAGGGGCGCTTTGACGTTGCGCTGAACGTGCGCAGCAAAGACGAAGTGGGCCAGCTTGCCGCCGCGTTTCAGCAGACCATTGACCAACTGGTGAACTATCAGGGCTACATCGACGAAATTTCAGACGCGCTGGCGCAGATTGCAAACGGCGACTTGACCTTTGTGCCCCAAAAGGAGTATGGCGGCCAGTTTGCCAAGTTAAAAGAGCATCTGCTGGCCCTGCTGGCCCGGCTGAGCGCGCTGCTGGCCCAAATTCATCAGGCCGCCGAGCAGGTGGACGGCGGCGCACAGCAAATCGCCGACGGCGCCACCGCATTGTCACAGGGCACCACCCTGCAGGCAAGCACCGTGCAGCAGCTGAATGCGTCGTTAACGCAGTTGGCGGCACAGGTGCAGCAAAATGCGCAGAACACCCGGCAGGCGCACGACAGCAGTGCGCTTGCCCAGCAAGAGCTTACCGCCTGCACCCGGCAGATGGCGGGCCTTACCGACGCCATGCAGCAGATTACCGCACAGTCTGCCGAAACCTCTAAAATCATCAGCCTGATCGACAGCATTGCGTTTCAGACAAATATTCTGGCCCTCAACGCCGCGGTAGAGGCCGCGCGCGCCGGCGCGGCAGGCAAAGGCTTTGCCGTGGTGGCGGACGAGGTGCGCAACCTTGCCGCCAAGTCTGCCGAGGCCGCCAAAAACACCGACGCGCTGCTGCAACAGATTATCGCGTCGATTGACAGCGGCGCACAGATGACCCGCGACACCGCCGCGTCATTGACCGAAAGCGCGGCCGCCACCGGCGAAACGCTGCGCCTGATGGAGGATATCGCGCAAGCCTCTGTCAGCCAGGCAGCCGCCATACAAGAGATCACCACCGGCATGGACCAGGTGGCGGGGGTGGTGCAGACGAACGCCGCCACCGCACAGCAGGCCGCCGCTTCAAGTGAAGAGCTTTCGGGCCAGTCCGGCATGCTGAAAGAGCTGACGGCAAACTTTCGTTTGCGCAGCGACGTGTAACCCGCGGCAGCGGGCAAACCGCTCGCCGCCGCTTTGCGCGGGCCGGCCTTGTGCGACGGGTACGCGCCTTAAACTACAAATAAACACACCGCCCGGCGGCCATAAACAGGCTGCCGGGCGGTGTGTTTTGTGCGGCAACGGCGCTGCCTGCGGTATTTTTTGGCGTGCCGCCAATCTGTACCTGCCCCGGCAGCACCTCACCGTATTTTGCTTTGTGTGTTCTGCGCTATGGTTTAAAATTAAAACGGCCGGTGCTTTGTGGGCTTTACCCACGGCACCGGCCGCTTTGTTATCCCCCAAAGGGGGTATTTTGTTAATCTTCAAAATAATCTTTGCTAATCACAATCTCGTCGTCCCCGGTAATATCCCCAACCTTATAGCCGCTAAGGCTGCCGGCCTGCTCGTCCTCAACGCTGTGGGCGTAAATTTCGCGGGAGGTACGGTTGGCCCAATACACCCGGTCGCCAAGCTGAATGCGCTTGCCGTTTAAAAATTCGCGAAGATGGATATTTAAGTTTCTCACTGTCGCCGCCTCCTTTCGCTAATCCCCTACGCCCAAATTATAATCCAAAAGGCGGCCAAATTCAACTGCCCGCTGCTGCGTTGTAAAGCAGCCTGCCCCGCAATTTTACCGGGGTGTATGGGTAATCATAAAATTTGCCGCATTTCCCTACCCTACTATACGTTCAGCCTCTTCTCATCGGCGTTTCGTTTTTGGGGGGTGGCTATGCGCTTTATGGTTGTATTGTATATTGCATTGTATTTTCAGCAGAAAAGGCAGAAAAACGCGTTATTTCGCATACCTAAGCACAAGAAAAACCGCACTGCAAAAGCACAATAAATGGCTTTGCAATGCGGTTTTATTGCTGGTGGGCCTTCAGGGATTCGAACCCGGGACCGACCGGTTATGAGCCGGTTGCTCTAACCAGCTGAGCTAAAGGCCCTCGCTGTACAAAACAGCTTACTTATTATACACTACTCCCACTTTCTGCGCAAGATGCCGCGCCGTTTTTGCCTGTCGTGTCACAGGGTATCGCATTTTTCACACAGCTTTGCCCGCTTTTTCACACAAGTTCACCCGTGTTTTCACACATTGCTTTTTTACAATTTAACCCGGAAGCCCTAAAACCAGTTAAACTGACAAAAAGGAGTATGGGTATGATGGAAGAAAGCACCCCAACCAAGGGGCACAAAAACCCCTTTCGCACCGCCGGGCACCTGCTGGGCAAAGTATTCGGCCCGGTAGGCCGTTTTGCACGCCGCCACAAACGCGTTACCGCACTAATCGTAATTTTGCTCATCGTGGGCGGCGGCTTTTTGGGCTGGCGCACCTTTGCGGGTCGGCAGGCAGCGCCGGGGGGCACCGCCGCCTTTGTGCGCACGACCACCCTGCAAAAGACCTCGCTTGAAAACAGCATTTCTGCCAGCGGCACGGTGGAGAGCAACGAGGTCAGCACCGTGACCACCTCGCTGAAATACACGGTAAAAGAGGTCAATGTGCAGGTTGGCGACACCGTGAACGAGGGCGATGTGATCTGCACGCTGGACACGACCGACCTGGACAAGCAGATTGCCAAAGCAAAGGAAAGCCTGGCCGACAACATCAGCAAGGCGCAGACAAGCTATGACAATGCCGAGGCTTCGTTTGAGGGAATCAAGGTCAAATACGAAAACGCCGGCATCGACTACACCAACGCCTCTAACGCGTACAACACGGCGCTCAGCGCCTTCCAGGCGGCACAGACTACCGTTGCCGCTCTGCAGTCCACCTATGACACCGCGGCGGCAAACGCGCAGGCAGCGGCAACCAACGTTGCCACCGCCTACAACAACTACACCGCCGTGCTGGCACAAAACAACAACGACACCACTGTGCAGGCAGTCATTGACGCGGCAAGCGCGGTAAACAGCGCCTGCGGGGCATACAACGGCACGGCCTTTACTGCGGGCGGTACCGTGGACAACGGCTCGGCAGCGGGCGGGCTTGCCAAAACCGCCGCCGACGCACTGGCGGCGCTGAACAGTGGCAAAAACCTGTGCAACTACGACGCGCTGCAAAGCGCGGCAATGGCGGCAGAAACCGCCCGCAATACCGCCTACAACACCTACACCACACTGGGCACCCAGTATGCCAGTACGTATCAGGCGCTGACCACCGCATCGGACACGCTGGACAGCAGCAAAACCAGCGACACGCTGGAAGATTTGCAGGACCAGCTGGAAGAATGCACACTGAAAGCACAGAGCGCCGGTACCGTGACCGCACTAAACGCCACCGTGGGCAGTGCGGTGACCGACAGCACCGTTGCGACGATTCAGGATGTGGGCGCACTGAAAATTTCGTTTACCGTAGAAGAATATGACATCCCCAATGTATCGGTGGGCCTGCCCGCCACCATCACCAGCGACGCCACCGGCGACACGGTGATCAATGGCACAGTGAGCCAGGTTTCTAAAACCGCTTCCACCTCCACCGCCAGCCAGGGGTCCAGCAGCTCGGGCGGGTTTGCGTGCGAAGTCACTGTCACCGACGCCGACACCGGCCTGCTGATTGGCATGAACGCCAAGGTAAACATCATCCTGTCCAGCGAAGACAATGTGTTTACCGTGCCCATTGATGCCGTAGGCACCGATGAAAACGGCAACAGCATTGTGTATGTAAAAACCGGCGGCAACGGCACCAATGCCACCTTTGAGGCCGTACAGGTGACAACCGGTGAAGAGAACGACTATTACATTGAAATTTCGGGCGATGCTTTGACCGAGGGCATGCAGGTGCGCAGCAGTGCCGACAGCGAAGAAGCAACCGTGAACCAAAGCGACGGCAGTGCGAACAGCGAAAGCAGCGGCCTTGGCCTGCTGGGCGGGCTGACCGGCGGCGGGAATGACCGCGGCAATATGCCTTCCGGTGGTGGCAACCTGCCTTCCGGCGGCAATGGCGGCGGCCCGATGGGAGGCTGATGAGATGGCCGAACCCAATATGACCGATACCCCGGCTACCGCACGGGCAGCCGCGCCGCTGATTGACATCCGTGATTTGATTAAAACCTACTACATTGGCCGGCCGAATGAGCTGGAAATTTTGCACGGCATCAACCTCACCGTGTGGCCCGGCGAATTTGTGGCCATCGTGGGCGAGTCCGGCTCGGGTAAATCCACCGTCATGAACATCATCGGCGCACTGGACCGCCCGACAAAGGGCAGCTACCTGCTGGACGGCATTGACGTGCAAAGCGCCACCGACCGCGAGCTGAGCGCCATTCGCAACCGCAAGATCGGGTTTGTGTTTCAGACCTTTAACCTGATCGGCCGCACCACCGCGCAAAAAAACATTGAACTGCCCATGCTGTACGCGGGCATCCCGGCGCGCGCGCGCAGCAGCCGTGCCAAAGAACTGCTTGCCATGGTGGGCATGGGCGACCGTGCGCGCCACCAGCCAAACGAACTTTCGGGCGGGCAAAAACAGCGTGTTGCCATTGCGCGCGCCATGGCCTGCAACCCAGCGTTGCTGCTGGCGGACGAACCCACCGGCGCACTGGACTCGCAGACCAGCCGCAACGTGATGGACCTGTTTCACGACCTGCACGAGCAAAACGGCAAAACCATCGTGCTGATTACCCATAACCCAGAGCTTGCAGAGGAGTGCCAGCGCATCCTGACCTTAAAGGACGGGCGCATTGTTGCAGAGCGGAAAGGAAGTGGTGTGCGTGGGACTGCTTGACAATATTCATATGGCGTTTGCCAGCCTGTGGGCCAATAAAATGCGCGCCATTTTAACGATGCTGGGCATCATCATCGGCATCGGCTCGGTGATTGCCATCGTGACGGTGGGCGATTCGCTCACCGGCTCCATCAGCGATTCGATGCAAAGCCTTGGCGTGAGCAACATCACCGTCAGCCTGACAGAAAAAAGCTCGGATGATTCCAGCGCTACAACCACCACAACGACCGGCCGCGGGGTGAGCATTCGCATGTTTGGCCCCAGCCAGCCCGCGGATGAAGATTTGATTACCGACGACATGATCGCCGATTACCGCACGGCCTTTGGGGACGAAATCACCGCTATTTCGCTGACGGAAACCATGGGCAGCGGCACGGTGCCGGTTGCAAACTCCAGCGACAGCGCAAGCGTGAATATCACCGGCGTCAATTTAGACTACCAGACCGCCGAATCCATCGACGTGACCAACGGGCGCTTTATCAACCAAAATGATTTGGACGGTACAAAAAAGGTCTGCGTCGTTGCCGACCAGTTTGTCAGCGCCGTGTTTGGCGAAGGGGTGGACGGCATCGGCAAATCGTTTGACGTCACCGTGAACAACAAGGTGTACACCTTTTACATTGTGGGCGTTTACCAGTACGAAGCGGATGGCACCGTTGCGCTGACCAGCAGCGACGTGACCTACCCCATGTATGTGCCGCTGACGACCGCGAAAAAACTGGACAGCGCGGCCGCCGGGTACCAAAGCTTTACGGTGGTGGGCAGCGCGGTAGAAAACAACGCGGCTTTTATGCAGAACACCGAGGACTTTTTTGACAGCTACTACACCCGCAACCAAAGCTGGACGGTGTCGGCCTCCAGCATGGAGACGATGGTCAGCACCGTCACCGAGATGATTTCCACCGTGCAGGTGGCCATTGCGGCCATCGCGGCCATCAGCCTGCTGGTGGGCGGCATCGGCGTCATGAATATCATGATGGTCTCCATCACCGAGCGCACGCGCGAGATTGGCACCCGCAAAGCGCTGGGTGCGCCGGGGTTCGCCATTCGGCTGCAATTTATTGTCGAATCGGTCGTCATCTGCCTGATTGGCGGCGTGATTGGCATTATTGTGGGTATTGCGCTGGGCACCGTTGGCGCAAACCTGCTGGGGTATGCGGCAAAACCGTCTTTGGTTGCCATTGTGGCTTCGGTTGGGTTTTCAATGGCGATTGGTGTTTTCTTTGGCTACTACCCCGCCAGCAAGGCCGCAAAGCTGGACCCCATCGAAGCGCTGCGGTACGAGTAGCCTTTCGCATTTTGCCCTTGCAACTTTACTGTTTTGGCACAAGGCGGGCCTCCCTTTGGGGGCGGCCCGCCTTGTTTTTTGCGCCAGGTACCGGGCGCAGGCAGCGCTTTTTGCACATATTTTTTCGCGCAAAAATAGTAAAAATTTTGTATTCCCTATTGACAATATAGGTTTTACCCGGTATAATCGCCATAAAGAACCCGCTGTTACAGCGGGCACTACACGAAAGGAGGCACGCCATCATGAACCAGCTTTTTAACGTTAATTTCTGTTGTGGGCGAATGCTCTACTCCCGGACAAGCTCGATGTACGGGTGTTTTGCCGTGCCCCCTTCTGTGCATGGTCTGGCAAACTGATTTGCCAGCAACACCTAGAAGCATCTTTGCCCGGGAGAGTCGCACCATGACGCCTCCCGGGCAATTTTTTTGTTCCGGCGGCGAGACCCCATAAAAAATATACCATAAAAGAGGAGTCATCATCATGTCGGAACACAATTATAAGTTTGAAACTTTGCAGCTGCACGTTGGGCAGGAAAGCCCAGACCCCGCAACTGATGCGCGTGCGGTGCCCATTTACGCGACCACCTCGTACGTGTTTCAAGACTCGGCACAGGCCGCAGGCCGCTTTGCACTGACGGAAAGCGGCAACATTTACACCCGGCTGATGAACCCGACCAGCGATGTGTTTGAACAGCGCATTGCGGCGCTGGAAGGCGGGGCCGCGGCGTTGGCGCTGGCCTCCGGCTCGACAGCGGTTGCCTATGCCATCCAAAACATCGCGATTGCGGGCGACCATGTGGTCTCGGCGTCCAACCTGTACGGCGGCACCGTCAACCTGCTGTCTAACACCTTGCAGGACGCGGGCATTACCACCACCTTTGTGGACCAAAGCGACCCTGCAAACTTTGAAAAGGTAATTCGCCACAACACCAAACTGCTGTATGCCGAAACGCTGGGCAACCCCAACGCCGATGTGCTGGACCTTGAAGCCGTGGCCGAGATTGCCCACCGGCACGGTATCCCGCTGATTGTGGACAGCACCTTTGCCACCCCGTATCTGCTGCGCCCCATTGAGCACGGGGCCGACATTGTGGTGCACTCCGCCACGAAGTTCATTGGCGGGCACGGCACCGTGATGGGCGGCGTGATTGTGGACGGCGGCAGGTTTGACTGGGCCGCAAACGATAAGTTCCCCGGTCTGTCCGCCCCAAACCCCTCGTACCACGGCGTAGTGTTTACCAAGGTGGCGGGCAAGCTAGCCTATATCACCAAAGCGCGCACCACCCTATTGCGTGACCTTGGCGGGGCCATTTCACCATTCAACTCGTTTTTGCTGCTGCAAGGGCTGGAAACCCTGTCGCTGCGGGTCGAGCGCCATGTGGAAAATGCATTGAAAGTCGTCGCGTTTTTGCAACAGCACCCAGGGGTCGAGCGGGTCAACCACCCCTCGCTTGCCACCGGCGCCGCAAAACAGCTGTACGACCGGTACTTCCCGCACGGGGCGGGCTCTATTTTCACCTTCGAAATTAAAGGCGATGCCGAGACCGCCAAAAAGTTTACCGAAAGCTTAGAGCTGTTTTCTTTGCTTGCCAACGTGGCGGATGTGAAATCCCTTGTCATCCACCCCGCTTCCACCACCCACTCACAGCTGTCGGCGGGCGAGCTTGCTGCCTGTGGCATCCGGCCAAACACCATTCGCCTGTCGATTGGCACCGAACATATCGACGATATTTTAGCCGATTTGAACCAGGGGTTTGCCGCCGTGCAATGACCGGCACACCCTCAAAAAACGAATTCACCATGAAAGGACGGGAGTAAAATGAAACATGCCATACGACACGGTTTTTGCGGGGCAATGCGATGTTGTCCCCCGCGCAACCAACTCTTCAATTTAATTTTATTTGACAACAATTAAAGGAGTGTCTATTATGGCTAACATTTATACTTCCGCAGATCAACTGATTGGGAAAACCCCATTGTTAGAACTGACCCACATTGAAAAGGCCGAAAACCTGAACGCAAAACTGGTGGCAAAGCTGGAATACTTTAACCCGGCAGGCTCGGTAAAGGACCGCATTGCCAAAGGCATGATTGACGACGCAGAAGCGCGCGGTATTTTAAAGCCCGGCTCGGTCATCATTGAGCCGACCTCCGGCAATACCGGCATCGGCCTTGCCTCGGTTGCCGCCGCCCGCGGCTACCGGCTGATTTTGGTCATGCCGGAAACCATGTCAATCGAGCGCCGGCAGCTGGCAAAGGCCTACGGTGCCGAGCTGGTGCTGACCGAGGGCGCCAAGGGCATGAAGGGCGCCATTGAAAAGGCAAACGAGCTGGCAAACGAAACCCCGAACAGCTTTGTGGCAGGCCAGTTTGTCAACCCGGCCAACCCCGCCGTGCACCGCGCCACCACCGGGCCGGAAATTTGGCAGGACACCGACGGCAAAGTGGATATTTTTGTCGCGGGCATCGGCACCGGCGGCACCATTACCGGCACCGGTGAATACCTGAAATCACAAAACCCGGCTGTCAAGGTGGTGGCGGTAGAGCCCGCAAGCTCGGCCGTGCTGTCTACCGGTGTGGCTGGCCCACACAAAATTCAGGGCATTGGCGCAGGCTTTGTGCCCGACGTGCTGAACACAAAAATTTACGACGAGATCATCACCGTTTCCAACGAGGACGCGTTTGAAACCGGCCGCGCGATTGGCCACAAAGAAGGTGTGCTGGTGGGTATTTCGTCCGGCGCTGCCACCTATGCCGCCATTCAGCTGGCAAAACGACCGGAAAACGCCGGTAAAACCATCGTGGTGCTGTTGCCCGACACCGGCGAGCGCTATCTGTCCACCCCGCTTTTCGCGGAATAACGAACCAACCCAAACAGCGGCGGCCCTTGTGCCGCCGCTGTTTTACACCCGAAAGGAGCCCCCCTATGACACCACACGCACCGTTTCGCTATGACATTGTGGGCAGCTTTTTGCGCCCCGACGCGCTGAAAAAAGCCCGCCTTGCCCATACCCTGCACCACATTACCGCGCAAGAACTGGCCGCCGCAGAGGATGCCTCCATTTTAGATTTGATTGCAAAGCAAAAGGCGGCCGGGCTACCGGTCATCACCGACGGCGAGTTTCGCCGCAGCTGGTGGCACCTTGACTTTATGTGGGGCCTTGGCGGCATTGAAAAGGCAGGCACCGCCAAGGGGTTGCAGTTCCACGGCGAGCGCACCAAAGCCGAAACGGCGGTCATCACGGGGCCCATTACCGGGGCAGGGCACCCGTTTGTGGAGCATTTTAAGTTTGTCAAAGCGCAGGAGACGGGCGGCGTGGTGGCAAAGCAGACCATCCCCGCGCCCGCACAGCTGCTGGTGCAACTGCGGCTGCCCGAATACCTTGCACAAAACCGGCAGCACTACCCCAGTGACGACGCACTGCTGGCCGACATTGGCACTGCTTACCAAACGGTACTTCGCGAGCTGTACGACGCGGGCTGCCGCAATTTGCAACTGGACGACTGTACCTGGGGCCTTTATGTGGACAAAAGCTTTTGGCCAATGTTTGACCTAGATGAAGAAAAAGTGCGCACCATTGCAAAAGAGCAGATTGCGCTGAACAATTTGGCGCTGGCGGGCAAGCCGGACGATTTGACCGTGACGACCCACGTGTGCCGCGGCAATTTTCACTCCACCTATGCGTCGTCCGGCGCATACGACCCCATTGCCCCGTATTTGTTTGCCGATGAAGCGGTGTCGGCCTTTTACCTTGAATACGACGACGCGCGCTCGGGCGGGTTTGAGCCGTTGCAGTATGTCGCGCCGGATAAGGCCGTTGTACTGGGGCTCATCACGACCAAAAGCCCCCAGCTGGAAGAAAAGGCCGCAGTGATTCAACGCATCCGTGAGGCGGCGCAGTTTGTGCCGCTGGACCGGCTGTACCTTAGCCCGCAGTGCGGGTTTGCCTCTACCGAAGAGGGCAACCGGCTGACCGAAGCCGACCAGTGGGCAAAGCTTGCGCTGGTGCGCGATATTGCGCGTGAAGTGTGGGGCGAGCAGCCCTGACTGCATTGCCTTTTGTCTTAAATTTTTCTCCCGTTTAAAAAAAGCACCGCCCCCGCAGTGTCGGCCCAATCGGCCGTTACCGCGGGGACGGTGCTTTTTTGATTTTATCCTTTTGCGCGTGGGCCGCGGTGAAACTGCTCTAGTCGCTCGTTGATCTTCTCTGCAGTTGATTTATTTCGCAAATAGGTCATTGTCGCAACCGCCACATAGACCAGTGCAACCGTAATCATCATGTAAACCACCCCTACCGGGGTCACAGTATACCAGCCAAACAATGCGCCACAACCTAAAATAATGGCATTGATGAGCAGATAATGCACACAAAAACGCGTAATCCACTCTCTGCGCGTTTTGGATTCCCCGGGGATCAGCACCGCAGTCACCACCCCGCACAACAGCCCGGCTATTAGCACCTGCCACTCCGTAGCACCTGTTAAAAATGCTTGCTGAAGTGTTTGCCCCGCCTCTACTGCCTCAATCGTAATCCATACCGCGCTGGCAAGCAGGGTGAAGGTGGTTATGACGGAAATATAAAAGGCCAACCGTTTTAGGAATTTCATTCTTCTACTCCCTTCACATTTCCAGCTTCTTTTTTAACAGCGGCACATACTGGCGCGAAATCGTACTTTTTTCTCCATTACACAGCAGCACCTCAAACCGGCTACCCAACGTTGGGGTCAACTTTTGCACCTTGGCAAGGTTTAAGATGGTCGATTTAGAAGAGCGAAAAAAATCGGTATTGTCAAACTGCTCTTCCAGCTCGTACAGCTTTTTGTGCACCTCATAAACCTCTTTTTCGCAGTAGGCAAACACCCGGTTGTCCACCGCTTCAAAGTAATATACCTCTTGTGGTTCCAGCAGCTGAATGCTGCCGTCCGGCTGAAACCCGTTTAGTTTTTCGCGCGAGGTGCGAATGCTAAAAATCAGCGAAAGCAGTTGGTCGTCCAGCTGCCCGGTGCGGATGATGATCTCTTCTTCCTGCCCTTTTTCCAGCTCTTCTACAATGATTCTCAAACGCGCATCCCTACCTGTCTTGCACAGATTTGCGCCGCATCACCAGCGCCGCAGCTGCTAAAACCAGTATACCACAAATCAGCACCGCTGCAATCTGTACGGGCAGGCCAACGGTTTGTTCCCCCATGGTCACGGTAATCCCCATGGCGGTTTTGTACTCGGTTGCCACCACTGCGGGTGCAGTTTTAAACATATTTTGCACCGCGGTGGCGGTAAACACACTGCGCAGCATCGATGCACTGTGCAAAATAGGGGTGGCCTTTAAAAAGCTTTGCACCGCACTGGGTAGGCCGCCCATCGGGATATAGATGGCCCCCAAAAAGCCAACCAGCGTGCCCACTATTGTGCCAAGGCCCGACCACGCACCCTCGCCTTTGACAAACAGCCCCACTAAAAACATCACCGCAGAATACGAAAAGGCGTTGACCGCCAGCATACCAATCACTTTAAGGTGCTCTGTCAGCGATAAGATGCTGTACCCCGACACCAGCAAATACCCGTCGGACACGCCCAGCGTCAGCAGGCAGATACCCATCGTGCCCAAAAATGACGCGCCAATATAGCCCACCGCAATTTGCAGCCGGCTGACCGGCGCACCATAAAAGCTTTGGGCGCGGCCGGTTGCCGCGTCCCGCACCATCTGGCCGGTCACAGTCAGCGCAATGGTGACAGTGTTGACGCACAATACCCCGGCAATCGTCCACAGCAACACCACCTGCTGGGCACTGTCCCGGCTGATGCCGGTAACCCCGGCCTCTTCTAAAATATGCAGCACATCGTTGACGTTCATATCCCCCAAAAACACCAGCATCAGCATAATGACGATCAGCATCGACAGTAGCGAAAAAAAGATTGACGAGCGGTCGCGCAGGTATAATTTGAGATTGCGTTTGATTAAATTGTTTACGGTGCTCATACGGCTTCCTCCTCGCTGCCCTTGCAGGCGTTCAAAAACACATCATCCATCGTGCCCTGCACCACTTCAAACCCGGCAAGCTCGGCGTGCCAACGCTGCAACAGCTCGTACGATGCCAGCGTGCTGGAGATCGCGATCTGCACCCCGCGGCCCCGCACGCGGCACGGTGTGCCCTCACTTTGCAGCTTTGCCGCAAATGCACTCAAATTTTTGGGGTACAGCGTCAGCCGGTCGTAGGCAAATTGCTCTTTCAGCTCAAACGGGGTACCGCTTGCAATCTCTTTGCCCTTGTCTAAAATTAAAATATGGTTTGCCTGCGCGGCTTCCTCCATATAATGTGTTGTCAAAAATACCGTGGTGCCGTACTGCTTGCGGATGAGGCGCACCGCGTGCCACACTGCCTTGCGGGTGGCGGGGTCCAGCCCGGTGGTGGGTTCATCCAAAAACAGCACCCGCGGGGCATGCATCAGCGCCGCTGCAATTTCGCACTTGCGTTTTTGCCCGCCTGAAAGTTGCCGGTACCGGCGTTTCAGCGTATCCTCCAGCGACAGCAGCTCGCACAGCTCTGCCAACCTTTTTTTGTTTTCCGCCCGGCTTTTTTGGTACAGTGATGCGCGGCAAAACAGGTTTTCTTCTACCGTCAACAGGTCATCTAACCCGTTTTGCTGGCGCACAATACCGATCTCGCGCCGAATTTGCGCGTCCTCGTGCCCCAATTTGTGCCCGCAAATCTCCGCTTCGCCCGCCGTGGAGCGCACTAGTGTGCTAAGCATTTGAATTGTTGTCGTTTTGCCCGCGCCATTGACCCCCAAAAAGCCAAACAGCTCACCCGCATTGACACTAAACGAAATACCGTCCACCGCATGGGTAGGCCCGTAATATTTTTGCAGCCCTTTAACGCGGATACTGCATTTTTCCATTTTTTCGCACCCTCTCTTTGCTTACTGCACACAGTATAACAAAGCCCTGCGGTGCCCGCCAGCAAAAACAGCCCACCGGCGGCAGCACACCGGTAAGCGGTATGGGTAGGCGGGTAAGTTGCACTGCCACCGCCCGCGGCCCGCTGCCTTGCCGCCCTGTTTTGCGGCAGGCAAACCCCGTAAATTTTTGTACCTGCCAAATTGTCGGCGGTGTTTTTTATTTTCTTTGTGCAAATTTTGCTTGACAAGCACTGTTGTTTTTTGTTATTTTAGATAGCAATAAAGGCGATGACGAAGAACGCCGACGCGCAGATGGTTTACAGAGAGCCTGAGCAGATGAGAGCAGGCAACCGGACGACGTTAGGGGAATCACTTCCGAGCTGGCAGTTGAACACGAAAGTAAGTAAACGCGCACGTACAGGCAGCGTTAATGCCATGGGCTTGTTGGAGCCTGTAAGTGGTGCGGCCTCACCGCCGCGCAATTTGAGTGGTACCGCGG
>JAQVCK010000056.1 GCA_028689835.1 Pygmaiobacter sp. | reverse complement strand
TATGGGCGCTGCGCGGGCCGGTGCCCACCGCTTTGCCGTTTTCCAGCTGTACCATGCTGCCGCCGCCAATGCCCACGGTGCGCACGTCCAAGCTGTTGAGGTAGGTTTTGTGGCCGCCCACTTCGGCATATTGAATCATCACCTTGCCGTCTTTGACGCAGGAGATATCGGTGGAGGTGCCGCCCACTTCAAAGAAGATGCCGTCGGTCAGCTTTTCGTACATCAGCGCGCCGGCAACGCCGGCCGCCGGGCCGGACAAAATAGTCAAAATGGGGCGGTTACGCACCTCTTCCACCGTCATCACGCCGCCGTCGCACCGCATGACCATCAGCGGGCTTTTAATGCCTGCGTTCTGGATGCTGCGCTCGG
This sequence comes from Pygmaiobacter sp., assembly GCA_028689835.1. GTDB lineage: Bacteria > Bacillota > Clostridia > Oscillospirales > Ruminococcaceae > Pygmaiobacter. Next base: position 13,368 of record JAQVCK010000056.1, on the reverse strand, counting down.
TCATCGTGGCAGCTTCCAGCATTTTGGGCATGATGCTTGCGTTGACCACCGCCGTGCGGGTACGGATTTTGAGGCCGTACAGCTTTGAAATATCGTTGGTGGCGGTACCCGGCACCCCCAATTCGCTGCACACCTGCACCGTGGCGGTTTCGTTCGCGGGGTCATCCACGCTAAACGCCTCGGCAGCCACAATGCTGGTCGCGCCGCCCGCTATCAGGCTTTGTACCGCGGCCTTACTATCCGCCGTCAAATCCTTTGACGCACCGGTGTCCACATAGCTGTTCTGGCTGGGCAAAAATTTGCCCGGCGCAAGCTCAATGTTGCCCATCGTGGTATCCGACTTGCTTTTTGCCCCTTGCAAACCGCTGCCCAGTGTGACAATGCCCACACTGGCAACGTCGCCCTCCAGCAGTGCATTGGTAGCCTGCGTGGTGCCATGGGCAATAAAGGTCACATCGTCGGGCTGAATATTGTGTTCCTGCATCACACGGTGCAATACCTCCACAATACCGGCTGCAACGCCCTCCTTTGCCGTATGGGTCGTAGGTACCTTTACCGTCCCGATCAACTCGTAAGTATCGTTGTTGATCGCGACGGCATCGGTAAACGTGCCGCCTACGTCGATGCCAATGCGCACTTTCATGTTGTTTCAATCTCCTATTCTGGTTAACTGCCGGGTCTCGTTCACAACCGGCCCCGGGGCGGGTACTCGCCCTGCCCCCGGGCGGGCTGTGAAGCAGGGCGCTGTACCCGGTATGGCACCCTGTCACAGCAGGCTTTTATTTGAATTAGAAATACAGTACCGCGCTAAGCACCACACCAAACACCGCAATGGCCCAAAGGTAGGGCAGCAGTTTTTTGGTGATGGTGTTTACCTCCACCTCGGCAAAGTTTGCCGTCCACACGTTTTGGGTGTTGGTGGGGTCACCGCAGCCCTGAATGCGCTCGGCCGCAAGGAAAGCGCCCATAACGGCCAGCGGCGACAGGCTGCCAAGGCCAATAACCAGCGCCGCAATGCCGGAGCCCAGGCCAAACAGGTTCATCGGGCCACGGTACAGCGACAGCGGGGCAAGCAGGCTGAAGAAAATGATGTAGCCGATGCGGCCGGTGGGCACGACTGCCAGCAGGAACGGGTTGAGCACCTCTTTGACCATGGGGTGCGTGACGGCGAGGTACAGAATGCCAATGCCAATCATCAGAATGATGGCGGGGCCTGCGTCGGTAATGCCGTCGTAGCAGGTTTTGACCAGCAGGTTCATTGCTTTCGAGAAGCTTTTAGAGGTGAACAGCAGCACCCAGATGATGCCCGCAATGAATGCGGGAACCACCGGCACTTTTAGCAGTGCGACCAGAATGATTGGAACAATGGGGGTCAGCATAGCCAGTGTGCCGGTAATGCCTTTCAGCTGACGGGTCTCCTCCTGCTTGCCGGCCGGGGCCGAAAACGCAAACTTGACGCCGTTTCTTTTAAACTCCACAAACACCAGCACCAGTGTCGCCACAAGGGTCGCAGCAAACAGGTAAATTTCAAAGCCCTTGATCTGCTCGATGTCCAGGCTGAAAATCGACGAGAAGGTTTTCCAGTTGGCAATGTTGAAGGTGAGGCCGGTGGTAAAGGCCATCAAAAAGATGCACGCCGCACTGATGGCGGGTACCCCTACCGAAACCAAAATGGGCAGCACGATGGAACCCACCATAATGATAGAGCCGAGGCCGTTCAACGTGGTGAACAGCAGCGCGACCGCCGCCACCATGATCAACGTGACAACCAGCGGGCGGTCACCGCCCAGCTCTGCGCTTTTTTTGATGATGTTTTCGGTCACGCCGGTCTTGTTCATTAGCTGGCCCAGCCATGCGCCAAAAATGACTGCCATAGTGGCACCGGCCATACGTGTACTGCCAGTTTCCAGTACGGTTTGCAGCCAGCCAATAGGTGCACCGTCCGCATCCGCACCCATCGCGGGCACACCTGCAATGACACAAATTAACACGGCCATCAACGGCAGCGCCAGCAGTGTCGGGATCTTTTTGGTCATCATCAACGCCGCAACAACCAAAAAGACTACAAGAATAAGAACTCCCTGCAACATAATTCCTGCTCCTAACTTTTCAGGGCCTTTGCCCCTTTTTTATGTGTACCCGCAAATGCGGCCTACATCCGTTTGGTTACTGCCAGCTCTTTGGCTGCCGCGCAAAAAGCGCGGGTCGCCTGTTCCACCGCCGCAGCGTCCTGCTGCGGGCCCATGACCACGGCACCAATCATAATGCCTTTACAGCCTGCTTTTGCAAGGTGGTGTACCTCCTGCGGGGTAATTGCCCGCTGGGTGGTCACCACACAGGGTTTTGCCGTTTTGGTCGCAATGTCGCTATACTGCAAAAGGTCTTCGACGCACAGCGGCGTGCCGTACGCTTCGCCGGGTTGAATGCTGCATTCCAGCACGTCAATATCAGAGGCACGCACCGCGTCCAGCGTGTTTTGTGTATAACCGGGGCCAATGGCGACCATTTTATCAAGGCGCGTGCTGTCCATCATGTGACAGGGCACCTGGTGCGCATACCCCGTAAAAAAGGCAAGGCCCATCTCCTCCAGCTCCAGCCGTTCCTGTACGGTGATATAACCGTCCGGCCCACCGGGCATCAGGCCCACCGGCACCGGCCCGCACAACGCGATCAGGCTTTTTAAAAAGCCTCGGTTTTCGCTGTAACTGCCAAACACCTGCCCGCTTGCGCGGTGGTACACATTGCAATGCACCTTAATGGCCTCGGCACCGCCTTTTAAGGCCGCTTCGGCAAGCTTCAGCTCGTTGCGCGGCAGGCTGGTGATAACTGAAAACCGGTTTTGCTGTAACAGTTGTGCGTACTTCATTTTGCGCTTCCCCCGTACTGTTTAAATTATCTTTTAATTGGGGCAAAGAATGCTCAGCCTCACATGCTCTGCCAGCAGGGCTGTCACATCTATTTTAGGCAGCTCCAGCCGCTGCACCTGCGGCGCGCTGCCCGGCAGCTTTGCCTCTACCTGCCTTTGCACCCGCTGTGCAAGGTCGGTCGTTTTAACTGCCTTGCCAGACAGCAGCACCACGTCCAGCGGCAGCAGTGTGCACAGCCAGACGATTGCCCCGCTGAGCTGTGTTGCCAGCAGCTCCAGCCAGTTGCTTTGCCCCGCAATCACCGCGGGCACCCCGGCACTGGCAGCCGCCTGCATGGCTTCTTTTGCGGGCAGTGCTGCAATGTCGCCGCAAATAAGCGGCGTAATGTCAGAGCACGGGCCCTCTTTTAATTTCAGCGGTGCACCCTGCAATGTAATGCTGGCAAGCACCTTTTCACCGATGGCAAGGTGCGCGGTATTGCTTGTTTGCAAAGCACTGTCCGGCGCCATTGCCTGGCTGATGGTGTAAGTCTGCGAATAATCCTCTATTACCGGCACACGAAACTGTGTGATAAGCGCCTCTTTCAGCGAAATGCTGGCCGAAGAAAAACCGGTGGAATACATGACGTTGAAATCGCTGGGCTGCATATCCTCTTGAAACAGCAGCCCAAACCCGGCAAGCTTATTGATGCTGTGGCTGGCATAGTCGAAATACTCAAACACCGCGCCTGTCAGCTCAATCAACAGCTCGTTGCCCGACAGGTAAGTGTCGGCCAGCACTTTGTGGTGGATGCATTCCAGCGCCATGTCAAATACCGCTACCCGCGTGGCGGTGCGGCCCACCTCTGCCACCACAATGTAACCGTACTCTTCGCTGATGTTCAGCGCCACGCGGCTGCGCCCCGCCGTTGTGATGCGCTCGCCGCTTTCGGCAAGCACACCCTCTTCCAGCAGTTCTGCCACCAGCGCCGAAACCGTGCTGGGCGAAAGCTGTGTGGTGTGCGCAAGCTCGATGCGGGACAGCTCGCCCTGCTCTAAAATGGTGCGCAACAGCATTTCTCGGTTGCGCTTTTTCATCTCTTTTAATCCTGTCTTCCTCATTCCAAATCCTCCAGCATTCGTCATTCCCGTACCGGCGCCGTTTTATTTCGGACGCCGAACTCGTTATTTCGGAGTTAGAAATAAGCATGGCATTATTATATTCCACGCTTTTGCCTTCTGCAAGCAAAGTTGAAAAACCGGTATGTTTTTCTCTTTTTTGCAGTAAGATACTTGCTTTGTTTTGGGCAAATTGCAAAAATATTATCACTGTTTTTGGTAACATTATCCATTTTTAGCTACTGTCTAACCTTTTTGACATTGTGTCCCCCTCCTCTTTTATCCCACATCTGTGGCCGTATCTTACCCTTTATAGAATGACACATTGGGCCTGTGCGCCTGTTCTGGTTACTAAAAAAGAGCTTTGCAGTTTTTCTTTTGCGCTTAACCGTATACCAGTAAGCCGCTATTTTTAGTTTACCACAAAAAGCCTTTGCCGCTTTTGCGGCAAAGGCTTTTTGTACGTTTTTCTTTTTGTATGTTTTTCTTTGTTACATATAATCCGCAAGTGTTTGCAACGACACAGCATCGCCCTGCAAATCGCGGATGACCCGCAGGTTCTTTTTGATTTCACGCTTTTCATTATACATCTTTTCGTCCGCATGGTTGATGACCGAATCAATGTACTCGTTGGTATCACAGTGAAACGTCTCGATACCATGGCTGACGCTGACTAGATATTTACGGTTTTCGTGCTCGTTGATCTTTTCGTAATATTGTACAATGTTTTGCCAAATCGCCTCCGCCTGCTCTTTCAGGGCCGTTTCAAATACAATCAAAAATTCGTCACCGCCGAGGCGTGAAACAAAATCGGTCTTGCGAATGTGCTGCCGTATTCCCTCGGCCACCGTCAAAATCAACTCATCCCCGGCCTCATGGCCCAAAAAGTCGTTGACCTCTTTCAAGCCGTTGATATCAATAAAGCAGATGCTGATATGACATTCGTGCCGGCTGCCAGCCTTATAAAGCTGGTCCAGTTTGGCAAAGCCCGCCCGGCGGTTATACACCCCGGTCATCACATCGTATTCAGAAAAATACCGTATCCGGTCCCGCTCCAACTTATTAAAAAACACAAAAGAGGCCAGCAAAAAGGCCACGGCCAAAATCATCAGGTAAACAAACGGGTTTTCTTGCATCGTTTCTAGCACAAGCGTTGCCATGCCACCGGTAAACAGCCGCCCCACTTTGCTTTGTGGTGCAATGTAAGAGACGATATACCAATCACCACCCGCCATATGGATGCCGCCCTCGCCGCTTTCCAGCACAAACGCCTGATTCGCCAGCACATTGGTATAGTTGAACACCCCTTGGTCTGAAACCCAAACCCCATTATTGCTGGGCAATATTTGTTGCCACACTGTGGGGTAAGTTGCAGCAAAGCTATGCTGTGTGCGGTCCTTGTACATAAAAGACCATTCGGTACTGCTGTCGGCACTGTTGTACAGCCAATATCCATCGGCATTTAGCATATACACCGCCCCTATCCCGGTGGAGGCGATATTTTTTACCTGTTGCAGCATGTCCTGTGCCGAATAATTTAGCACCACGATGCCCTGCTGCTGCCCGTTGCTGTCATAACAAGGGGTAGAAAGCCGAATCATGGGTTTTTCCGGCTGTTCTACCTCCCCATTTTCTACATTCAAATCCAGCGGGGAAATGCAAACCTGGTTCTTTTGCAAAGTAATGGTGTCCCCAAAATAATAGCGGTCTTTTTTGCTTTGCAGCTCGGCATCGCCTACTATCTGAGCACCGGTATCGGAATAATTGACTCGCACGCGCTCATCCCCGTTCATATCAATAAAACGGATCTGGTCATAAATTTTTTTGCGCTCTGAAAACACCAGCCACTGGCGTTTTAGATTGGCATAGCCATCCTCACCGGTACTGTTAAGCTGAAAGCTATCCGCCATATACAGCACGTCAGATACCAATCGGTTAATTTTATTGGAGATAATCTCCCGTTCAACATCGGCAAGCTCTCGTTGTACATTTAAAACATTTTCCCGCTGAATCCGGTTTTCATTTGTTTTGACAATAACCGCAATGGTAAGATACCCCATGCTCAATATCAAAAAAAACAGCACCGTATAGCGGGCAATTTTTTTAAACTCCCCTTTAATTGTCCTTTGAAACATGTCGTTTAAAACCCTCTCCTGTTGGTTTGCGTATTTACCAATTATTGTTAATTGGCAAGTAAAAACAGATTGCTCTCGGCGGCACCCCCATGCCTCCAAGAGCAATTTTCACGACCCGTGATTTTAGCTACAATTTATTGTCATTATATCATATTCTCTGACAAAGATACAGAAACAATTCGGTATTTCTGCCGTTTCTAAAGAAGTATGGTACATTTTATCACATTTTGTGTATTTCAACTTCTTGTTTTGCCCTATTGGCTTATTTTTTAACGCACACCGAAATACCGGCTGGTTGATTTTGCCCCTGCGCCGGGCTATACTGTGTTCACTGGCATTTTTGAAACGCCTATTTTGTAACCAGAAAGCAGTGAATCCCCTTGATACTCCCTACCCCTGCCCACCTATTTACACCGGGCTACCTGCCCCCACAAAATATAACCGATGGGCTTGCGCTCGTTTTTTATGAAAAGAAGCTGTTACTATTGCAGGACGGCCCGGCGCAACGTCTGCCGTATTGCAGCGAGCTGCCTGCCGCCTGGCGCACTTTGCCCTGCACTTATTTTGGCCATTACGGCAGCGAAGGTTGCTTTTATTACCACACTGCGGCCCTGCCCGCGCTTAGCGCAAACTGGGTGGCGGCCGACCTGCGCAGTATAACACAGCGCACCGGTGATGCGGGGCTGTTTACGCTGGCCGGCACGGCGCAGCACCTGCTGCACTGGGCGCAGAGCAACCGCTTTTGCGGCCACTGTGGGCACGAAATGGGCGACAAGCAGGACGAGCGCGCTAAGATATGCCCTGCCTGCGGCAACATTGTTTACCCGCGCATTTCACCGGCCACTATTACGGCCATTTTGCGGGGCGATGAAATTCTGCTGGCACACAACCGTAACTTTAACCCCGGCATGCACAGCCTGATTGCCGGTTTTGTAGAGCCGGGTGAAACGCTGGAGCAATGTGTGGCGCGCGAAATTGGCGAAGAGATTGGCATCCGGGTAAACCACATTCGCTATTTTAGCAGCCAGCCATGGCCGTTCCCCGATTCGCTGATGACCGCTTTTTTAGCGGATTATGACAGCGGCGAAATTGCGGTGGACGGTGCCGAAATTGTCAGCGCCGGCTGGTACCGGGCCGATGCACTGCCCGCCATCCCGGGTGCCGACAGCATTGCCGGTAAAATGATTCGCTGGTACTGCAACCAACAGGCCCACGGCGGTGCCGCCGGGGTTTAACTTGCAGCTTTAAGCGGTGCCCACAGGGCGCCGCTTTTGTTTTATTAGGCAATGTGCTACAATAAAAGCCGGCCTTTGGGGCCGGTTTTACTTTGCAGAAAGGAGGATTTCACCCATGTCACACACACAATTCACCCTGCGGAGGTTTTTTCTCCGCTAGGGACGGAGGAAATAGATGAACACACATTCTTTTTTCATTGGCACCATCCCCGCGCTGCTGTGGGGCCCGCCCACCGGGCGCATTTTTATTGCTGCCCACGGGGTTGCCTCGTCTAAAAGCGACGCCCCAATCGCACTGCTGGCCGACGTTGCCGTGCCGCTGGGGTATCAGGTGCTCAGCTTTGACTTGCCGGCACACGGCGCGCGCACCACGGACGGCAGCACCTTTACCATCGAGGCCTGCACAGCGGACTTTGCCGCCGTGCTGCAATACGCCAAAGCACAAGCGCCGCAGCTGTCGCTGTTCGGCTGTAGCGCCGGTGCCTTTTGCGGGCTGTTGGCCGGGCAGCAAATGGCGTTTGAACAGTGCCTGCTGCTATCCCCCGTGCTGGACATGCGCCTGTTGACCGAGGGGATGATGGCGGCGGCCGGGGTCACCAAGGCCCTGCTGCAACAGCAAAAAATTATCCCACTGGACGGCGGCCCCGTGCTTTACTGGCACGACTATTGCTACCTTTGCGAGCACCCGGTGCAGCACTGGCAAAGCCCCACCGCAATATTGCGGGGTGAGCTGGATACCCTGTGTACCCAGCCGGACGCCGCCCGCTTTGCCGCCGCCCATCATTGCAGCTTAACCGTGGTACCGGGCGCCGAGCACTATTTTCACACCGACACACAGCTTGCCGCATACCGCGGCTGGTTGCAACAAACCATACTCACCGGCTAAAACAGCCGGTAAAAGGAGACCTTATGCAGTACCGCCCCGCCCGAGTGGAAGAGATTGAACAGCTGGCCCAGTTGCGCAAGCAACAGTTGATTGCCGAAGGCCAGCAACCCGCTTGCAATATGGACCGTGAGTTGCACGCTTTTTTTATGCAGGGCATGCAGGATGATACGCTGGTCGAATGGGTCGCAGAGGAAAACGGCACGCTGGTTGCCACCGCCGCGGTTATTTTTTACTCGTTTCCGCCGTCGTTCACCAACCCCGGCGGCATACGCGGCTACGTGACCAATGTGTACACCAGCCCCGCCTTTCGCGGGCGCGGTATTGCCGGTGATTTGCTGCGCCTGTTAATAGCTGAGGCACAAAAGCGAAAAGTTTCCACGCTGATGCTTTCCGCTTCTGCGATGGGCCGCCCTGTATATGAAAAGCTGGGGTTTGTAGCGGACGAAAGCTGGATGAAGTTGCACCTTGAGTAACCTAAAACTACCAAATTTTACGTTACGAAAACGCCTGCGTTGCAGGGGCCTTCGCCCTGCAACGTGGGCATTTGTTTTGCCCGTCTAGCTGTGCATGTCGCCTAACTATTCATGAATTAGCCATTACTTTACAAACAATCCATTTTCCATGACGTTATTTACAAATTTGACAAAAACCATACAATTTACCCCATTGCATGGCCCGTTTTTTTTAATAGAATAAAGATGGCCGCGTTTTAAAACAAAACACAGCCCACCAAACCCATTGACAATTGCAACACTGCATGAAGGGAAGTGTTTTTGTTGAAGCTTGAAAACCAATTTCTTTCAGTGCTGTACGGGGGGCACATTCGCACATTTTACCAGCCTATCTTTTCTCTAAAAACAGGTGCCATACTGGGGTATGAAGCACTGAGCAGGGTCACACTGCCAAGCTGTGAATTTGGTATTGAGCAACTGTTTTCGGCAGCTTCTCAGTTACAAAAGCTGTGGGAGTTTGAAATGCTTTGCCGCACCCGCGCATTGCAGGCCGCACGGCAAAAACCCGCGGGTACCAAGCTTTTTTTAAATGTCGACCCCAATATTATTTACGACCCCGCGCTGTGTACCGGGTTTACCCGCGAAAAGCTGCTGGAATATGGGCTGGACAACAATGATGTTATTTTTGAAATCACCGAAAAAAACGATATTACCGACCTCAATGCGTTTACCGCAGCGGTCAACCACTACCAAAGCCAACAGTTCAAAATTGCCATCGACGATTTTGGGGCGGGATATTCTGGTTTTAACCGCGTATGCACCACTGTTTTACCCGACTATGTCAAGTTAGACATTGACCTGATCCACGGCCTTGAAGCAAGCCCCTCAAAGCAAGCCCTTGTGCGTGGTATGGTACAGTTTTGCCGCGAATTGCAGATTCAACTAATTGCCGAGGGCATTGAAACGGAAGAAGAGCTTGCCGCATTGGTGCGCCTTGGGGTGGGGTACGGGCAGGGGTACCTGTTGGGGTACCCCGATGAAAGTTTTTTACCCTGTTACAACAGCGGGGGGCAGCTGATACGGGATGTCGCACAGGCCGGTACCCCAATAACGGTATCGCCCAAAAACAGTTTATTTGCCAGCGTAGCCTCTATTTGCCAATCAAAGCTGACAGTACAACCGCAACAGGCCGCTGTTTTGGTTTACGAGCAGATGCAGCGGGATGAAAACATCTCGGAGGTTTGCGTGCTGGGGCCGGATAACAGCGTGTGCGGGGTATTGACGCGGGAACAGTTGTACCGCCGTTTTAGCGGGCAGTTTGGTTACAACCTGTACCTAAAGCGCACGGTCGGTTCGTTGATGAGTACCGATTTTCTTGCGGTGGACAGCGCCGCCCCGCTGGATGAAGTAGCCACCCTTGCGATGAACCGTGCCGCCCCGGTAGTGTATGATGCCGTGGTCGTCACTCAAAACGGGCACTATGCCGGCGTGGTGACAGTGCGCGATTTGCTAAACGCAGCAATTCAAATGCGGGTGCGCCAGGCAAGTGAGGCAAACCCGTTGACCGGCCTGCCCGGCAATGGGGCCGTACAAAACACCATCTCTACCTCGCTACAGGCGGGGCAGCCTTTTTGCGTGTGCTATATTGACATCGACTACTTTAAGGCTTACAACGACGCCTACGGCTTTGCCAATGGAGACCGCATGATACGGGTGCTGGCCGAGGCGCTGCTGCAAAGCTTTGCCTTTGCGGATTTTTGCGGGCACATTGGCGGGGATGATTTTGTGGTCGTGACCCGTGGCGCCATTAGCACCACACAGTGTGAAGCATTAATTGGGCTGTTCAGCGAAAACATTTTGCCGCTCTACAACCCCGAAGACCGCGAGAGAGGCTCTATTTTATCTAAAAACAGGCAGGGCAAACCGGAGCTGTTTCCCCTTGCCACGTTATCAGTCGCAGTGCTTTCCATCGGCCAGCAGCAATATGCCGATTTGACCGAGCTTTCGGTCGCCGTGGCCCACGCCAAAAAGCAAAGCAAACAGCAGGCCGGGCATTCGGTCGTTGTGGTATGACAAGCAAACTAAAGGCCCGCGGGGGAAACCCCGCGGGCCTTTAGTTTGATACCGGTACCCATTACAGGCACATATTGTAAATGTTTTCAACATCGCGCGGCGCCAGCGGTTTAAAACCATGCAGCACCCCGCCATTGCAGGCTTTTTGCGCCATCAGAGCAAAGTTTTTATTGTCGATGCCCACGGCCCCCAGCGTATCCGGCAGGCCCAGCGTGTCGTACAAAAAGCGGGCGGTCTTGTCAATGGCATCCTCCGCCACCACCTGCTGCGGCAGTGCGGGGTCCAGCCCAAACACGTTCACACCGTACTGGTAAAATTTTGGTGCCGTTGTCTCATCCAGCACATACTGCATCCAGCGGGGTGTTAAAATAGCAAGGCCGTGGCCGTGGGTGATGTCATAAAAGGCCGAAAGCTCGTGCTCCATCGGGTGGCAGCTCCACGCCTGCCGCTTGCCGCCGTTGACAAACCCGTTGATGGCCCACGAGCTTGTCCACATCAAATTTGCCCGCGCCTCATAATTATCCGGCTGTTGCATCGCAATGGGGCCGTACTTCATCGCGGTCTTCATCAGTGTTTCCATCACGCCGTCCAACAGTTGCAGGCCTTGGTCTAAGTTGAAATAAACTTCAAACAGGTGCGAGAGCATATCCGCCGTGCCGCAGGCCGTCTGATATTTGCTGACAGTATAGGTGTTGGTGGGGTCTAAAAACGACACCTTGGGGCGCATACAGTCAAACCCCATGCCCAGCTTTTCTTTGGTTTCAAGGTTGCTGATGACGCCGGAGGTATCCATTTCAGAGCCGGTGGCCGCAAGGGTGAGCACCGTCACCAGCGGCAGGCAGCGGGTCACGTCCACCTTGCCCTTTAAAATATCCCAGGCATCGCCGTCGTAAAAGGTGGCGGCGCCAATAAATTTTGCGCAGTCCAGCACCGAGCCGCCGCCCACGGCCAGCAGCACGTCAATCTGTTCTTTTTTACAAATTTCGGCCCCGGCGCTTACCGAGCCAATACGCGGGTTGGGCTCGATGCCCGAAAGCTCAAACAGGGTCAGCCCCGCCGCTTTAATCTCTGCCACAATGCGGTCGTACAGGCCGCTTTTTTTAATCGACCCACCGCCGTAAGCAAGCAAGACACGCTTGCCAAAACGCGCAAGCTCTGGCCCAAGGTTACCCAGTTGGTTTTCACCAAAGTACACGCGGGTGGGAATATCGTAAACAAAGGGGTTCATATGCATCTTCCTTTCTGTCGGTCGATGGTTGGTTTTTCTGCGCCGCGGCGGCACCGCAGCGCGACAACACGCCGTTTCGGCGTTCATCCCCATTAGTATACCATTAAAGGGTAGTTTTTGCCATTCTTTTCATAATAAGATCTGATTGCGGTTATTGTACAGTGTTTTTAATCCAAAATACAGCGACCCAAATGTGGCAAGGCACACGACGGTGCAGATGGCAATCATGATGGCAATCTGGTACAAAATAGCCGTTGTCGGCAACGTGCCGGACAAAATCTGGCCGGTCATCATGCCGGGCAACGACACAATGCCCATGCCCAGCATCGAGTTCATTGTGGGCAGCAATGCCGTTTCCAGCGCCTGGCTCATAAACGGCATTAAAATACTGCGCGGGGTGGCACCGGCGTTCAGCAGTGCCTCAATACGCGGCCGCTGGCCCTGCAATGTTTCGCGAAAGGTCTTGATGCCCAGCGTCACGCCGTTCATGGCGTTGCCCATAATCATGCCCGCAATCGGGATGATATACTGCGGGTCAAACGACGTCTCACCCACCACAATGTAGATGAAGAACGCCGCCACAAACAGCCCCGGCAACGCAATAGAAAGGCCAATCACCTGCTGGAATTTCCGGTTAATGCCCTTGTTTTTTGACAGCACACGGTAGATGGCAAAGCCGACCATCGCCGCAAGATATAGCAACGTTAAAACCGGGTGCGGGTTTTTAAAAATATAGGTGAGCACGAGGCCAGCCAGCACCAACTGCACCGACATGCGCACGCTGGCCCATACCAGCAGCCTGCTTTGGTTGATATGGCATTTTTTCATCACGCCAATCACAATCAGCAGCAGCAGGTAAATCAGCGCAAACTGCCAAAGCTGTATTTCCACAACGCCTTTCATTCTGCCGCCCCCTTTGCCAGTGTAATCGTCGCATCGGCATATTGCTGTGCCAGCTGCCGGTCGTGGCTGACAACCACCGCCGTGATTTGCTGTGCCGCACAATGGGCTTTCAGCTGTTCCATCAGCCGGTGGGCCGTCGTTTCGTCCAGCGCACTGGTGGGCTCGTCCAGCAATAGCACCCGTGGCGCAAATGAAAGAAAAACAGCCAAAAACACCCGCTGGCGCTCGCCACCGGACAGTGTGCTGCACGAGGCAGCAAGCTCGAAATCCGCACAGCACAGCGCAAGGCAGTCGCGCATGCGCTGCTGTGGGGGCGGGGTTTGCTCACGCAGCTCGTAATAGCGTAAAAAATTGCCCTCTATCGTATCGTCAAACAGGTAAGTCGCCTGCGACACCAGCAGCACGTCGCGGCGCAACTGAATGGTGTCCAGCCCCGCAATGTCCTGCCCGTCAAACAGCACCTGCCCGGCCGACGGGGTGGCGGTGGCGTTA
>JAQVCK010000248.1 GCA_028689835.1 Pygmaiobacter sp. | reverse complement strand
ACTCGTCAAACAGATAGTCCGAGTCCTGCGGGCCGGGGGCGCTCTCCGGGTGGTACTGTACGCTGAAAATGCGGTCTTTCGCGCAGGCGACCCCCTCTGCCGTGCCGTCCAGCAGGTTTTCGTGGGTCAGCGTCAGGCCGGTACCCGCAAGAGACCCCGTGTCCACGGCATAGCTGTGGTTCTGGCTGGTAATCTCTATTTTGCCGGTGGCAAGGTTTTTCACCGGGTGGTTGCCGCCACGGTGGCCAAACTTCATTTTATAGGTGTGCGCGCCGCAGGCAAGGCAGATCAGCTGGTGGCCAAGGCAGATACCGAAGATCGGCAGCCTGCCGCGCAAAGCGCGCACCAGCTCGATCACCTGCGGCACGTCCTCCGGGTCTCCGGGCCCGTTGGATAAAAACAACCCGTCAGGCCGCAGGGCCAGCACTTCCTGCGCCGTGGTATTGTAGGGCACTACTGTGATGTTACAGCCGTGGCTGCTCAGCCGCCGCACGATGTTCAGTTTCATGCCGCAGTCCACCGCCACCACGTTAAACCGCGGGCTTGCCGTGCGCGAGTACCAGCGCTTTTTGCAGCTCACCTGTGGCACCACGTCGCGGGCCAGCTGGGTGTCCTTTAAAATTTGTACGGCTTCTTGTCGCGGCAGCTTTGCGTCGCAAATCAGCACCTTTTGGCTGCCCTCGCTGCGGATGATGCGGGTGATGCGGCGGGTGTCGACCCCCTCAATACCGGGGATGCCGTTCTCCTCCAGCAAGTCACCCACCGTTTTCACGGTGCGGAAGTTCGACGGCGCGTCGTTGTATTCCCGCACAATCAGCCCGCCCATCGACGGCAGCTTGCTCTCAAAATCTTCGTCGGTAATGCCATAGTTGCCAATCAGCGGGTAGGTCATCACCACCGCCTGCCCGGTGTAGCTGGGGTCCGAGATAATCTCCTGGTACCCCACCATCGACGTGTTGAACACGATCTCATTCACTGCCTGCACCTTTGCGCCAAAGCGCCAGCCGTAAAACTCCCGGCCGTCGCCCAGCACTAATTTTCCTGTGTACTCTCTTGCCATACGACACTCCCCTTTACCAACGTCATGCGGTTTTTTGCGCGCACCTGCCAGCCTGCAAACGGCGTGCTGCGCCCCATCGAAGCAAATTCATTCGGGTCAATCCTGTATTCGGCGTCAAGGTTCAGCACCGCAAGGTCTGCCTGCTGCCCCTCTTCACAGCCCCCCGGCAGCCCAAACAGCCGCCGCGGGGCAAGGCACATCTTTTCTACCAGCTCTTCCAGCGTCAGCACCCGCGGCAACACCAGGTGGGTGTACAGCAGTGGAAACGCGGTTTCCAGCCCCACAATGCCCATCAGGCTGCCGGCAAGGCCCTTCGCCTTCTCTTCGGCGGTGTGCGGCGCGTGGTCAGTCGCAATCACATCAATCGTGCCGTCGCACAGCCCTTGCAGCAGCGCGTCGCGGTCGGCCGCCGTGCGCAGCGGCGGGTTCATTTTAAAGCGTCCGTCATCCTGCAAGTCGTCCTCGCACAGCAGCAGGTAGTGGGGCGCCGTCTCGCAGCTCACCGCCACCCCCGCGCGCTTTGCCTCGCGGATTAGCGCCACGCTTTCTTTGGTTGAAATATGGCACACGTGGTACCTGCAGCCGGTCTTAGCCGCCAGCTTCAAGTCGCGTTCGACCTGCCGCCACTCGCTTTCGGACGAGATGCCCACCAGCCCGTGGGCCGCGGCGTACCGCCCGTCGTGGACGCACCCACCGGGGCACAGCAGCCGGTTGTCCTCGCAGTGGGCCACAATGGGCTTTTGCAGCCGGGCGGCGGTGCGCATCGCTTCTTCCATCACTTCATCCGGCTGCACCCCGCGCCCGTCGTCCGAATAGCCGGCCACATACGGGGCCATCGCCTCCATGTCCGCAAGGGCCCCGCTACCCGCCTGCCCGCGGGTGATGCAGCCGTAGGGGGTCACCCGCACCGCGGCGCTTTGCCGTATTGCGTCCAGCTGCACGGTAAGGTGCGGCAGGTCGTCCGGCGGCGGGGCAAGGTTTGGCATGCTGCACACCTGCGTCACCCCCGCGCGGGCCGCGGCGGCTGTGCCGGTCGCAATCGTCTCTTTAAAAGAAAAACCAGGTTCACGAAGATGTACATGTACATCAACGAAACCTGGTAAAATAAAAGATGTTGCACAGGAAATAGTTTCTCCTGCGCCAATAGAAAAATCAAATGCCGCGGCGTTGTGTACAACGCCGTTTGCAATCACGAGGTCCTTTTTGCGGAATCGGCCTTTTTCATATACCATGCCACCGGTCAATCGTTTGTGCATCCCTGTACCTCCCTTTCGTCAAAAACTGGCGCGGTGCGCCTGCACCTGGGCCCTAAAAAAAGCAGCCACGCGCGCGGGGCTGTGTGCCCGTCGCGCTCGGAAGCCGCTTTTGCATTTTTACCATTATACGAAAGTGGGGCGCACAAGTCAAGCAGTGCGGCATCACTAGGTGTGGACAAATAGCGCAGAATATAATAAATATGATATAATCAGGCTATGAGAAAAGCAAAAGAACTGGCAGGGCGGGTCTGCCCGCACTGCAAAAGAACAGAAAAACAGGTGAATGCAGGGAAGAATCGTTCGGGAACACAGCGGTGCTTTTGCAATGAATGCAAAAAATACTACACCCATGACCCGAAAACACGAGAATTCTCTGAAGAAATTCGCCAGCAAGCAATCAAAACCTACTACGCCGGTGCAAGCGGGCGAAGTGTTGGCAAGGTGTTTGGTTTCAGCAAGGCCAATGTGTATAACTGGATTAGAAAAAACGGCTCAGGCCCTAAAGAGTAAATCCCTTATTTCAAAAGTAGGTAGTCTGTACCGAGACCATCCCAAACTTTGTGTAAACCTTCGTTGTGGTGTAGAATAGAAGCACCACAATGGAGGTTTACATTATGGCAAGAAAGAATCGTAGCCCGGAAGAAAATGAGCGTCGTGCAAAGATCCGA
>JAQVCK010000247.1 GCA_028689835.1 Pygmaiobacter sp. | reverse complement strand
GCTTTTTATACCCTTTGGGGCGGGTTGTCGTTGCGTTGTTTACTGCCTGTGCTTTAAACTTATGTTTTTCTGCCCACGCTTTTTGAGCGCCGGTTTATAAACATTCTTCGCTTTTGTCAGCCTTATAAACTGGCCGCAAATTCTCGCACTTTTTGCAGCCCCGGCGCGGTGCGCATGCTGCCTTTCTCCGCCATATTGGGCACCGTGACAATGCCTTTCAGCTGCCACTTTAAGTAAGCGCAAATGTCTTTTATCTGCGCCTCTGCTGCGCTGTACACACCGTCATCCCCTGAATTGAGCAACATTGCAACCCCTTGCAGGTGAAACCCCTTTTTGGCAAATGCATACATGCGGTCGATAAAGCATTTTGTCTGTGCAGACACATCAAACCAATAAATAGGGGATGCCAAAACCAACAAATCGGCCTGATCCAATTCTTTCAAAATGTCGTTCATGTCATCTTTTTGCACACAAACCCCATCATGTGTAAAACAATACTCGCAGTCAATGCAGGGGTTTACTTTTAACTCGCTGAGCTTTTTAACTGTGACAGTATGCCCGTTTTGCATCGCGGCCTCGGTAAAGGCCTGTGCCATAATTTCGGTGTTTCCACCTTTGCGCGGGCTGCCGGTAACAACTAAAATTTTCATTGCACATGCTCCTTTGTTTGTCTGGCTCTGGTTGCCCTTTCGTCATCCTGTGCACCCATTGCACGACACGCAGGGCAAAGAATGTGGTAAGATTATTATTTTTATTTTATCACATTTTCATTGAAAATACCGCAGCAAACAGCTATAATTTAGTAAATGGCTATTTTAACCATTTACTAGGCACCGCCGCTCTATTGGTGCGTTTGCCACCCCGGTTTCGTACCCCTTATTTTGTCGGGTGGCAGCCGCCTTTGCCCATGTGCCCACTACCGCTTGCCACCGCTGTAGTGACCATCTACCGGGTAATTTTGGCGCTTTTGCACTGTTTTCGACGCCTGTTTTGTGACTTTGTCACAGAAAACCAGGCCAAAACGTCTATAATGAAAGACAGGAAATAAGATTTTCTTTTATTATTCGTTTTGTACTTTTACTTTTTTATTATCAGAAAGGGTGGGTAATAAAATGGACCATAAAAATGTTGGCGACCTTGATCGCATTATTCGCATTGTAATTGCAGTTGTACTGTTCAGCCTGTTTTTCTTTTTGCCGGCCAACTTTAAATGGTTTGGCCTGTTAGGGCTTTTGCCACTGACCACCGCCATTGTGCGTGTGTGCCCGCTTTATATGCTTTTGCATATCTCAACCAATAAAAAATGATGCACCGGCACTGCACTTTACAGCAGGCGGCGGGCAATTTGGCACGTGCTTTTGGGCACGTGCCTTTTTGTTTTGCGGCAGGCTGGTTAATCCCTACTATTTTAGTTGATTTTTCACTTTGTTGCTGGTAGTATAGGGGTACAGGCACTATTTTTTTATACTCATAAAACGGATAGAGAGGTGACCGACAGATGAACCCCATCCCCACAAAAACACTCAGCGACGGGCTGGTATTGCCCGCCATCGGGTTTGGCACTTACAAACTGAAAGGTGAAGCTGGTGCCAAAAGCATTCAAAGCGCGATCGAGCTGGGTTACCGGCTGATCGATTCTGCCTTTAACTACGAAAACGAGGGCACGGTGGGCGAAGCAGTGCGCCGCGCCAGCGTGCCGCGCAGTGAATTGGTTTTGACCTCTAAGCTGCCGGGGCGCCACCACGAATACGAAAAGGCCCTGCAAACGATTGAAGAATCGCTGTTTCGCACCGGTGTTTCATATTATGACCTTTATTTAATCCACTGGCCTAACCCGTTAGAGGACCATTATGTGGAGGCATGGCAGGCCATGATCGAAGCCAAAAAGCGCGGGCTAGTACGCTCGATTGGTGTTTGTAATTTTTTGCCCGAGCATTTGCAGCGGCTGCAAACGGAAACCGGCGTACTGCCCAGCCTCAACCAGAGTGAACTGCACCCCTACTTTAACCAGGCGGCGCAACGCGAATGGCACGAGGCCCATGGCATTGCCACAGAATCCTGGAGCCCGCTGGGCCGCGGCAACGACATGCTGCAAAACCCAGTGATTGCCGAAATTGCCCGCACGCACGGTAAAAGCATCTCGCAGGTAATTTTGCGCTGGCACACCCAGCACGGTGCCGTGCCACTGCCCAAGGCCAGCACGCGGGTGCACCAAGCTGAAAATTTTGATATTTTTGACTTTACACTTTCGGCCAGTGACATGGCAGCAATCGATGAGCTGAACCAGCCAAACGGGCGTACCTTTGACCAGGACCCGGCAGTTTATCAAGAGTTTTGACCCCGCCGGGGGTAAGAATATCAGCTTATAATAAAGTGGGGGAAAGCCGACAAATGCTGTCGACTTCTCCCCCATTTTCTGCTACACTGTGGCAAAAGGGCGCGCACCAATACGCCCTGCAATCGGAAACGGAGGCATCACACATGAAATATTTTGGTGAGGGGCTAAGCGAACTGCATGCGCAGCTTGGCGGCTGTATCCGTAAAGAGGCACAATTAGAAGAAGCAAAAGCGCTGTTCTTACAGCTGCACGCAGCGGTGCACCTTTCTGCGGTGGGCGGTGGCAGTGCCAATGAGGTGGACGCGCTGTTTTGTGATTTAGAGCGCCCCGAATATGCGGTGATGCCCACCGCAAAAGACGAAACAATTGCCTGGGCGCTGTGGCACCTTGCCCGCATTGAAGATTTGACGATGGGAGTTTTAGCCGGCCGTGGCGACCAGCTATTTGACCACCAATGGCAAATACGGTTGAACGCCCCAATCACCGACACCGGCAACGCACTGACTGACGATGAAATTATGCAACTGAGCAAAAGCCTTGTCACGGCCGAACTGCTGCATTACCGCAACGAGGTGGGGCAGCGCACCCGCGCTATGGTGCAAAAGCTGACTGCTGCCGACCTTCGCCAGCCGGTGGACCCCACCCTTTTAGAA
>JAQVCK010000055.1 GCA_028689835.1 Pygmaiobacter sp. | reverse complement strand
AGGCCTACCGCTAATGGGGTTCATCAATTGCAAATCCACCGCGCGCCCCCCCGCACTCGCCGCATCCAGCGTGTGCAGCCGGTACCCCACCTGCCGTAGTTTCTGCAACAAGCTGTGTGGCACCTCTACACGGTTTTTGGCACCAACAAAGCGCACGTTTTCCTCCCCAACTTCTGCAAAGGCATCCAGCGCCTCTGGGAACACCTTTTCCACCGAATGACAGGGGTTTTTTAGTGCCACAAAGGTTTTTTTTGCATAGGTAATAATTCGTTCAGCATCTGCCATTACAGTCTCCTTTTCGCTTTTATGCCATACACCCGGCACAAGTTAGCTTGCCCAGATAGGGAAACCTCCATCGTCAAATTTGCATGCGCTGACAATGGAGGCTTTCTTTATGGTTCCGGCGCATTTTAGACCAGATACTATCTGTTATTTTGCAACCGTGTAAAGGCCCAGTAGGTACAGAATGTTGACCAAGATACCAACCGAGATGGCGCCCACAGGGCCAATCGCCATTTCAACAATCGGCTTTTTCGAGAACTTGTTCAGGACATACAGTGCAACGATTACAAAAATGCCGATACCCGGGGCAATTGCCTGTGCAGCCATCATGCCGCCAAGAAGCAACGAGATGTTGAGCACGCGGCCCATTGCGGTGCGGATGTTGTCACCGCACTTGCGCACACCGGGGAATTTATCCAAAAACTTTGCAACCGAAGAAAGCAGCAGTACTTCAAGCGTGATGACTACTGCGCCCAGCACAAACGCAATGACGGGGTTATGCACTAGCAGACCAACGACAAACACAAAGGTCATACCGACAGGGCTGTAAACACCCGTAGTAATTGCAGTAGTCGCAATCAGCGGGATAAAGCCGATGGCTCTTGCCAGTGCCGCCATTGCAGCGCTCATCATGTCGCCCTCTGAAACAAGGTTCTGGCTGATGGGGTCACCAATGACAAGCGAAAGGCTGGTTGCCATTGCAACAAGACCGCCCATAACAGCGAGAATGGGGACGTTTTTCTGAATCCGTTTGACCTTCTCACTAAACACGGTCACCAATTGTTCGTTGGTGTTGCTGGCATCTGATTTATCGCGCACCGCAAATACGATGAGGAAAATCATACCTGCCAGCAGTGCCATGCCAGAAGCATTCAACGTAATTTTAGAATTCCCCATCGGGATGGTGCCAAAGCGAACCGTAAGCTGATACACCAGCAAGGTAACTGCCGCGGTAAGCGTCGCCTTTTTAAAACCGTACTCTAGCCCCACCGCAACTGCCGGGAAAATGGCAAACGCAATCGTGATAGGGGTGCCTACCTGGCTCAACGAATCCAAGAAATTGATTGGCAATTTTGAGAACAAATCGACAATGAATTGCAGACCATACACGATGCCAATGCCATAAACAGCGCCGATAACCGCAGAAATAGCCATGCCCACTTTGCCCTCTGGGCAAAACGAACCGATAATATCGGTGCCAAGTGCAACACTGTGAATCAAAATCACCGTTGCAGCCAGTGACACTGGGATACCAAACCCGACCACAAGGCCAAAGCTGAGTGCGAACGAGGTAACCGCCAATGCCTTACGATCAATTTGCCCCTCACGATATTCGGAAACAATAGGACGAAAGCCGTCGTTGAAAACCGCAACTCCGGTATTTGCCAAGACCGCCGCAAGGGCCCCCAGCAGTGCAATTACAATGTATTGCAACATAACTACATATCCTCCTTTAATAAAACCAAATGCCTCACAGAACGTATTTCAAAAGAACCGGAACCACTACATCAATATCCTGCGCCGTAAACCCAAATGCTTTTTTGCCGGCTTCCACTTCTGCCTTGATCTCTTCCTCGCTTTTGATATTGCCAGGCATTGAGATTGTACTGCAAGAAGACAACCCTAAAATAGCAATCGCCATTGCTAGCGCTCCGCCACCCCCTGTGTTACAGGCACCCAGATAAAGGTCTGCGGCCCCGGTCTTCACTGCCATTGCCGCTTCAATATCACCTTTAACTTCTACTGTCGCCTGATCGCCGGCGATTGTTTCAACCATTGAGGCAATGCGCTGTTTGTCAATTTGCCCGCCAACTACGATTTTTTTCATTTCATACCTCCATTACCCTTTTGAAAGGCCTGCCAACATTACACCCACGTGGGTGCAGATATACTCCGCCTCAGCTTCAGGCAGCTGGGGCAACATCCGGTTCATATCACTGCAACAGGCTGCCGCTTGTGCATAACTGTCTTCCTGCTTTACTTCTTCAAAAACAGCTCTGTCAAGCGGTTTTACTTCTTCGCCTTTGTCTAGACGCTCCAGTGCCATGCACAGGTGGGTAATAAATGCCGCCGCGTTTTCCTCTGTCAAGGTAATACCATGCTGCTCTTTAAAATAGGCAATCACTTTTTCTACGTTTTCGTAATTCTTCTGCGACAGCACCCCGGCGCTAAGCAGCAGGTCCATTCGTTCTTTTAGTTCCATTATGCAACCTTCCTTGTACTTAATAGCGTGGCATCAAAGTGCCCTCCAGCACTTCTTTTTGGTATTGCAGCACCTGTTCGGGGCTGAGCATTTTTTGCAGGATATTATGGGCGATCTCGTTGTCTTTCATGCACACAATGGCCGCCTCGGTGTCGATGATGTTCAGCCGCCGGTTGTCCAGCTCGCGGTAGCACAAATGGTTGCGCTCTAAATCAATATCGTCAAGGTTCCAAACTGCGGCATCAATTTTACCCTGTTGCAAAAACGGGATGATCTGGCTGTAAATCAGCGGCACATAATCCACTTTTTTATCTTCAAAAAAATCATCGGTCATGGTTTTCTGGTCAATTGAAGTGCGGTCAATGCCAATTTTATACCCATTAAAATTGTCTGACGTATAGCAGGGGTCGTTTTCGCGCAACAACAACACGTGGCGGCTGACATAAGAAAACTTGCCAAGGTTATGCACAATTTCAATATTTTCGCCCCGGGCAATATAGTACTGTGCGGTCAACTGCGAGAGAACCGCGTAATCATACCGGTTTTCCTGCAATGCCCGCAGCCGGTTGTCCGACCCACGCATAAACGCCAGTGTCGCATTCAGGCCGCTGTCCTCCAGCGCGGCGCAAAGCCCGGTTGCCAGCCCTTCATACTTTTTGGAATACGGCAGCGGCATAACCCCGACCATTGTTTTAAAACCGGCGATTTCAAGCAGCTTAATGGGGTCTACCTTGGTAATATAGGTGCCAAGCTGCCCGCGGGAGAGCAACTCAATTGCTTTCTCCTCCTGCAAAATAGAAAGCGCGGTTTGTACCGTGCCATTCGAGGTCTCACACTCATGCGCAAGCTCGCCAATGGTAGGGATGCGGCTGTCTTGCTCTAACGCAAAAAATTTACCTGCAAGCTTTGTTGTGGCAAGCCCCACCTTTTGCATCAATTTACTTTCCAGCATCGGTGCCCACACCACCTTTGTTTTAATTTACAATATTTTGTATATTGGCGTCATTGTATCATATCTCTTTCAGATTTTCTACTAGTAATAACTTCAAATTTTATTTGCACATTTTTGTGCACTTTTTCTTTTCTGCTTAAAATTAGTTGTTTTTGCACCATTTTATTTCAACATTTTTTGTTTTCTATATGCGTAATAAAAGAATATACTGCCTGATTTTTATTTTGGTAATTATTTTCATTTTTATTATTCTGTGACAAATATATATTATTTTGTAAATAAAAAGCTGGTACTTTTGTTTTGCCTGCTTTGCTTTGCGGTAAACACTTCATCGCAACCGGTCTTTACGCAACGCACTTACTACCTGCCATATGTGCAGTTTGCGCACGCTTATTTTGCAAAAAACAGCCATACAGGGTGTTCTGCCGCAAGATGGGCAAAACGCCTGTATGGCTGCCGGTATTGTTTTTTGCTTTTGTTTTGCTACCGCTTTGCGCCGCCTGTGGTTACAGGGGCAGCTTTTTAGTTTTCTTGCGCCGCCTGCTGCACCGTAAGGTCAACCAGCGCAACCGGCGGGTTTGCGGCAGAGGTAAGGGCTACTACTTTTTGGTAAGCAGCTTCGCTGTAAACAAAGAAATCAAGATAACTGTTGGTATTACCAAAGGCAGACGTGACAATGGCCCCACTGTGGCCCTTTGCAAAAATGTCGGACAACTGCTTTTCAAACGCTTCTTTTTCTTTTTTACAGGCTACCTGCGGCCTGCCCGCACAGGGCAGCACCATGCTGAAATACTGCACCCCGCAGCTTTTGACGTACCGTGTTTTTTCGCGCTGGTCTGCGGGCAACTCTTCTTCGTTCAGCAAATCAAGGCTGTAGGAAAGGCCCGAAGTCATGTCTTGCCGCAATTCCTTTTGCTTATTTTTTAAATAAAAGCTGTCGGCGATGAGCTGGATGCCCGAAATTTCCACCCACCCTTCTGACTGAATGGTGCGGTTTAAAAACGAGCGCAGCTTTTGCAGGGTAATGGTCTGCGGTTTTTTAGAAAACGCCGACTGTGGTTTTTGAAACGAAAGCTGGCCGATATACGCTTCCGCTGCGATTTCACCCAAGTGATCGGTGAGCATCATATACAATACCGCAAACGCGTCTTCATCTGACATCCCGTCAAACACCGCAGTACGTAGCACTTTAAGGTCGATGCGGTGTGTCTTTTGCTGCACTTTGGGCACCATCTCGAAATCTGTTGGTAAAAACGTATGTTCACCCAACGTAAGGCTACCACAAAGGGCCGGGTGGTAATAATAAAATTGCCAGTGTGTGCGAAAACGCTGCGGCAACTCGTCGCAGAAATAATAACACAGGATTTTTTTACTGGAATCCAGCAGGGTATTACATTCCAGCAGATATTGCGCGCCCTCTTTTTTATACAGCTGAAACGGCAAATCGCCCAATACCGGGGCCAGTAGTTGCTGCAACTCGGCCGTCGCCTGCTGTAAGTCGCCACGGTCCATCTGCGCACGCAGCCCTGCCTCCTGCTTTGCAAACTGGGTATAAAAGCTAGACACTCTATCCTGAAAGCTTTGCATGCTCATTCCTCATCCTTATAATAATAGATCTTTTTCAGCTGCTCCAGCAGTAATTTGTGGCTTTGGGTCACCTTGCCGCGATAAGTCTCACGGAAGACATAGCTTTCCCCCCGGTCTGCCAAGTTGATGGCAAGCCCGGCTAAAACACCGGTTTGGGTGCTAAGCTTTTCCAGTTGGCCCCACGGTTTTATAAAAGTAAACTCATTTTTCCACATCTGTGCATACAGGCAGATACCGCGGTCGGTCACTGCCATCACGGCATTCATGCGCTCGGGTACAGGGATATTTTTGTGAAACACATCCAGTTGGCCGGTCATCAAAAGCTTTACCGTCTCGCTTACTTCAATTAATTCAGATAGCTTATCCAGCCGTTTGCCAAGGCTGCCCCAAACAAGCAGACCATCCGCTTTGGCAAGCTGTGTCATGTCCTGTCTCATCGCGCACCTCATTTCACACATTTAAAAAATTAGTTTCTAAAAATTGTGCAACACCGTCTTCATCATTGCGACCTATCACCAAATCGGCCGCCTGCTTTGCCGCGTCAATCGCATTGCCCATAGCAACACCTAGCCCCGCGATGCGCAGCATTTCCACATCGTTGCCGTTGTCTCCCACCGCACAAACCTGCCCCAGCTCAATGCCAAGGTGTGCGCACAAATGGCGCAGTGCGGCGGCTTTGCCGACCCCTTTTGGGCTAAACTCCACCGCATTGTCCGCCACCTGAAACCAGCTAAGCTGCGGGTAATGCTGCGCAAGCAGTTTGTCAAACGCAGAAAACCCGTCGAACCCGTAAAAATAGGCCCCCAATTGCAGCACTTCGCTGTCCATCTGCAAAATATGCCGCCCAATATCACGCGTCACAATTTGCCTTTTATTCGGCCAGCCCGGCTGTAAAAACCAGCGCTCGTATTCTTCGATGCTACGGCAGCCCATCCAGGGGGAGCTTTTTCCGTCGGCCCGGTGCAGGTAAATATTTGTGCAGCCCTGCATCAGGTCTTCGGCAAGCCGGGCGGCATCGGCGCGCGGGATGATGCTTTGTAGCAAAACCTCGTTACGCTCTCCATCCACCAACTGGCCGCCACCCGCCGAAATAACATACCGTATACCGTCAACCCCAATGACATCCTCGCGCAACCGGTAAAAGCTGCGTCCGGTTGCCGGTACTACCAGATATCCCTGCCGTATCGCCTCGGCGATTGCCCGCTTGGTGCGCGGTGAAACCTTGCTTTTTTCGTTTAAACTGCTGCCGTCAAGGTCCAGCGCGATCAGTTTAATTTGACTTGTCGCCAAAGCTGCCATACTGCACATCTCTCCCTGTTAGTTACTCATCGTCCTCACCGACCGCGCTGAAATCCTTATCGTTGACCAGCACGATACCCGACTGAGAAATTTCTATGATCTCGCGCAGGAACTCTGCACTGACCCCGTCCGGCTCCAGGTGCAACTGCATCACCAGCGGCAAGTTCATGCCCGCCACAAGGTAGGTGTTGGGCCTTGCCATATAGGGGTAGACCGTCTGGTTGGCACTGCCGCCCATCATGTCAGAGCAGATGATGACCTGCTCGTCCTCCCCCCAACCGGCAAGGTATTCTTCCACTGCGCTGCGCAGCCCGTCGGTGCCGTTCTCCTGTGTGACACAGGCGGCATAAATGTTAGTTGCACCAAAAAAATCGACCATGGTATCGCGAAGCCCTTCGGCAAATTTGCCGTGGCTGACCAGTAAAATTTTCATCTGCGTAAAGGTTCCTTTCTCACTTAGCGACGCTGCGCCAAAAATTGTTCGACCTGCTCTACAATATGCTCCGTCGTGCCCGGTGTGATGTCGGACGCCGATGTTTCAAAGCTGTTGCCGTAATCCTCAATATTGCCAAGATACCCGACACTGTAATTGCTGTAACACCAGCAGACCGGGCATTTTGCACCCAGCGCCTGTTTGATGCGCAGGCCAAAGCGCGAGAACAACTCTGCCGGTATTATAAACAGCCGCAGGTCGCCAAGGTCTACATACCGGCATTCAAGGTCCAGCTCATAGGGGCCCTGCTGTGTCAGCCGCAATTCTGCCATGCGCAGCGCAGAAGAATAAACCTTTTTTTCGTCAAAATTCGCGGCATGCTCGATTTTTTCTTTTATTATATCATACTGCTGCTGCTTTTTGGCCGCGTCTGGCGCAAAAGTCTGCTGATACCGATAAGTTTCAATTACCGGGCGGTGCAGTTGCAACTCTATTTCTGGCGCGGGGGAGGCAAACACCTGGCTCATCATTTCTTGCCCCACACGCTCAAGCTCGGCTTTATCGTTGCCCTGCCGGTACAGCCGGTTACTCATATCCCCGGCGGCCCCCACCATCACAATGGGGTATACCCCCCACTGTTGCAAAAACGCGCGTGCCACGTACCCGGCAAGGTCGCTGCTGACTTGCAGGTTTTGCGGCCCCAACACGGTGGAATGGCAGGCAAAACTGCAGGCCCCCGCCACCACACTGCCGTCTTGTGCACAAAATTTCAGGGCAACAAACGTCTTGTCCTCCGGCTTTTGCAGCCCGTTGCGGTTGCCGTAGCACCCCTTTATTTCAAGTTGCTTTGCAACCACTGTCACCGGCACCCACTCACCGGCAAAGCAGGCGTCGATTGCCGCATTGACCTGCTGCTCCACATAGTCCATATAGCCGGGCACTGCACCTTGGCCCGCCTGCGCAAAGATGGAATGGTCCTGATATTCCGGCGCCGAATGGGTGTGCACGTAAGAGATGTTCACCGCTTCGGCAGGCAATTGGTATTGCTGTGCCGCGCGGGCCCGGATGCGGTCGGTGAACTCCCGGTCCAGCCCAATCAGCTCTACTGTCACCCACAGCACCCTGCCACCATCCGCCTCCAGTGCCAGTGCTGTTGCCCAAAGTTCGTCCATAATACCCGTCGCCTGCTGGGTGCGGATTGCATGGCCCATCAGGTAGCAGGGGAAAAAGCTACCGCGCGGCGTAATGGGGGCGCGGGCTGTACTTACTTTTGTCATTGTCATACTTTGCCTTTCTAACAAAACAAAAGGCCGTCGTTGCAAGCACGGCGACCTTTTGCGGGTTTTTACCTGAATTACGAGCAAATGCCGAACGCACCCAGAAGGATGGAAACGACCAGTACGATCCAGACCATCTTGCCGGAGCTCATCTTTTTGATGCCAAGCCCCCAATAGATCAATGCTGTGAACAGGACGTTGCCAAACGCCGGCAAAATCATATTCAAAAGGTCACCGAGGCTTTGGGTCAATTCACCGACTGTCCACGAAAGCGAGATATTGACGTGCACGGTGGAGGCGACCATTGCGCCGACCACCATCAAGCCCAGAATGGAGCAGACATCAGTCAGGTTTTTCAGCGAAGAGCTTTTTGAAGTGATGAACGAAAGGCCCTGATCGTATACCGTATAAGCAAGGCGCCAGAAAACCAGCCACATTGCAACGCCGACAGCTTCCGCCAACACCCAGCCAAAAATGCTGCCCTGCATGGCCTGATAGCCGGCGATTGCGCCCATAACGGTGGGCAGCAAAATCCAGATGATTGCATCACCAAGGCCGGCAAGCGGGCCCATCAGGCCGGTACGGATATCAACGGCCGTTTCGGTGGCATGCTCATCGCGGGTGGATTCCACCGCAAGGCAGGCCATCATAATCAGGTTGCCAAACCAGGGGTGTGTGTTGAAAAATTTAAAATACGACTTGTACTTTTCGCTAAGTAGCTTATCGTCGTCGCCATAGATTTTTTTCATGGCGGGGTGCATTGCCCATACCCAGCCACCGGACTGCATCGTCTCATAATTGAAGCATACCTGACGCCCCAAGACATAACGGGTGAGTGTTCTGGTCAGGTCCTTTTTTGTCAATACTGCATTTGTCTCACTCATCTTCGTTGTCACCTCCAGCAGTTGCCGCCAGTGCAAGTTTTGCATTTTCTTCTTTCAGTTGGAAAATGAACACGCAGAAAACGGTACCAAGCAGAGCAACCGCAAGGATGCTCAGGTTGAGATAGGCAGCCAGAACAAAGCCAAACAGTAAGAAGTAACCGTATTTCTTCATGGGCAAGTACTTCAGCAGAATGGCAAAGCCAAGCGCCGGCAGCATACCGCTGGCAACGTTAAGGCCCGCAGACAGCCATACGGGGAAATTGTTGACCATCGATTCCACATAGGTGGAGCCGACCGTCATCAGCAGCAGGATGGGCAGCGCACACAACAGCGTGAACGGTACCTGAGACAGCCACACCCAGCGGCCCATACCCTTCCAGTCCTGTTTGTCCGAGCAGGCCATTGCCTTATGGATAAAGAACGAACCGGTCATTTTGCCGATGACGTCCATCTGAACGCCCAGTGCGGCAACGGGTACGCCAATGGCTACCGCAGTTGCCAGCGCCGTAGTGCCTGTTTGGCCCATCGCAATGGCAAACACGGTACCCGCAGCGGCACCCATATTGTAATCTGGCACCGAAGACCCGCCGTACCCGCCGATACCAAGGCTCATCAGGCACATTTCGCCGCCGATCAGCAGGCCTGTCTTGACATCCCCCATAATGAGGCCGGACGCAAGGCCCACAAACACGACAGCCGCATAAGCAATGATTTGCAGGTTATACTTCTGCCATGTCAAAAATGCCACAAGCAAGGTCATCAAAATGATTTGCAGTGGAGTAAACATGATTTTCTCTCCTTTTTTCTGTCAAATTTTTCAATCCAACATCCGGCCAACGTCAGTCTCGGTGTCGTCCGGCCGAAAACGCGCGGTAATCTTAATCCCCGCGTCCCGCATCTCTCGCAGCATCTCCTTTTCTTCCGGGGAAACCCGCACCGTCTTGTCCAGTACGGTCACATCCCCTTTATTCTGTGTCACATTGCCAAGGTTCACTTGTTCAAAAGACACACCTGCTTTGAACAGCTCATGTGCCCACTTGACATATCTGCAAATGACAAACACCTTTTGCGCGGCATAATTGCCGTTTTGGATGTTTGCCGCCGCCTTTGCGGGGTCTAATACTGAAAGTGAAACCCCCGCCGGGCAGGCCATCTTTAAAGAGGCGCGCACAATATCGTTGGTTGGTGCGGCGGTATCTACTACCATCGCCCTTGTCGCACCCGATTTGGGTACCCAGTCCGTCGCTACAATCCCATGCAGCATACGATCGTCAACACGCACATGAATGATCCCGTTCGCCATTCTTGATTCCTCCGTTTATTAACCCCGTTTTTTATCGCGGGTTATTTGCTTTTTGAACTATGATTGCTCGCATAAACCTTTTCGGGTTTGTACAGCAAGTTGCCCTCTTTGCCGTCCAGTCGTTTGCCGTCCTCATCCACTGCAAACGCGCGGTAAGCGACTAGGCCCATCATCTCGGTGCGCACCGCATCATCGGTACCCGCCAAGATGTGGTCGCAGGCTTCAATGCAGTCTTCCAGTACCGAACAGGGTGATTCGAACTTGCCATGCTCGCGCAACACCTGATCATAAAGTGGCTCATTATGCTGCATATTGATCAAATTCGCTCGATAATCCTCGATATTTGTCGATTCCGGGAGGCACAAAAGCACGCCTACGCCGCATGCGTCCCCCAACATGATGGTACGGTCCTGCACGTTCAGCACTGTCAGTATGCCATTCGTATGGCCGCGTAGTGCCAGCAATTTTAATGTAACACCACCCAAATCAAATGTCTGGCCATCCTGTAACGGCAAAAATTCGCCGGTAAATGGGGGGATGAAATCTTTCTCGGTCAGCCCGGCAAGCAACTGCGGGGCGCTGTTGCGCATGGCCGCTTTTCGCATTTCTACCATACTGTGCTCTTTGGCAAGCGTAATGTCTGCGTGGTTCATGTAAACCTGTTCAAACTGCCCGGCACCCGCTACGTGATCTAAATGGCCATGGGTAATCAACACAATAAGAGGTTTTTCTGTCAAAGTTTCAACGTACCCCTTTAAATCCCCTATCCCATAACCGGTATCAATTAACGCCGCCTTATCAGCGCCTTCTACCAAATACATACATACGTCCCCAACCCCACGAATACGCCGTGTGCTGGGGCTAACCTGCTCTTGCGTGAATTTAACCAATCTCTACACTTGCCTTTCGTCAAAGCCTCTCAAAAACATACTGCCAACCGCCAGTGGTTTTGATGTGCTTTCATCATAGCATGATTGGATTATCCATTCAATTTTTTTTGGATTAAATATTCAATAAACATTTCCAGAATTACTTGTGCATTTTATCTAATCAGTGTCATTTCTTTACAAATTTATTTGTGTTTTGCGCCCTGCCACTGTATAATATAGGTATTCCAATGAAACGGAAAACTCCTTGTTTTAGCCCGTTTTTTGGATGAATCATTCACGAGCGAGGGTCTACAACATGAATATATTTGACCAGATGGAGTTGTGTAAAGCTGATTTTACCCCACGCGAGCGTGAGATTTACGAAATTTTTCGCTCGGAGCCCGACGTGATCTCCCAAAACACCACCGTTGCGATTGCGGCACGGTATGGCATTGCACAAAGTGCGATTAGCCGGTTTTGCCAAAAGATTGGTTTTAACAGTTTCAGCGATTTTCGTATGTCCCTTGCGCTGTCGCTCGCCGCACACTCTTTTAGGGACAGCGCCGCACCCCCGGATGAAAAAAGCGATTGGCAAATGACCGATTATATTTGTGATCTGGTGCGCAGCACAGGGCATATGGTGGGGGACGAAACCTTGCGCCGGTTGTCGAGCAAAGTTATTGAGGCCGACCATATTTATGTCACCGGCACCGCGCGCAGCAGCATCCCCGCGCAACTGCTGGTCAGCCTGCTGGTGCAGCTGTGCCAGCCCAGCTATTTTATTGAGCCGGGGCTTGAAGTAGAAACCTTACATATTATGAAAAACAGCGATCTTGTTATTCTGTTTTCATCACAAAACCCGACCCATAAAGAGTTTTTGGATATGGCGGTCGGGCTTTCGCAGGCACACCGCCCCTCTACGCTGCTTGTCACCCATTCGCCCAAACACCCCGTAAGTAAAATGGTCGATGATGTTGTCGTATTGCCGACATGGGCCTCACTGCATTACCCCATCAGCATTGAATCCTCTACTTCTTGTAATGTGTTTTGTAGTTTGTTGTCTTCGCAACTTACCAAAGACATTGCGGCTTCCACCGAGCAACAATAGCCTTTGCCCCCCTATCGTCATTGCCACCACAAACAGAGCCGCAGGGCCCTGTTTTTCATTTTATAAGTTAGCTATTTCTAACTTTTTTCAAAAAAGGGGTTGACATTCTTTTTGTTTGTAACTATAATGGTTACAAACGGAGGGATAAAATAAATGTATTCCAGTAAGCTTTCGGTCAGTATCCATATCTTATGTCTGGCTGCGTTGCACCCGGATGGGCCGATCACCTCCGATTGGATCGCCGGCAGCATCCATACCAACCCCGCACTGGTACGCCGCTTGCTTGTTAAGCTAAAGCGCGCGGGGTTGATTAAGACCCAAACCGGTATGGGGGTCACCGGCCTTGCAAAGCCTGCGGGCAAAATTTCTTTATTAGAGGTTTTTCGTGCGGTGGAAAGTGAGCAACGGCTGTTTGATATTCATACCGACACCAATTTAAACTGCCCCGTGGGGGCAAAAATAGAGCAAGTATTAACCGCGACCTATGACAAGATGCAAACAAATTTAGAGCACGAGCTTGACGCGGTACATCTGTCGCAGCTTGTGACCCTGTTTTAGTGAAAGTGAGACAGACCCATGAAAATTGCTATCATTGGCGCCACCGGCATGGCCGGCAGTGCAATTTACAAAGAAGCCATCGCACGTGGCCATGAGGCAACTGCCATTGTGCGTCATGCCGAACGTGCGGCAGAGCTATTGGGCAAGGATGCAACCGTGTTGCAAAAAGACGCATTTACTTTGACCAAAGAAGATTTGACCCCTTTTGATGTTGTAATAAAAGCGTTCAGTGCCCCGCCCGAAAAAGCCTATCTGCACATCGACCTAAGCGCAAAGCTGATTGCGATGCTGCGCGAAACCAGCCGCCCACGGCTCTTCTTTATTCTGGGTGCCGGCAGCCTGCTGGATGAAAACAACAAGCCGTTTATTGAAACCATCCGCACCTGGCCCGGTGCCGAGTCGTGGATATCTATCCCCGAAAGTCAGGCAAAGGAACTTACATTTTTGCAATTAATCGATAATGTCAACTGGGTAGGCGTTTCTCCCTCGGTAGATTTTCACGCCGGAGAGGCCACCACCCCGGTGCTTGGCAAAGACCATTTGCTTACCGCGAAAGACGGCCAGTCACACACCACCAGCGGTACCATGGCAAAAGCCATTTTGAACGAAATTGAAACCCCGTCTGTTTTTAATGCACGTTTTACCGTGTCGGACTAAACAGACTTCGTATAAATAAAAAACAACACTATTTTTCATAGAACAGAAAGGTGAAAACTCATGAGCAAAACAATTGGTATTTTCGTAGGCAGCCTGCGCAAAGGCTCGTACAATAAAACAATCGCAGAGGCCATCGCATCTTACCTGCCCGCCGGCTATGAGGGCCGCATTATTGAAATTGGCGATTTGCCGCTGTACAACCCGGACCTTGACGACACCGGTACCCCGCCCGCAGCATGGCAGCGTTTCCGCGACGAGGTTCGCCCGCTGGACGGCGTGCTGTTTGTCACCCCGGAATACAACCGCTCGGTACCTGCCGTGCTGAAAAACGCGCTGGACGTTGGCTCCCGCCCGTATGGCCAAAGCGTATGGGACGGCAATCCCGGCGCGGTGGCCAGCGTTTCGCCCGGCGGCATTGCAGGCTTTGGTGCAAA
>JAQVCK010000054.1 GCA_028689835.1 Pygmaiobacter sp. | reverse complement strand
AGCGGCGATTTTGTGGGCTGTTGCGGCCTGCGCCCCTATGCAAAAGAAGCGGGGGTGTACGAGCTGGGGTTTCACCTGCGGCCCGGCTTTTGGGGGCGGGGCTATGGCAGTGAGGCCGCGCGCGCAGTAATGGCCTATGCCTTTGGCCCGCTGCATGCCGGTGCGCTGTTTGCCGGGCACCACCCGCAAAACAAGGCGTCGGCGGCACTGCTTTGCAAGCTGGGCTTTTGCTTTGTGGGCGAGCAGTTTTACGCGCCCACCGGGTTAAACCACCCGTCGTACCGTTACACCCCGCCCGCCGGCGGTAAATAAAGATAGAGAACAGGGGGGCCATTATGGCACGTTGGGACCCGTGGCGCGGCTGCCACAGGTATAGTGAGGGCTGCAAGTTTTGTTATATCCATAAGGGGGACGCAAAGCGCGGGGTTGACACCGGCAAGGTGGTGCAGACCCCAAGGTTTTGTGCCCCGGTAGAGCGAAAAAAGAACGGCGACTATAAAATGAAACCGCAGCAGCTGGTATACCTGTGCTTTGCCAGCGACTTTTTGCTGCCGGACGCCGACCCATGGCGGGCCGACTGTTGGCGCATGATCCGCGAGCGGCAGGATTTGCATTTTATCTTCCTCACCAAGCGCATCGAGCGGTTTGCGGCCACTGCCCCGCCGGACTGGGGCACCGGGTACGAAAATGTCACGGTGGGCTGCACGGTAGAAAACCAGCAGCGGGCCGACGAGCGCCTTGCCATTTTTTCGTCGCTTGCCATCCCCCACAAAAATATCATCTGCCAGCCGCTCATCGGCCCCATTGACCTTGCGCCATACCTTGGCGGGGTAGAGCTGGTGGTGGCGGGCGGTGAGTCGGACAAGTTTGCCCGGCCATTGCAGTACGACTGGGTGATGTCACTGCGCAGCCAGTGCCAGGCGGCCGGGGTGCATTTTTCGTTTCGCCAGTGCGGCACCCTTTTTATCAAAGACGGCAAGGCCTACACGTTGCAGGTCAAAGACCTTTGCAGCCAGGCCCGCAAGGCCAATATTGACTGCTAAAAACCATAATTTTGAGGAGGGAGAACTTTGAATAAGTTCTCCCTTTATCTCTTGAAAGGTTTTTTACAAATGATTGGCATACAGGGGCCTTTTTGAACGCAGTGTGCAGCAGGAGGGGTATTCCCTAACGAGCATAAAGGATAGGGGGAATGGCCATACCTACTTAAATACCTCATACGGCCCCCCAAAAAAAGGCCAGATAACAGTTTTGTATGAAGCATCGAAAATTAGTTTAAATTCTGTTTAAGTTTATATTCTAGGATGTTTATACGGGTGCTTGTGCTGAAAGGAGAAGCTTTTGTGAATAAGATCATGGCTGTTGATGATGATCCCAATATCCGCGAATTGATCCGGCTGATTCTAAAAAAAGAAGGTTTTGAAGTGCTGGAAGCCGTTGATGGTGAGGATGCGCTAAAAAAGCTGGAGAATGGTAAAGTTGATTTAGTCATACTTGATATTATGATGCCGCATATGGATGGCTGGGAATTTTGCAAAGAAGCTAGAAAGTTTTGGGATCTTCCAATCCTCATCTTGACGGCCAAGGGGGAAACAAGCCAAAAGGTAAAAGGTTTTGAGCTTGGTGCAGACGACTATTTGACGAAGCCGTTCGAGCCGGCAGAACTTATTGCGCGGGTGAAAGCGTTGCTAAAGCGTTGCAACATAGCCGCCTCTAAAATCATCGAACTTGGGACGATTACGATTGATCAAAACCAATACATGGTAAAAACACAAACCGAAGAAATGACACTGCCACTAAAAGAGTTTGAACTGCTGTTTATGCTTGCGGGTACGCCGGGTAAAACATTTTCACGGGACCAGTTGATAGAGGATATCTGGGGGTACGATTTCGATGGAAACGAGCGTACGCTGGATGTGCATATCGGGCGGCTGCGGGATAAGTTTCCCCCACAGAGGTACGGGTTTAAAATCACAACCATTAGAGGCATTGACTACAGGCTTGAGGTGATAAAATGAGGCATAGAGTAAAGTATGCGTTCCTGTATGTTTTCTTTGCGGCGGTGATTTTTATTTGTTTGATGGCCGGGGCATATTTCATAGCCCCCTTGTTTGGGGCGGAAATTTCGGCGCAAGCTGCCGCGAAACAAGCTGTTTCTGCAACTGTCGGGTTGCTTTTTTTGGTACTGCTATTATTTTTGTTTGGGATGGTACGCCATTGGGCCACCCACCATCTGCACGATGCAAAACCGCGTAAAAACCCCTACCATACATATATAAGAGAAATAGAGACGGCGTTAGACAAAATTGCAAAGGGGGATTTCGATACCCGGATTGATAAAGAAAAATATTCTGATGCCAGATACCATATGGCGGATCTCATTGATAAAATCAACCATATGGCATCTGAACTGGGGGGCATGGAGACGATGCGGCAGGATTTTGTGTCGAATGTTTCGCATGAAATCCAGTCTCCGCTGACTTCCATCAAAGGCTTTGTCTCCTTGCTCAAAGACGACACCCTGAGCAGGGAAGAACAGCTTCACTATATCGGGATCATCGAATCAGAAAGCCTGCGGCTGTCGAAGCTCGGCGAAAACCTATTGCGGCTTTCAACCTTAGAATCAGAATATGCCGTAATGAACCCACACCGGTATCCCCTCAGCCGGCAGCTAAAGGATGTCGTATTGCTTTTAGAACCGCAGTGGTCTGCCAAAAATATCGAGGTCTCTCTCAGCGAAAACACCGCCGATATTTTTGCGGATGAAGATTTGCTCAGCCAAGTGTGGATTAATCTGCTAAACAACAGCATCAAATTTACCCCGGATGGGGGCAAAATTACCATTGCGGTATCCGGCAATGATGCGCAGGTTCTGGTTGCAATATCAGACAGTGGCATCGGGATGACAAAAGAAACCATGACCCATGTCTTTGAACGCTTTTATATGGCAGATAAAGCGCGCAGTAGAAGCGCGGGCGGAAGCGGGCTTGGGCTGTCGATTGTTAAAAAGATTGTCCAGCTGCATCACGGCCAAATCGACGTTGAGAGCAAACTGGGCGAAGGGACCACTTTTCAGGTTACAATGCCCCAAAATATTGAGCCGGTTTAAACTGCGTTTAAATTAAAGCTAAATAGAATTTAACAAGGGGTGTTAGGATGTAGACAGCAACAGCGAAGGAGATCATCAAATGAAAACAAAAATAAAGGCGATTAGCCCTGAAAAATCAAACCGGTCGGTATCACAACAGGTAAACAGCAAAATCCCGGAGGTGTTGATTGATTACTTATTCTGCCTTGTAAAAAAAGATCAGGGAGTATCCGGCTGCCGGCATGTTTTCAGCCTTTGTAAAAGCCAGCTGGGTAGTGAGCAAATTCAGGAAATTGCCCATATTGGCGAAAACAAAACGGTTGCAACACACCGGGTGTTTGGGTTTAACCCCGTCGATGCCGAGATCATCATAATTTGTGATGAAACGGGTTGTACGATGTCGCTTGCAAATGATACGTTTGCGACAGGAGGCCCTTTCTATCCACAGATGGAGACGTTCCGCCCTTTCACAGCGGCGGCAGCGTGTAACATGTAATAATAAGATGAAATTAAATGAATCCTCTGAAAATTACCTAAAGGCAATCTATGAGCTTCAGGGCTGCCAGCAAACTGTACGGTCTGTTGATATAGCAAGAATGCTGGGCTATTCAAAAGCAAGTGTTTGTATCGCCATGAAAAAGCTGATGCAAAAAAAGCTGATAGAGATGAATTCAAAAAAAGAACTTCATCTGACCACGATAGGCAAAAAAACTGCCGCAGACCTTGAAAAAAAGTATACTCTGCTAAAACACTTGCTCACAGCGGTGCTGGATGTGGATGAACAAACAGCGGCACAGGATGCCTGCCGGATGGAACATGGAATCAGCAACCAGTCTTTGAATCGGCTTGAAATGGAACTGGTTCAAGATGCGCAATTAAAAAAAACGGGCAGGAAAGAATAAGTTTCGTTGTTTTGTGAAAGCAATATAGTTTCTACCTAAGTAGAAGCATTCTATAGATTTGTGACCCGATATAAAAACATTGAACCAAGAACAGAAGTTTGCCAACGCCCCCCCTTTGCCAGCCGCTTGTTTTTACCGTACTTGCCCTGCGCACAAAAACGCGGTACAATGAACAAAAGCTGGTACAATTCCCGCTGGCCTGACCATTTGCTGGCCGGTAAGAATGGGGGGACTACTGTGAACTTGATCGAAGCGCACAAAATCGTCCATGATTACATGCAGGCCCTTGCAACCCCGCCGGAAGAAAATTCGTTGTTTTACCGCCCTATCAGCCATTTAAAAAACACCAAAGATGAAATTGTGGATGCGTATAAGCTATTTTATGCGCATATGTTGCTGTTTGGCACAAGGTCGCAAAAACAATACCAGCAGTATGAGATTGGCCGTAAATTTTTAAGTACCTTTGTGCGAGATGAAAAATATCAGGATGTCATCCGGTGTATGCAGGTCATCAACGATAGCCCCCCGCAGGACAATTCGCTGTCCTTTTGCAAAGAAAAAATTAAAATTTACCTTACCGAATCTGCGTCCCTGATGGCGCACCCCTACCGTGGTGAAGAGGTGGAGGCCTATTTTGCGCGCATGCAACAGGAAAAGGCAAGAATAGAGCAGCGCTGGGACGCAGAGCGGCAAGCGGAAGGGCGGCTGTCGTTGCGCGCGTATTTTTTGGGTTGCAGCGATTATTGTAAAAAAGCATATCAGGCTGCCGGGCTGCCCATGAAGCCCACGGACGCAGAGTATTTTTACCCGTTTGAGATTATGCGGGAGCTACTGCAAAACCCCGGCCTTGCCGACATCTTTAACCCTTATGCGGATTATATTTTGCAAAACAGATAATTCCAAATAAAAAAGGCGCCTTACGGCGCTTTTTTATTTGGAATTTCGTACCCGGCAGGGTAAGTGGTAGTTTAGTCGGCCTGCTCCGCTGCCCTCTGCTTTTTTGACAGTTGTGCCAACCATGTGGTACACAATAACAGCCCGGCACTGCCCACCAGCATAAAAACTGGCATCAGTGCAAAGGTGGTGTGTGCAAAAATCTGGCCAAATAGCGGGGGCATTAGTGTAGAGCCGGTATAGGCGCAGGCCATTTGCAAGCCCATGGAAGCTTGTGTATCTTCTTTTGAAAAATATACCGGGGTAAGGTGTAGCATTGCCGGGAAAATAGGGGCAAGCCCAAACCCAATCAACAGCAGCGCGGCAGGTGCCACCACGGCAGGCAAGGGTAACAGCAGTACCACAATGCCGCCTAACACCAAAAAAATGCCAAGTCGAATCAGCTTTTCGCTATCCAGCTTTGTAGAAAGAATGCCACTCAGTGCACGCCCTACCGTAATACCCACAAAAAACAGCGATACCCAGCCGGCAGCATCCTCCGGCAGATTATCCTTTACCTTTACGAGGTAGCTTGCGCCCCACAGGATAAAGGAATTTTCCACTGTGACATACAAAAAGAAAGTCGCCATGGCATATTTGGCCCCTGCCGCACGCAATGGGGCCAGCAATGGGGCGCGTTTTGCCTTTTTTTCGGTTGTCTCTTGCGCACTGCGGGGTTCAAACTGCCGCCACATTGGCAGTGAAAACAGCAGCAACGCCACCAATGCTACCTGTAACATTGCGATGGAAAAATAACCGCTGCGCCACCCAAAACCGGATTTTGTGAGCGCCGAAATCAAAATAGGCCCCAGCATCGCGCCTACGCCCCAAAAACAGTGCAACCAGTTCATGTGTTTTGCGGCATAATGCTTTGCAACAAAAGCGTTGAGGCCCGAATCTACTGCGCCAGCCCCAATGCCCATGGGGATGGCAAGCACAACCAACATCCAAAACGACGGTGCCAGTGATGTGCCCAGCAGTGCAACGGCAGTCAGCGAAACACTGCCTACCATCACCGCCCCGGTGCCAAACCGGCGGATGAGCCGGTGAGACAGAAGGCTGGACAAAATAGTGCCGGTAGAGACAATGATGGCCAAAAACCCGGCGCTTCCCACCGGCACGCCGAAGGATAAATGCATGAGTGGCCAAGACGAACCCAGTAGAGAATCCGGCAGGCCAAGGCTGATAAAAGCGAGGTAAATCAGTGCAAGAAAAATCATCGTTATTCTCCTGACAATTCTGTAGTTTCGGTTGTAAACGGGTAAGGGCGGTGCAATGCATTGCGGTACGTTTGTAGCCCCTTTGCAAAAAGGCCCGTAAAAATATCCTCACGCAGCGCATCGCGGTACAGCAGGGGGGGCAGCAATTCACCCGCCGCGCACCGCCGCGCAGCAACCTGTGTTGCCTGCTGCATAGCGGGGGTAAAAAAGTCGCCGTATAGTACCAGCAAGTCTGGGTTTATGAGCCCACAAAAGGTACAAAGAGTGGCGGCTACCGCGCTGGCGGTAGAAGTGCTGGCATAATTCAGTTTCAGCCAGTCAATGCCCAGCGGCAACAGCCCCACTTCGCCTGCGTACCCGGCGGCGCCATGCAGCACAGTACCATTGATGCATATGGCACCGCCCGGCCAGAACCGCCGAGGGAAATACACCCCGGCCACAATGCCCTCTGGCCGTGCATGGCACACAATCGCAGCATTGACATCATTTTCAATCAAGGTCGGCAAGCGGTACTTTGCTTCCAGCTGGCTTTTAAAATCCACTCCCACCAGTGCGGGGTAGTCGTTTGTGACTGCGCGCCCCCCGTGTACGACACCGGGTAGCGCCAGTGCCAGCACCCAAATGGCAGGGCAGGCGGCACGGCAACGGTCGATTACGGTTTCAAAGTCTGTAGGGGTAAAGGTGTCCAACACCAGTTCGGTTTGGTAGACCGTTTCGCCATACAGGTCACGTACCTGTGCAAAAATCACATTTTGGTTGCCTCGTGTCTGTGCCGAAATAGTTAGTATCTGAGCATGGGCTGCGTCAAAACGGTAACTCTGCGCGGGGCGCCCCCCGCCGGAGGGCAACACTTCGCCCGGCAGGGCTTCACCGGTTTGTACCAACTCTGCCATAATACTGGCAACGGTGGCAAAGCTAAGGCCAGTGGTGCCGGCAAGGGTGCGAATACTTGCGCAGTGTGCGGCATGCAGTGCCCAACGCACGGCATCTACATGGTCTTGTTTTAAACGGGCAGTGCCGTTCAAACCGGTCACCTCCAATAGTTATTATAAAACTTATTATAAGTAGTATAATAAGTGAATTCGCAAAAATTGTCAACATGAAATTTTGATTAATAAACAAAAGCGCAGTATAATTGCCGCGGGCCAGCTTTACAAATTCCCCAAGGGGGCTTTATGGTACAAAACAAAATCATTAAAATATCGCTCGTTTTTATGGTCATCTTTTTAGGTTTACTTATTATTGGTGTTTTCCCCAAACATGCGAAACAGGGATACGAGTTTTCTTATATCGAAGATGCGAGCGCTGAAATGAATATACAAGAAGCAGAAAAGGCATGAAAACGGGATGTTTGCATTTGGCAACAGTTCTTCCGCCTATTGGATTAAGATTCCTCTTCCCGATACAAAAACGGATAAAGAGTATATTTCTGTTTACGGCCCGACGGTGGGGAGCTTGTATATAGATGGTATACCAACACTGACGACAGCAATTCAGGCGGGACAGAATTGACGGATAGTGTTACGGGGTATGATAAAAACACCTTAACAGTGCCGACAAGCAGCACAGGGGCAACGTATTACTATTGTGTGGTAAGAAACTATAACCAGTTGGTAGATGATAGTAGCAAAGTGTTGGCAGAAACCGCAACCAATACCGCAAAGGTAAAGGTAGTGGATACCCCCAACCCCATACTTGCCGCGGGTGAGTATGACATAAGCGAATACCCCGCCAATACCAATTTGGTGGTGGGCAACGGTTCAGCACTGCCGGGCGTTATACTTACCGGTACTAACGACACAATGCAGCTGACAATGAAGGATAATGCAAGCGCGACGTTGAGCGGCCCGATAACGATGGCCTATACAGGCACACCTGACAGTGGCACGGCCGGGACGTATCCCATCACGATAACGGGTGAAGCTGCGACCAACAACTACACAATAACATACAAAAGTGGCACGTTGACGATAATTCAGGTTTGGACGGTGACGTTCGACGCACAGGGTGGTAACGCCATTAACGCCATAACGCCTGTGACGGATGGTAGTACGATATTCGCAAACATGCCACCAACCCCCACACGTGCAAGGTACACGTTTGGGGGTTGGTACAAAGATACTGCTTGCACCAATGCATGGAGTTTTGCTGCCAGTACGGTGACGGGCGACACAACGCTGTACGCAAAGTGGACGCAAGACCCAATACCGACGCCGGCAATGACACCGGGGACACGCACGGGTGATAATCTGGGCAAAACACCAGTGCCAACACCCACACCCAAGCCGGCCGCTACGCCGAAGCCTACGCCCGCCCCCACACCTAGGTCAAGTAATGCCCCCAGCACCGAAGATAAGGGCGTTATGATTACAGGCGAGGGGAAAGTAGAAACTTCAAACGGGCTGGTGATTGGCACCGCGGACGAAGACAACAACATATTGGATAACGATGGAAACGTGATCGGTGAAGTGCTTGAAAATGGCGATGTAAGTTTGTATCGCAAATGCATAGCGCAGGTTGCCGAGGACGGGAAGGTTTTGGATCAAGACGGTAATGTTGTCGGGGAAAAAGACGAAAACGGCAATATCATCGACGCGAACGGCAATATCATCGGTAGTTTTTCAGGCGAAGGACAGGTTGGCTATTTGTATGGTGACGGTTTAGGAATGGTAAATGGTACCCTGACGGATGGTAACGGGGATCCACTTGTCGGGTATATTGTGCAACTGCATTCCAAGCCACGTATGACAGTGACAGACGAGAATGGTTATTACGAGTTTAAAAACGTACCATACACAGAGCATAACCTTATTATTCAAGCTGCAAACAGTGCAAAAATGGGCGAATTTGAGCTTGAGTTTAAGCAGACAGATCGAGTGGAAGTACTTGTTAAAAAAGCTACTGTGGACATCAAGCACAAGGCGGACACCGATGTGATTACAATTGATATGCATTTGTTAAAGGATGGAACGGTCAGTATCACCGACTTAAATTTAACGGAGCCGGGGGCAAACCAGCCGTTTAACTTTAATAACGAATCAAGTGGAACGTTTATATCCTGGATTATCGGCATGTTAATCTTACTGGGGATGCTGATTCTGATCTTTATAATTTGGTTGAGAAGACGCATCAAGATAGTGTTTGATGTCGGCATAGGCGGCACGACAACAGATAAGACGGTGTTTAGGGTAAAACGCAATGCAGACATGCCGGAGGCACCGGGCATTACACCAAATGAGGGGTATGAGTTTGTCGGCTGGGCTTCTGAGTATGACGGCGAAAGTACGGTGGCTGAAGATATAACGTTTACGGCACAGTATAAGCAGAACGGGCAACATTAAACAGCATAACTTCACAAAAGGGGCCGCTGCACTATGGGTTAAAGTGCAGCGGCCCCTTTTTATACGGTGAAAGCGAAGCTGGCGTACCAAAAAAAGATTTGAATTGCAAAGAACAAATTGACCTTTAACTTGCCGTTTGCAGGCAAAACAGCCTGCAATGCTGGCAAGGGAAGCGAAGCGGAGCAAGTGGATGTTAACAGGCTTCTTATTGATATTAGTACAAAGTAGAGTCAGTGTGGATGCAAAAAGTCGCTGGATACCGAAAAGTCTTCAGCGGCTTTTTATTTGCTGGGAAAAAACTTAACAAGGTGGAGTTTAAAATGTATTTAAAAATTCACCGTTTTTATCTTATAAACGGGCAAAAAGAAAGCGCTGGCTGTGGCCGGCGACCAAAGGTGAAACGGTGTGTTTCTACGCCGCCTACGGCAGAGAAACAAGAATAAAAAAACAGACGACCAACAGTGATGTTGATCGCCTGATCATTATGGTGGAGACGGAGGGACTCGAACCCGCGACCTCTCGGATGTGAACCGAACGCTCTAACCAGCTGAGCTACGCCTCCACAACGATGCTTTAATATAATAGCACACATGGGCATAAAAGAAAAGACCTTTTTCTAATTTTTTCGGTTTTTTTGTGATGAAAACTGTTTTGTTTCTGTTTTACCGGTTTTTCTTGAAACAAGTACTTCAAAATGGTATTCTAATAGAGTTATCAGAAGTAAAAATGGGGCCTTTGGCAGAGTTTACTGTGCAGGGGCCCTTGTTTTGCGGGCATGCGGCAATAACCGCAAACTAGATGGGGAGGCACAGATGGGGAAGATCGGCTTTGACAACGCGCATTATATTGAAAAGCAAAAACGACATATTTTAGAGCGTATTGAAGCGGCGCAGGGCAAGCTTTACCTTGAGTTTGGCGGCAAGCTGTTTGATGATTACCACGCAGCACGCGTACTGCCGGGGTTTGATGTGAATGCTAAAATAAAGCTGTTGTATGAACTGCGTGAGCAGGCAGAAATTATTTTTGTGGTGTCTGCGGGGGATATTGAAAAGACAAAAATACGCGCAGACCTTGGCATTACCTATAATATGGATGTTCTGCGTCTGATTGACGACATCAGCCACATGGGTATTGCGGTCAACAGTGTAGTAATCACCCGTTATACCGGCCAGCCTGCCGCCGATGTATTTTTGGCAAAGCTGACGATGCGCGGTGTCAAAAATTACATTCACCGGCCCATCCGAGGGTACCCCACTGAAATTGAATACATTTGCAGTGAAAACGGCTTTGGGGCAAACCCTTATATCGAAACAACGAAGCCGTTAGTGGTCGTAACAGGGCCGGGCCCCGGCAGCGGCAAACTGGCGACCTGCCTGTCGCAGGTGTACCATGAAACGGTGCGGGGTACCCCGGCGGGGTATGCAAAATTTGAGACGTTTCCTATTTGGAATCTGCCGCTTAAACACCCGGTGAACCTTGCTTATG
The DNA here is from genome assembly GCA_028689835.1 of Pygmaiobacter sp. Taxonomy (GTDB): domain Bacteria; phylum Bacillota; class Clostridia; order Oscillospirales; family Ruminococcaceae; genus Pygmaiobacter. Next base: position 2,893 of record JAQVCK010000054.1, on the reverse strand, counting down.
AGGCTGCGACCGCAGACCTTGAAGATTTGAATATGATTGACCCGTTTCACCTAGAAGCTTACGGGAAGACCACGGTGAACTACAACCGGGATATTGAGGCGTTTCCCATCGTGCGCAGCACCCTTTCGCAGATTGGCGGTGCGTTTGATTATAAAAGCCCCACCGACATGGGGGTCAATATGGCGGGGTATGCCATTACAGACGATGAGGTGGTGTGCGAAGCAAGCCGCCAAGAGATTATCCGCCGTTATTTTGCGGCAAAATGTGACCACCGGCAGGGTAAGGGCGGTGAGCAGGCGGTAGAAAAAATACGTGTTGTGATGCAGCAGGTTGGTGTGACCGTGCAAGACCGCCCAGTGGTGGCACCTGCGCTGGAAAAATCACGCCGCTCGGGTGCCGCTGCGGCCGCGATACAACTGGGGGATGGACGCATTGTTACCGGTAAGGCAAGCCAGCTGATGAGCGCTTCCTCCTCTGCGGTGCTCAACGCCATCAAAGCGCTTTCGAACATTGATGACGACCTGATGCTAATCAGCCCCATTATCCTAGAGCCTATCGTGCGGTTGAAAACAGAAATATTGGGTGGCCGCAGTACCTTGCTAAAACTGGATGATGTGCTGATTGCATTGTCAATTTCAGCAGCAACCAACACGCTGACCGCCCGCGCAATGGAAGCATTGCCCCGGCTGCGAGACTGCGAAATCCATTCTACCCAAATGTTGCATTCAGGGGATGCCGGTACTTTGCGACGTTTGGGGCTGCGGTTGACCTGTGAGGCAGTATACCCAGGTAAAGATTTGTTTTTTTAAAGAAAAAGTGTAAAAGAATAAGGTTAGGTAGTTGGTGTGAAAAACATGTGAAAAATACCTTATTTTACCAAATATAAACAAAAATAGGTAAAACCAAAGCGGTTTTATAAATAAATTTTAGTAAATTCATCAATACTGTGAGATTTCTCATCGTGCGTTTGCTTTGGGCATGATAAGATGCAAAAATAATGTTTTGTAGGTAAGTTCGCTTTTATGCCTGCAAACAGCATGCCAGAGGCACAACGCGGGGGTCACAGCAATGGGGAAACAGGACTTTTTTACACGCCCAAATTTATGTCAAACCTTTAAAAAAATGTTACTTTGTGGGGTAGCGGCCTTGCTGATTGGGGTAGGGGTCGTTTTTTACCTGCGCTGTGGCTATGGGGTTGACCCTATTTCAGTTTGGGTAGACGGGCTTTCAAAGGCGCTGGGCATCCGCTATGGCACGGCTTTGCTGTGCCATATGCTGGTGTTGCTGGCCGCCGGGTTGGTGCTGGCACGGCAAAACATGGGTGTTGGTACGGTGTTTATCATTTTAGTCGGCGGCCCGGCTGTTAATTTAATTGAAGGTCTTTTAGTGGACATTTTACCCAAAGATGGGGTTTACCCGATGGCACAAAGGGTGTTGATGCTGGCGGGGGGCATCTTGTTCCTCAGCATGGGGCTGGCGTTGCAGGTGAGTTGCAGGTTTGGCTATAATACCAACGATGTATTATTATTTAAAATTGTGCAATTGACCGGGTTGCAGTATCATTGGGTTAAGGTGGCGGGCGACTGGGTGTTTGTGCTTGCCGGCTTTTTGCTGGGCGGGGCCGTGGGTATTGGCACGGTGCTCAGCGCGCTGCTGGTGGGGCCGCTGATCCGCACCTTTGCAAAATTTTATAACCACACCATTTTAAAAGTGTTACAACTGCAGGATGAGCGCAACGAGTTTCAACAGACTGCGGCTTGATTGGTTGAAAAGCAGCCGAGTAAACCGCCTTTTTTGTAGAAGGTGCGGCGCCTTTCGGCCTTTATGCGGCTGCCAGCTAGGGGGGCTGCCGGTGCGTAACAATAAAAGTAACAAATTACGGGTTATAAAAAACAGCAGCGAAGCCGTTAAACGCTTCGCTGCTGTTTTTTGTTTTTAATAGTAAAAATTAGCAATAATTAGGTATTTGCCGTTAAGGGGTTGGTAAAAGCGGCGTAATGCTCGTCCTGCACCTGCGCGTCAAGCACTGGTTGCTTGACGTTTGGGTCTACCGGCAGCAGGCGTTCTTTTGCGACGCTCAGCATCAGCTTAATGCGGTTTTCTTGGTTGACGCGGGTGGCGCTGGGGTCGTAGTCGATGGCCACAATATTGGCGTCGGGGTAGACGGCGCGAATTTTGCTCATCATGCCTTTGCCGCAAATGTGGTTTGGCAGGCAACCAAACGGCTGTGCACAAATAATATTGTCCACACCATGCTGCTGCAACTCCATCATTTCGGCGGTCAGCAGCCAGCCCTCGCCCATCTTGTTGCCATAGCCAATCATCCCGTCGGCGCCAGCCATCGTTTCAGAAAACAGCACCGGTGGTTTTAGTGCGGGGTGTTTTGCAATCGCGTCAATCATCAGTTTTTCGCGCACGGCAAAATACTTCAGCAACTGCTCGTACACAAACTTTTCGGCCGGGTGGCCGCCGTACAGCTGAATCGTCTCGGTGCCGTTTGCCACACAGTACAGCACAAAACCCAGCAGGCCGGGCACATTGACTTCGCACCCCTCTTTGGCTAAAAACCGCTCCAGTTGGTTATTGCCCAAAGGAGAGTATTTGATATAAATTTCGCCCACGACGCCCACCTTTACGCGGGCGGTGCGCACAACTGGGATCTGCGCAAAGCTTTCGGCAATGGCATTAAAGTTGCGCGTCATTTCTCGTTTAGCATAGCCGTGGCCGCTGGCAAACTGCTCCAGCAGTTTATCCACCCAGCTTGCTACCAGCCGGTCGGTTTCGCCGGGGCGGGTCTCATACGGGCGTTACTGGTTTGCCAGCAGCATCAGCTCGTCGCCGTAAAACACGGCGCTGATCAGTTCACGTGCCATGGGCAGGGTGAATTTAATCC
>JAQVCK010000246.1 GCA_028689835.1 Pygmaiobacter sp. | reverse complement strand
CATGTACGACGTACCGCAGGCACTCACCCCGTTCAACACCGAATACGGCTTCCTCGCGGCCGGGGCCGCCATCGGTGTGGTGCTTATCGCCACACTGAATGCCTGCTGGGCTGAGCTGCGCGAGGTTCCTGCCCGCCTGCTGCTGCCCAAGGCCCCCAAAGCGGGCAAACGTATTCTGCTGGAATATGTCACCCCCATCTGGCGCCGCATGAAATTCACACAAAAGGTAACGGCGCGCAATTTGTTCCGTTATAAAAAGCGCTTTTTCATGACAGTCTTTGGCATTGCGGGTTGTACCGCATTGCTGGTCACCGGGTTTGGCCTGCGTGATTCGATCTCCGACATCGTCTCAAAGCAGTTCAACGACCTGCAAAGCTATCAGCTGATCGTTGCGCTGAAAGATGCCGACGCGCTGAGCGGCAGTGACCTGGGTGCCATTCTGTCCGACAAGACCCGTATCGAAGATTCCACCCCCGTCATGCAAAACGATGGCAAGGTCGTGCCGTCCGGCAACACCCCTGCCGACAGCATTGTGCTGGAGGCACCGCAGGACATCGAGCAGTTCAAAGAGTATTTCGAGTTCCGGCACCGCACCGACCCGAACACCCCCGTCACCTTTGATGAAAACTCGGTCCTTGTCAGTGAAAAACTGGCCGAGCGTCAACACTGGTCGGTCGGTGATACCATTACCGTACAAAATAAAGACGGCAAGCAGGCCAGCCTTGTTATCTCCGACATTTTTGAAAATTATGTTGGCCATTACATCTACCTGTCACAAAGCGCCTATACCGCCGCCTTTGGCGAAGAGGCTGCCCCCAACCTGTTGTTGTGCAAGCTGCCCGGTGGCCTGGCGGCGGGCGACGCGGCCCTTGCGGGCGATTTGCTGAAATGCCGCGACGTTGCGGGCACCCAGTTCACCACCGAGCTTTCGTCCAGCTTTGAGCGCAGCATGACCAGTGTCAACTTTATTGTGGTCGTGCTCATCCTCTCGGCGGCAGCGCTGGCCTTTGTCGTGCTGTACAACCTCACCAACATCAATATCACCGAGCGTGAAAAAGAGCTTGCCACCATTAAGGTACTCGGCTTTTACAACAAAGAGGTCTCCTCTTATATCTACCGCGAAACCGGTGTGCTTGCCATCATCGGTACCATGTGCGGGCTGGGCTTTGGTGTGTTTTTACACCGCTTCGTCGTGCTCACCGCAGAGATCGACCTTGTCATGTTTGGCCGATCAATCTACGCCCCCAGCTATTTGTGGTCGGCACTGCTCACGATGGTATTTACCGCCCTAGTCAGCCTTGTCATGCAGCGCAAGCTGCGCCACATCAGCATGGTAGAAAGCCTGAAAGCGCCGGAATAACCGTATTTTTTACAAAGCAAAATTACAGAGTAAAAACAATGACCCTGTGCGGGCAGCTTGCCCGCACAGGGTCACTTTATATGCTCACATTGCCCGCCACAAAGGGCGCGTTTCGCTAAAAAACGTGCTCAACACCGCAATGCTTTTTCTGTTTTGCCTTTACTGGCCAGCCCACACCACAGCTTATGTGCCTTATTTTGGCCATCCGCCCGCCAGTGCCCTCTTTGCAGCAAGCTTTTATGTTTCGTCCATTCCCCTTTTAGGGGGGCACAGTTGTGCCGCCAACAACCTTTTACAAAAAGCTGCCACAACCCCTCTGCAACGCCGGGGCCCTCTGCTGCTTTTCAGTCGGCACCGGCCTGCTTCACACCGCTGAAAAACTCCTCATAATATCTGACCGCCCCACGTTGCGCTGCCTGCCGCAGCATATCAATGGTTTCATGGTTTTTAATCAGCAACTCTACCAGTCGTTCATCCAACACCTGTCTGCGGGCCATATTGCGCAAGATTTCCATCGTTTTGTTTGCTTCAATCCCCTTGCGGTAGGGCCGGTCCTCTGCAATGGCGGTAAACGTATCCGCTACCGCCATAATGCGTGAGCCCAGCGGCAAAAAATCCCCGTTGATATGAAAGGGGTACCCGGTACCGTCCAAACGCTCGTGGTGATAGGCCGCCCACTGCTTGATCTCGCCAAATTCGGGGATCGAGTCCAGCAGGTAATAAGTATAATACGTATGCGCGCGCACCTCATTGAACTCTTTGGCGTTCAGTGCCGCGTCCTTTTCCAGAATCGCATTGTCTACCGCCAGCTTTCCCAAATCGTGCAAATAACCCGCAATCAGCATTTTTTTGCATTCATTCGCTGAAAACCCGCTCAACGATGCAAGGTGTTCCGCCACCTTTGCCACCCCGGCCGAATGGCGCGAAGTGAATTCACTGCCAAAATCAATCAGATGCGAAATAATCTCCGCCAGCCGTACCATATCGTCAAGGCGCAAGCCCACCATCGGCATCAGCCATTGGGGCAGCCGGTCCAGCGGGTTTGTCGCGGTAAGGTCAAACCAAATATATTCTTTTCGTATCAGGTTTGCCAGCGCATCCACCTGCTCGGGCACAAATTCACTCCCGCTCATCGCCTGCATCTCGGCAAAAACGCCGGGCAACTGCGACAAGACATTGCGCCGTTCCGGCAACCGAATGCACATGCTGTCTGCCAGGTGTAACAGGTGCGCCCCACGCGGCACCGGCTGCCCCTGCCAGTTGCTGCCCGCCCCATTTGCCCACGCCACATGGTGGCAGCGGATCAGCGGCTCTGTGCACTGTAACGGGCCAAAATCCCGCACCAGCAACGCGCCGCGCAGCGCGTGCGTCTGTGTGTCTTTGCTGTGCCCATCCACCAGCTCCAGCTTTTCTTTCATCGAAAGCGCGCCAATATCGTGCACCAGCGCGGCTAAAAATATCTCCTTGCGTTCTTCTGTCAAAAGCTCCATTTCCTCCGACAGCCGGTAAGCAAGGTATGCCACCTGTAACTGGTGCTGCCCCACCTGGGGCGAAAGAATACTCTGTGCCTTTGAAAGACACTGCAAAATATCCCCCATATTGACTTGCAACTGATACTCCATCAGGTCGCCTCTCTCTGTTTGT
>JAQVCK010000053.1 GCA_028689835.1 Pygmaiobacter sp. | reverse complement strand
TTAGCCAGTATCTCTGCATGGCCGGGTTTGGCTGGCTGGTGGCAAAGCTGCTCAGCTTCACCGGCATCGGCGGGCCGGAGGTCTGCGCGCAGATTGCCGTGGGCCTTGTGCTGCTGGGCTGCGTGCCAGGGGGCACCGCGTCAAACGTGATGACCTTCCTCGCACATGGCGACGTACCGCTTTCGGTCACCATCACAATGTGCACCACCCTGCTTGCCCCGGCGCTGACCCCCACCCTGACGCTGGCCCTTGCCGGCCAGTGGATTGAGGTCAATTTCTGGAGCATGTTCTTCTCCATTATTATGGTCGTGCTAATTCCCATCTTTTTGGGGCTTGGCATTCATGCCATTGCCGGTAAAAAAATAGAGCCGTTTAAAAAGATTCTTGTGCTCACTTCCACCATCTGCATTTTGCTGGTGGTCGGCATGTGCGTGGGGCCAAACCAAAGCAGTTTTACCCAAAACGGGTTTACCATTGTGGGCGTCACCGCACTGGCCGTTTTAGTGCACCATGTGCTTGGCCTTGCCGCCGGGTACGGCATTGCAAAGGCGTTTCATTTTAACGAAGAAAAAACCCGCGCTCTGTCGCTGGAGGTCGGGCTGCAAAACAGCGGCCTTTCGTGCACACTGGCAAACTCGGCCTTCCCCGGTACGCTTGCCATTCTGCCCTGCGTGCTGGCGACCGTGATCCACCAGATTGTCGGGCCCATTGTGGCGAATATGTTTGCCGCACGCGACAACAAAGCCCCCGCACCCGCTGCGGCAGAGCCCCTGCCCGCGGAGGGTTAAACCCCCGCTGCTGCAAAACGCACAGGCACCTAAATGCCTGTGCGTTTTTTATTTGCAACCGGCCCCGCACGGTGTATAATGTAAAGCAAAGCGCTGCACGCAATGCAGCTTAGTTTGCGAGGGATAACAATGTATTTTGAAAAAGACTGGATGATGCGCCAAATTGGCCAGATGGTTGAATTTGTGGCGCGGCTGTTTTTCCACCGGGATAAAATAGAATATGAAGTAATGGATGAAAACAACCTCTCTGAAACCGACCTTGTTTACCGCCGGCTGGTAGAATTATTATCGCAAAGCGAAATTTGCGACGCCGAGGACTATTTATTTGAGCGTTACAAAGCCGGTGACGGCGCTTATTTAAGGCTGGCACTTGATTTTTACCAGCGGCTCAACACCATGACCGACAACGAACTGACTGACTGCGATTTTTCGCGGGACGAAATTGCCGAAGGGTTGCAGGATATTCTTAAAAAAGAACAAATAGACACCTCGGTTTTAATGCTGGATTTTGGCGAACAGGAAAAAGCCTGATTGTACCTATAAAGCCCGCTTTGGCGACTTGCCAAAGCGGGCTTTTGTTGTTACGGGGCATCTGCCCTGTTTTTTACAGAATAGACCATCAGTTGCATTTGTTTTTCACTGGCCGGGTGGCCGTCGTAATCTGAATAGGTGTCAACAATTTGCAGGCCGCGTTTTGCTAAAATTTGCCGCAACTCTGCCACCGAATACAGCCGTGTCGGGTCACCAAACGGGATGTCCGGTGCTGTGACCGGCTGGCCAAATTGCAATTCAACCCCGCCAAACAGCATCCGCCGTGCCGTGCTGTCCCATTCAAATTGGGCAAATGCCAACGAGCTTTCTCCCGCTTCCCACCAGCGCTTCGGGAAAAACAGTTCGGCGTGTTCGGCATTGCAAACATCCATAAAATGCTTGCCACCGGGGCGCAGCGCACGGCCGATGACATCAAAAATCTTGAGGTTCTCTTCCTCTGTTTCAAGGTAGCCTATCGCACCGTCCGCAAGGTTCAGCACCACATCAAACTGCCCGCAAAAGCTCACATCACGCAAATCGGCACAAAGAAAGGTTGCGGCAAGGCCCTGTTCTGCCGCTGTCTTTTTTGCGTCCTCAATATAGGCCGGTGTTAAATCCACCCCGGTGACGGAAAACCCGCGCCGTGCAAACGACAGGGCATGCCGCCCATAGCCACAGGCAAGGTCCAGTATTTTTTCGTCCCCTCGCAATTTTAAGGTACGCACCAAAAAGTCGACCTGCTGCTCTGTTTGCTGTGTCCATGTTTGGTTTTTAATGTCCAGTGTCCACCCGTGGCGGTACCAGTCTGCTGCTTTTGCCTGCACGCTTACCACCCTTACCTTAGTTTTTTATTCTGCTTTTTCTGCTTCTGCCTGCAACTCGGCAAGCTGGGTTTCCAACTGGGCTATTACATCCGCTTTGCGCTCATACGGCGCGTGGCCCAGCACATAATACTCAAAGTCCAGCCCGCGTATTGCAGCAAGATACGCCGCAAGGCGGTCAGGCTGCCACACGGCACCGTGGTAAAAATCTTCACAGTCGGCATCGGCCACAAACAACACCTTGTCTTGCGGCACCAGTACCAGCGTACAATCTTGTGTATGGGGGCTTGGCACTTCCAACAAAACGCACTGCACACCGCCCAGCTCCAGCGTCAAACGCCCCTCAAATACTACATCCCCCGGCACCACTTTGACCTCTGTGCGGTCTGGGTATTCCAACCGGATATTGGTGTCGCAAAACTCAATCTCCTGCCCGGTTTGCAAGCGCTGCGCCATGGCCTTCTCGCCCCAGGCCCACTGTGCGACCTCACGCAGTTTTTGCTGGGTTTTGCCGCACACCACCGTTTTGCCCTCTACCGCGTGCATGCCAAATGTGTGGTCCCAATGCCAATGCGTAATGGCGGTAAGCGAGGGCAATGCAAAGCCAGCCCCTGTTAGGGCACTATAAAACTTTAAAGCGTGCTTTTGTGAATTGCCGGCATCAATGGCAACGGCATAACGCTGCCCTTGCACATACCCCAGCACCGGGCGGTCGGTTGCCTCATCGTGCGGCAGGTAATAAACGTGCTGTGTCAGTTGTTCAAGGCCCATAGTTTTCCCCTTTTTTGTGTTTTGTGGCTTTTATTATAGCGCACACACCCCCTGTGTCGCAACGTACCACAAGATTGACAGCCCTTAACGTTTGTGCTACGCTTGAAAGCAATTTCCACTATTTATTTTGCCGCAAAGGCGGCAGCGGGAGGTTATAAAATGGAACGTATCGCAAGCTTTAGTGTCAACCATGATGTACTACAAAAAGGGATGTATACCTCCCGCATTGACGGCGACATCGTGACCTATGATATTCGCATGGTCGTGCCCAATGTCGGCCCTTACCTTGAAAACGCCGCCATTCACACCTTTGAACATCTGTTTGCCACCTATGTGCGCAATAGCCCGTTTTCAGACGCCATTATTTATGTGGGGCCCATGGGCTGCCGCACCGGGTTTTACTTTATCACGCGCGACAGCATGAGCAAACAACAAGCGCTGGACCTTTTTCGCGAAACGCTGGTCTTTATCCGTGATTTTGAGGGGGAGATCCCCGGTGCCAGCAAAAGTGCCGAGTGCGGCAACTACCGCGAACACAGCTTGCCCGGTGCCAAAGCAATTGCGCTGGATATGATACCGGTACTGCAAAACTGGACCCCTGCGAATTTTACCTATCAGGTATAATTTTCTCTTGTTGAAATCAGCAACAGCCGCCCCGTACGGGGCGGCTGTTGCTGATTTCACTTAAAATTCAACCACGGCAAACATATTGCGGGTACTGCTTACCGCCATACAAAATGGCATGTGCGGGACACAGGTTGATACACCGGGTGCAAAAGATGCAGTTCTTGCCAAACTCCGGGCGTTTTTCCACCATTTGAATATTGCTTTTAGGGCAGCTTTTGGCACAAAGGCCACAGCCAATGCAGGCATCCGACGCTGCATATTTCATCGCAAACAAAGGCATTGTAGCGGTGCACCCTGCCGCCACGGCGTGATAAACCGGGCGCAAAAAAGGTGCAATTTTTTCTGTTTGCCGCTGCCCCGCCAAAAATGTTTCCACCAAACCGGGTACCGCCTGCGCGGCTTTTTCGCGGTTGGTTTGGGCTTCTTGCGCAGGGGTAGGCGCAAACCCGCCAAAAAACATCAAATCATTTGCTATGGTAAAAAACTGGGTAACCTGCAACTCGTGGTTTTTTTGCTGCAAAATTTTTGCAAGGCCTGTAAAATCAGTTTTTACCGCACTGGCCTGTGTGCAAAAGGCAAGTGTTGGGGTCTGCTGTTGTGCGGCAGGCAACGCTTTACGCAGATACTGCAACAAAAACATCGCCGGATATTCATAATACTTGGGGCACCCCACCACCAAAAAATCATACCCCGGCTCTATGGGCTGTGGCTCCTCTATCGAGCGCGTCTGCACCGATACTCCCTTTGCCGAAAGTGCCTGTGAAAACAGGTTTGCCACATATTTTGTATTGCCGGTACCGCTGAAATACAGGATCAATGCTTTCATCTTATTTATGCCTCCGGTGAGTTGTTTTATTTTATTTTACCACACATCACCTAGTAAATGCCACAAAACCGCCTCTTGCCACCTGCACAACACCCTGTACCACCAGCTTCAGCACTGGCTGCTTTGCGGTGTAGCGGTACATCGCACTACCTTACTCCACGCAATTTTTTCACATTATGGTTCATCAAATGGCGGCCTATGTGACGATATAAAAATTCTTTTACCGGCCCCATTGTTTGGCCATGTGCATTTAACAGCGCGTCTGGACAATTGTACACACCAAAATCCTGGTTGATGCCCTCACTTTGGATATACGTGTTATTGCCAGCCCAATCTACCACGGGGTGTTGCAACGACTGTACCGCCACGCCATACCCACAAAACGGGCCGTCACAACTGCTGTTTTTAGCCTGCAAGGCTGTTAAGTATCGCCGGTCGATAATACCCCCCTCCAGCTCATACCAAGTGTTTTCATAATACACCTCTACCCAGCTGTGGAAAATATCCGCCGGGGCGTTTTTGTACACAAAGCCCGTCATTGCACCTTTTTGCAACACCTTGTCAATGGTAAACCCATGCACACACACGGCAAGGGATGCCTACTGCCCGCAGCAGTGCCATCAGCAGGGTGCACTTTGTGTTACACTGCCCGTCCCCCCCTGTGAAGCAGGTATTATACCCAAATAAAATTTCATCCCGCACAAAATTATAAATTTGCAAAATACGCTCAAAGGGCGGCAAGTTAGCCCATTGTCGTTTATTTATAAGCGCCTGTACCGTTGCAGCAGAATAATCCAGCATAGGGGTCTCTTTTAAATACTGCCCCATAGTTCCACCCCTTTTATTGATAAACGAGCATCATTTGCCCACTTTTCTATTTCGGCTTGCCGTTTTTGGGGTTAGCTAACAGCATTATTGGGCGCCATCCAGTTTACCCACGGCCTGTGGGATGTCCGGTAAAAAATAGATGCTGTTGCCTTTGTTGCTTTCGTAGATGAAATCTTGTAAAGGCTTACTGGTATAACCGGTATAATCACCAATGATGGCGACCTTTTTGCGGTAGTTGACAAACTTTTGCAGCACTGCGCCCGCAATGCCGGTGCTGAGCACAAAAAAGCTCTCAGCAAAACATGCTTTGCTGATAATAAACTTGTCGCAGCCCGTCTCATACTGTGCCGTTGCAATAAAATCCAGTGCAGACTGTGCATCATAAACCAGCACCTCCTCTGCAAGCAACCATGCAATGTCGTTTTTTCTCCCCATGAGCTTGTATTCCATAATGCCTCCTTCTACGTCTTGTTTGCCACAAGTCTATTGCTAATAAAACCTTCCACTCTATTTTAAAGCCAGCCCTTTTTTACAGTTCTATTTTAGTTTGAAACGCCACGACCGCCTGCCCTGTGATCTGCACAAGAACCGGTGCCCCATTTTTTATCGTAACGTGGACAAGCATGCCGCCGTCGCGCCGGATTGCTTCGCCCTGACGATAGAAAAAGAGAGTTCTTCTTCGGTTTCCAGCTGCCGGCAAACGCCATAATGCACAAGATATGCACCCAGCGGCCCGTTGGCATTGCCCGTAACCGGGTCTTCTGTAATGCCGATTGCCGGCGCAAACATACGCCCGTGCACCAACACCTCTTCGCCCGGGTTTAGGGTAAACACATAATACCCGTTACAACCCACTTCTGTGCTGATTACAGCCAGTGCGTCCATATTGGGTTTTAAGCGGTGTAACAGTGCATTGGACCCGATGCCCACCATAATTTTAGAGTGCCCGGCAGAAGCAATGGCAACAGGGCAATCCGGCCGAATATCCCCCGGCTTTATGCCCAGTGCCGCAGCAATTTTTTGCACCAGCAGCGGCGCAAATGGTTCGCCTATGTTTGGCGTACCTTGGGTCATAATAATAGAATAATCTTGTTTTTCTGGTACAATATCTACGGGCAGCAAACCCGCCTTTGTTTTTTGTATCACCCTGCCCGCGACTGCACACCCCTCTATCGCCCTTACGTAGTGTGCCGCAATGGTTGCGTGGCCGCACAAGGGTACTTCTGTCGTCGGTGTAAAAAAGCGCACCTCAACATCATAATCTGGCGAAGTGGCGGAAAAGATGAACGCTGTTTCAGAATTATTCAATTCTCTTGCAATTCTCTGCATTTGTTCTTCTGTCAGGCCATCCGCGTTTGGCACCACACCCGCCGGGTTACCGTGGAACTTCGTTTTTGTAAAGGCATCCACCTGATAAATTTTATATGTTTTCACGATGAGCACTCCTACCTAGTTTTAGCCAGTTTACCCTTGTAATCACTCTTGTCGTCATAATACTACATTTTAAAACGACCCCAAACAAAAAAAGCATTATAAGATAAGCCCGTAGTTTTTTTACGGTAAACCCGTTCTTTGAATTTTGGGCAACAAAAAGACTTCTTTGAAATAATTATAACAAAAGCGAAACTTTGCCACAACACAAAAGGCAACGGCCCATGTACCAGTTTTCAACCTGTCACATGGGCCTATTTTATGTCTTATTTCAAAACTCAATAGTATGGTTTTAACCCTGTTTTGGGGCCTTCACTATGCCGGTACCTTTTTTATCTAATTTAACCAGCACAAGTGCCAGTGCAATACACAGCATATTGCAAATAAGCACCGTGCTTAAGCTATTTGCCAGCAGTGTTTGAGAGAACACATTCAAAAGGCAATGAAATAGAACACAAAGCCACAAGCTTCCACTGATTTTATAAATGGCACCAAGAATAAAGCTGCTTCCCAACAGGCCAATCAAAAACGGGACATGCTGTATGTACTGCAGGCTGTTTGTTATATAAAAATACATGTAATGCCAGGCGCCCCAAGCAATAAAGGTAATGATAGTGGCAAGCGCAAAGGGGGCCCTTTTCTCCAGCATCGGCTGAAAGGTATATCGCCAACCTATTTCCTCAATGCCGCCAAACACAATAGATTGAAAAAACAATACAAAGAAGGAGTACCACTTTACCCCGTCTGAAACACGCGCTAATACTAATTGCGGGGCAAATAAAATTACCAAAAAAACAGCAACCATACCGTATTGCACGATTGGCTGTTTAAAGCTAAAAAAATCAATCAAAATTTTTAATGGAGAAGCAACTCTTTGGGACTTCAGCGAAACAATGATACCCCAAATTGCAGAGGAAGCCCCACCAATAATTAAAAACAAAAGATTCAGCGGTGCGGGGTATGGAATATGGCCGGCGCGCAAAAAAACAAGGACAAAACAGACAAGGCCCATTTGGGCCATCGTTCCAGCCAAATATAGCTTCGCCCATTTTTTATCTTCTATTGGCATTTTCCCACCCCCCTTGGCAAGGTTTGATGTTTCAAATAATAAAAACGATTTGGCACTTTAATAAAGCAGCATACGCAAAAGACCCGTTTATAAACAGAAAATCCATGTGCCAGTTTTCATCCTGACGCATGGATCCGTTTTGGTGCCGGTGGTCGGGGTCGAACCGACACGGTATCGCTACCACGGGATTTTGAGTCCCGCACGTCTGCCAATTCCATCACACCGGCGTGTTGTTTGCAGCTTTATTATTATAGCGGATGTGCCAAAGAAAAGCAAGACATCTGACGCTATTTTTTCACGTCCTGTTGCAAATACAAACAGATACCCCAACTTTAGTGTGACAGAAATAATAAAAAGAGGGCCACAAAGGCCCTCTTTTTGTGTGCTTTGGTTTATTTCAGCACTGCGCTATTGCGCACATATTCTTCTACTTTAGAAAGTAAAACCGTGTTTTTGATATAAGCCATTCCATAAGTGCTTTTGGCATTGCTATAATCCTCTGAACCGGTGTTGGCTTTAAAATAACCTTTGATGTCATCCTCCGATACGCTAAGGCCCGCATCCTCTGCAATTGCCTGATAAACCAGCGCAGCTTTCGCCTGTGTCTTAATCACATCTTGGTTATCTGCAAACCAATCATCCATACTGCCGGTAATGCCATAATAAGAAAGCAAGGTTTTCATATCCACACCATATTGTGCGGCAGTTGCTTCCATATTTGCCTTTGTCGCATCCTGCTCAAAATCAATCAGTGCTTGCGGGGTGTCACTCACTTTGCTGCCTTCGTCGATTTGTTTCCACAGGTAGGTCTGTATCGCCGTCTCACTTTGCTGCTTGCGGATGCCCTCTCGCATTTCGTCCACCGTTTTCCAGCCGTAATTACCCGTCAGGTTGGTCGCTACAAAATCGTCGGTCAGCTCTGGCGCAACCTTTTCTGCAATATAATTAATCGTCACGCTAAACACGGCATCTTTGCCCTGCAAATCAGGGTTATTGGGGTACGAATCAGGGAAGGTTACATTGATATCAAAGGTTTCCCCCGGGGTATGGCCAACCAGCTGGTCAAGAAAATCATCAATGTAACTGGTGGTGCCAATGGTCACATCTGTACCTTTGCCCTGGGTGCTGCCACCATCAAACTCGGTCCCATCAACCTTGCCCACATAATCAATATTAATGGTATCGCCATCCGCGACGGTGCGGTCCAGTATCTGGTTTGTGGTAGAATACCCAGACAGAATGCTCTTTACCTGCGTATCCACATCATCATCACTGATTGCATGCACACTGCTGGGCACCTCAATCCCTTTATAGGTGGCAAGTGTCACATAATCCAGCGCCTTGACGTCCTTCCACAGGCCATTTTCATCAAACGGGGCGCTGTAGTCAAAGCTGCCGGTAATAGCCGAAGACGATGCCGCGGCGGAGTTGCCAGAAGATGCGCCATCCCCCGGCAGCTTGTCACAACCGGCCATCAGGCCGACTGTCAGTGCACCTGCCATCAATATCGCAAAGGTCTTGCGGGCAAATTTCATAATATGACTCCTCAAAATAAAATTTACTGCGACAAAAGCGCAGTACTTAAAAGTTACTTAGACTTTATTATACGACATTTTGAAACAAAATGGGTGTGTTTTTTGTGAGTTTTTTATTTTGTCCAGTATTTTGTCGGTTTTGTGGTTGATTTTAGGCGCGTTTTTTCTTTTTTATTGCACGATACGAAAAAATCTTCTATAATAACGCTAGGCATTACCCGCACTCTGCGGCTGCCCGGTTGGGCCAGGGGTGACATCCTGCAAAGTAAAGGGGAACAAAAATGGACGTTATTGTCATTATTGCTTGCTACTATTTCGCATTTACCGAAATCAAATCATTGGTGGATTACGGTGCCGCACCATGGAGGATTGAACATTATATTCTCGCTGCAATTAGCCTTGCCCTGCTGGTGCTTGGTACTTTGCGGGCAATTCAATCGTATAAAACATGGAAACACAAGAAAGATCACCCGGAAGAAGAAATGATGTCGCAAGTACAAAATTTTCAGCAGGAGGAAGACACCACCCCCACACTGCAAAACCCGGGTGAAGATGACGCAAAATCTGCTGAGGAAAACGATGCCGCAGCCCCAGAGGCTGCCGAAACGACCGACGAAGAAAAACCACTTTAAACAGTACTGCTTGAAGTTTTTTGGCCCTCTTTATCGTTTTATCAGTAACAAACGATAAACCCGGGCAAACCCGGCAAAAGGAGCTTTAACCTTGATTTTTTTGCACCCTACTACAATAGAAATACGTGAGTTTCGCAACTTGGCGCGCACCTTGTTACAAGCCCCTGTGGTACAGCAGATGTCTGCCTACACCCAACATGGTGATACCTCTTGCCTTGCACACTGTGTGGCAGTGGCTTGGTTTAGTTTCTTGGTCTATAAAAAGTTGGGGTTACGTGGGCAAGAACATGAATTAGTACGCGCTGCGCTGTTGCACGATTTCTTTTTGTATGACTGGCATGAACCTGGCCACCCACGGCTACATGGGTTTTACCACCCACGCATTGCTGCCCAAAATGCCATGCAATACTTTAACATTACACCGCTGGAACAAAATACAATTCTCTGCCATATGTGGCCATTGACTATTTCACCCCCTGCACACCGCTTGGGGTGGATTGTGACGATGGTAGATAAGGCATGTAGCATTGCGGAGGTTTTTGGCTGCCGGTACCGGTCGTTTTTAAACCCGCGCCGCAGGCCCTGCCGCGCCTAAATGCTGGCTTTTAAATTGCACGCTTTGTTATAAAAATCCTGCTTGGCCCCGCCAAGCTAACAGCCGGCCCTCAATCAGGGCCGGCTGTTGTTTTAGGTGTCGGTGGCACGGCGACAAACTCATTTGGGGTTGACCCGCTGTATTGCCCTGCTTTGGTGCAAGCTGTTTATTCTGTTAACCCTTTTGCTAAAAAGGACTCTACCCCGTCAAACAGTAATAACTCTTGATGTAGCAGCTTTAAAAAATCATGAATCGGCCCCTCTTTTGGGCGTTGCGGCACCAGATAATAAATAATCCGGTCCTCTGGGCCTTGCCGCAGTGGATAACTGAAGATTTGAGAGTTTTCCATTCGCCGTGCCACCGTCAATGGGACAACGGCCCAATTCTCCCCGGTCAAAAAATCTTTTAACAATGGCATATGGTCCAACGTGACATTGGGCTCTATTGCCGCGTCAAACCAACGTTCATGCCAAATATCATACTCTGGGCTCCATGGTAGGCGCACCTCATTCGCCGGGTTCAGTTGCGTGGGGGTGGGGGCTTTGCCTACTTTGCAGTTTGCCCCGCACAACAGCACAAATGGCTCGCGAAAAGCGGGCAGGGTGATGACATCTTTCGCATACCGGTGGTTGGAAATCAGCGCAAGGTCTGCCATACCATTTTCGATGCGACGGTATGCTTCAAACGAGAGGTAATTGTGAAAGCAGAGATTGTACTTTTTAAGAGCTAAAAAATTATGTAACACCGGGGGTAACACGCAGGTGCTGACACTGCCGACCGAGGCGAGGTTCAGCAACGGTTTTTGGTTATCCTTTGCAATCGCTTCGGCCTGCCGGTACAGCTTGCAAAAACGCTCTGCAACCGGCACAAATGCCTGCCCCTGCTGGGTAAGGCAAACCGACCGGATGCCCTTGCCCCGTACCAGTAAGTCATACCCCAGCTCCTGCTCCATCGCGCGTATACGGCGACTAAGGGCCGGTTGGGTGACATATAATTTTTCCGCTGCGGCCGTAATGCTGCCATACTGTATAATTGCCAAAAAGGCCTCTGCTTCCAGCCGGGTCATGGTTCATCTCCGTTTTAATATAATGTTTTATTTATATAATAGTAGTTAAATAAGCATTTGTCAAAATTCACTTTGCTTTTTATACTAAACAGCGAGGTGAGCGTTATCAAACACACGACATTATTATCTGGTAATATCAAAAAAGCATTGGTTTCACTGGCCCTGCCCCTGCTGGCCGGTACCCTGCTGCAACAACTATACAACACGGCCGATGTGTTGATTGTGGGGCGTTTTTTAGGGGTAAACGCCTTTGCCGCGGTGGGGGTAGCCGGCAGTGTGATGAACTTATTTTTATTCGCACTAAACGGCTTTTGTGCAGGCCTTGCTATGATTTTCGCCCAGTTTTACGGGGCCGGCAACAATGCTGCCTTTCGCCGTGAAGTGTTTGTCTCTCTTAGTGTCGGCAGCATTGTCACTGCGTTGCTGGGGGGATTGTCGCTTTTCGCATTACCGACTTTACTGCGGCTCACCCAAACGCCCCCCAGCTTAATTGCACCGGTCACAAGCTACTTGACAATTATACTGGTAGGGTTATTTGCCTGTTATTTTTACAATCTGTTTTCTGGTATCTTGCGCGCTTTGGGCAATACGCGGGCGGCCCTGGTATTTTTAATGCTGTGTGTCACACTAAACGTGCTGCTAGACTGGCTTTTTGTTGCCGTGTTTGCCTTTGGCATTGCAGGTGCCGCCCTTGCTACGGTGCTGGCCCAAGCGGTATGTGCCGTTTGCTGTGCGGCTTATTTTTTTAAGCATTATCGTTTTTTATGCTGCCGCCGTACCGACATGGGTATCTACCCTGCCTTAGTTAAACAAACCTTAAAATTTGGTGTTTCTTTTGCCATTCACCAGGCAAGCCTGTACATTGGCAAGCTGCTGGTACAGGGGGCCGTCAATACCCTTGGCACCCAAGGCATTGCCGCCTACACCGCAGTGGGGCGCATTGAGGGGTTTGCCAATTCGTTTGGGGACAGTGGCGGGCAAGCATTGTCGCTGTTTGTTTCGCAAAACTACGGCGCTGGTAACCGCCAACGGGTGCGCGAGGGGTTGCGCCAGGGGTTGTTGCTGCAATGGGGCCTTGGGTTATTGTTTTCAGTGCTTTTGTTTGTAACGGCGGTGCCCGGCATGCAGTTTTTTTTAAGCTCTGGCGATGCACAAGCCCTGCACAGCGGCAGCGGTTACCTAAAGCTGATTGCCCTGTTTTATTTGCTGTGCTTTACCGGCAACACATTTCTTGGCTATTTCCGTGGCATTGGCAAAGTTTTGGTCCCCATTGGGGGTACGGTGCTGCAAATGGCCGTGCGCTGCACTTTTTCGTATTTATGGGTTGGGGCTTGGGGGTTACCCGCTGTGGCCGCAGCAACGGCGGCCGGCTGGGTTATTATTGTGCTTTATCAAGTTGTTGTTTACCGCTTGTTGCGTCGTAAAGCTAACAACACAACAAGCAGTACGGCCTAAATATCGAAGTGACATTTCGCATCGGTATCCAACTTACCGCTAAAGCTCTGTTATTGTGTGCCCTTGCATTACCCCAGCGGCATCGTCAACCCCGCTTCCCCTTTTTTACCTTTCCAACAAGTGTGAAAACCAACGAACCTCTGACTGCCCATTACAGCAACCAGAGGTTCGTTGGTTTTCATCTTATGGGTTATGCTTCGTGGTCTGCCCAGTTGAGCGCGCGCCCAACCGCTTTGTGCCAGTGGCGCATCAACTCTTGCCGTTGTGCCAATTCCATATTGGGCTGGTACATTTTGTCGAGCGTCCAATGGGTGCGAATTTCGTCAAGGTCTTCCCAAAAACCGGTGGCGAGGCCTGCCAGATAAGCAGCCCCCAATGCCGTTGTCTCCCGAATCATTGGCCTGCGCAGTGGCAGGTCCATAATGTCGGCCTGAAACTGCATCAAAAAGTTATCGCGGCTGGCGCCGCCGTCTACTCGTAGCTCTTTCAGTAGGATGCCCGTGTCGGTCTGCATGGCATCCAGCAGGTCTTTCGATTGGTACGCGGTCGATTCCACCGCTGCGCGAATGATGTGCGACCTAGTTGTGCCACGGGTAATGCCCACGATTGCACCGCGGGCATACATATCCCAGTGCGGCGCGCCAAGCCCGGTGAACGCCGGCACCAAAAAAACGCCGCCGTTGTCTTTTACCTTGGTTGCAAAATACTCACAATCGCGTGCCTCGTCAATAAAATGCATCTCATCCCGCAACCACTGCACCACTGCGCCGCCCACAAACACACTGCCCTCCAGCGCATAAGTTACCTTTCCATTAAGGCCAATGGCAATGGTAGAAAGCAACCCGTTTTGGCTATGGCACACCTCATCACCAGTATTCATCAGCAAAAAACAACCG
>JAQVCK010000052.1 GCA_028689835.1 Pygmaiobacter sp. | reverse complement strand
CCCCGCAGCAATATCCACAGCGCCGCAGCCAATGCAAGTGAAACGCCAAAGCTGATGGCCGCAATGCTGCGAAGATCTGCAAACCACAAATCAAAAAAGCTTTGAAACGGAAACGCCATCAGCACCTCATACCCCGCAAGTTCTTGCGACAGTGCAGACTGTACCAATAGCATTTTGCCATGCCCCTCAACCTGCCGGGCACACCAGACCGTTGCCCCCACAGCTGGTGACAGCTGTGCGTAAGGCTCATTGTCAAATGAGGTGTATACCACATCATTATTTTTTTCAATGCGCAACAGCACGCCACCGGCCAAAAAATCCTGCCCCTTTTTTTCGTAAAGGCGCCCAAGGCCTTGTGGCCGGGTGGCGGCAATATTGCTGATGTCTGCACTAAGTGCCCGTAACATGTATTGCTGCTGTGTTAACAGTTTGTCACGGCGGGCCAAAAATGTTTGGTTGTCCGCTCGCCACGTAATGGCAAATAAGGCAGTGTTAAACGCAACTAAAAACAGTAAAAGCAAACAAAAATAAGCCCGTAGGCGAAAGCTTATCCCCCGGGTGCCCGCCTGTTCGTTATCTTCTTTCACCTTAATCTCCCTTGCCGCCCGCCGTGCCGGTCTCTAGGCGATAGCCGTATTTATACACCGTGCAAATCTCGTTTTCAAGCCGCAACTTGCGGCGCAGTTTTTGAATGTGCACATCCACCGTGCGGGTATCACCGTCATAATCAAAGCCCCAAGCAAGCTCTAACAGCTTTTCGCGCGACAGGGCAAGGTTGCGGTTGCGCACCAACACCTCAAGCAAATTAAACTCTTGCGGTGTTAACGGCACGGGGACCCCCGCAAGCCATGCGCAGCGCTTTTGCAGGTCAATATGGCAACACCCCACCGTCAGCTCTTGCTCGTTTTTGCAGGTACGCCGCAGCACCGCTTCTACCCGTGCCAGCAATACCAACATGTCAAACGGCTTCGTGATATAATCGTCTGCCCCCATGCCAAGCCCTTTTAGTTGGTCAGCAACCGCATTTTTTGCACTGACAAAAATGACCGGTAAACTGGCGGGCAACTGTGCCTTGAGCGCAAGGCCGTCCAGCCCAGGCATCATAATATCCAATAACGCCAGGTCAAAACTGCCTTTTGAAAATATTTGCAAGGCCTCTTGCCCATCCCCAGCACACTGCACCCTGTGCCCCACCAAAGAAAGGCTGCGTTCCATTAGGGCGGCAATGGCAGGCTCATCCTCTGCAATCAGTATATTTGCCAAACCCATCCCTCCCCCTTTTGTCACTATACGATACCCGTATTACCAAGTTGTAAACACCGGGCACCTACCGTTATTTCCCATTCTATCACAAAGCCCAAGTCTATGCCCTGCAATACCGGGCGTAGTTTGCCCTCAGTCTCCGTTGCCAATTTTTACAAAGCAGTCTCCACAGTGAGGACATTTTTACCTTGAAATTGCAAAAAGCGACCCGCAAAGCCACTAAATTAGTAAAAAATCACACTTTCGGGTGATATTCTGGCACCCGAATCTTTGGTATGATCGAACTAGAAAGTGGGGGGATCGTATGACAGAAAAACTGGTATTGCGGCTAAACAACTTAATTGCACAGGCTTATGATTGCCGCAGCTTTGATGCTTTTTTGCGTTTAACCATCACCTCACTGCACAAGCTGGTCGCCTACGACAGCGGGTTGTTCTTTTGCGCAATCAGCCATGACAGCAGTTTTTTTAAGCCTTATACCGGTGGGGATACCATAGCCGTGGCACAAAAACAACCCTTTTTAAAGCGCGAAGCCTATTTAGAGGAACATGCCGCTGCCGGCACGGAAGCATTGGTATACAAAGCGCTGGACTATCGGCACGGGCTGGTGCAGGTGCCCCAAGAGCCGCGCAGCGATTTTTTGTCCTCACAAAGCAGTTACCATGTGGCCTGTATGCGCATCTTGTACAAAGGGCAGTTTTTGGGCGAAATTTATTTGCACCGCGATGCTCAGCAGCCTGATTTCAGCGACCAAGATCTTTTGCTATTACAACTGTTGCAGCCCCATATTTCTGGGGTGTTTCACCTCATTCACACCTATGTGGCAGCCAGCGTGCTGGAAACAGATAAAAAGGGGCTGGACCGCAAAGGCCTTTGCCTGTTTGACACCGCCGGCAACCTGATTGCCGGCAATATGGCAGGGCTGGAAATATTGAACAACAGCACCCGGTTTGGTTCCAGCGTGCTGTACCACTTAAAAGAAATTTTGTGTGATTTTGCCGCCGAACAGCCACAGGGCAAAAACGGGGTTGCTTACCGGCGCGAGATATTGCAAACACCGGGCAGCGAGCTTTGGGTAGAGCTGTTTTTGCGCAAAGGGGGCCGTAAAAAGGGTAAGGACCGCTTTTGTGCCGTGCTGGAATTTGCCGATGAAACCCAACGCGTGGAAGAGTATCGGTTTAAATTCACCAAACGGGAGGCCGATATCATTGACGGCGTATTGCAGGGCAAAGGCAACAGCGCTATTGCAACAACGCTGTCACTTTCTGAAAACACGGTGAAAACTCACCTGCAAAACATTTTTCAAAAAACAGGTGCCGGCAGCAGGTCTGAGCTGGTTTATCTGCTGATGCTGCACCAGTAATCCATACAACCGTAACAAAGGAGGGCACCATGAAACACACAAACCACTTTGCCCGCAATATAAAACGGGGCGCGGCATTGCTGCTTGCGGCAGCCTTTGCACTGTCTGCCACCGGCTGTGGCAGCTTGTTTGGGCAAAAGCCCGTCACCGCGGTGCGCACCGCGCCGCCGCCCGCCGCACAAGCGGCGAATGCAGGGGTTACACTCGCGCTGCGGCAATATGTTTTTGCCCGGCTAAAAACCGAGCAAGCCGCCGAGGCGGCAATGCAGTATCTACCCCAAGAGGCCGCCGCACTGGCCGATGAAGCTGCACTTGCATGGCAACATGCCATTGCAATGACCGATGCCAGCCTGCTGATGGCAGAGCAGGCTGCGGCTTTGTTGCCCTGCACCCTGCCCGCACAAACCGCGGATGATACCACAACCGCACAACCAGCAGTGTTTCATGCCCCCATTGCCGCAAGCCCCACAATGCTGGACACCGGTGGTGCCAAAGACTTTGACTACCAGGCGTGGGCCGAAAATTTAACCAAACAATACGATGCAATCAAAGGCAACCAGACCATTCGCCAGCTGGCGCAACAGCTTGGTACCGATGCGCGCACAGCCTTTGACCAGCTAACCCTTGCACAGGAAATTTTGCACGACGAAGCTATGTTGGATGCCGCACATTGGGACAAGGTGCTTAAAATTTACCAGGGGGTCAAAACTACCTGCAAAGTGGGCCTGTTTGTCACTGCCACCATTGCAAGTGGCGGCGGTACGGTTGCCGCATTACAAACCAGCAGTATGTCACTGGGTGCTGCGGGCGCCACTATTGTTGGCGGCACCGATTGCATTGTAGATATTGCGGCAACCGGCAGCACAATTATCCTTGGGGAAAAGGACCAGGTGACCATCGCCTTTAACGATATCAAAGACAAACTGGCCCCGGTTTCTGCCGTGGTTGGTCTCATTGGTTTTAACGGCGGTGAAACTGGCGAACAGCTTGCCTACCTTGGGGACAGCCTGACCGACTGGTTTTTTGACGGCAAAATCATGGGGGTCAAGGTTGCAGTGACTGACGCGGGTGGCTTTTCAGTAAACGGGCAAGCCATCGATACCGCAGGCCTTGGTGAAGCCGGTTTGCAACAGGCGCTCAATGCCGCCGGCCTTGCCCTGCCGGGCACGCCCCCCAGCTTGACTGAACTGATGGGAGACTACACCATGGACCCCTCGGTTGCCTTGCAGGTGTTGGGCATACTGGCGGAACAATTGGGTAACCCCCCTGCTGCGACCCCTACGCCAGAGGTCACTACAACACCGGTGCCCGCGCCCACAGCAGAACCGGCACCGCAACCAGCACCCGAGCCCTCCCCCCAAACGGAGGTATTGCCCGAAGGCAGTGTCCCTGGCAATGTCAGCGGCTTATATCGTTGTACCATCACCGGGCCGGAAGAACCGCTGATGGTGAACCTTACGATTATCGACAACGGGGATGGCACTCTAACACTGGTGGACGAGGGAGACGATGAACCAGAGGATACCGTGTTACCGTACCGTGCCGACACCGGTGAAGCTGTTTATAATGACGACTTTTATCTCAAGTTTTATCTATTGGACGGCACCATTTATGCCAATGGCTTTTTAAACCTAGATGGCAGCATCTATGACTTTTCTTTGGTGCGCATTGGCTAAGGGCCACCCCGGTGAAGGAGGCTACTTTACATGTATTGTAAGACTTGTGGCACTGCCTTGCCACCACAAGCAACCTTTTGTAATGCCTGTGGCAGCCCGGTTACCGGGCTGCCAGCAGGCGGCGGGGTTGGTTATTCGACCCGCATTCATGACCCTGCGTTTGCACACTATTTAAAAAATGCCAACCGCTTTGCGGGGTTATTTGCCTCTTTTTTAGCTGTGGCTGCCGTAGTTGGTTTTACCATCGCAGGCGAATTTCAGGTTGACGGCATCAGTAACCCCACTGGCTTTTACCTTGGCCTTGGCATTGGTGGGATGTTTTTACTGATTGGATTACTGACCACCCTTGGCCGCAAAAGCAGCCACACTTGGGATGGCGTGGTCGTAAATAAAACGATTCAAAACCGCACCCGTCAGGTACAAAGTGGCGACGAATATGACACGCGACACTATGTGGAATACACCGTGTTTATCCAGCAAACAGGCGGCAAGCTGCACAAGCTAGCTGTCGAGGATGACGACACTATTTACCGCTATTATGAGGTGGGAGACCACGTGCGCCACCATGCCGGGCTGAACAGTTACGAAAAGTATGATAAATCTGCCGACCGGGTCATTTTTTGTAATGCCTGTGCCACCCTGTGCGACATTGAGCTGGAGCATTGCCCCCGTTGCGGTTGCCCGCTGCTGAAATAGCGGCCCTAACAGCAAAAAGCAACCTTGCTTGCTGCAAATTATAAAAATGGAGGGATACTGTGATGAATTCAAAAGGGAAGTATGGCTTGCCCCTTAGCGCAATTGCCGCCTTGGCATTCGGTTTTTGTGCCCTGCGCCAACCGCTAGCAGTACTGCTGATTACCGGCTTTGCGCTGCTAGCAGAGGGTGATCAGTGGCTCAACCGGCAGGCGGTGCAGGCGGTACTACTGTCTGTTACCTATGCCGTTGCCGCACTGGTCAATGGCTGGGTATTTGGCGGCCTTGCGAGACTATTTGGTGAGCTTTCAGTTTACCGCACGCAAGATGCCATGCTTTCGGTAGACGCTGTACTGGACACACTGCTTTACGTTGGTTTGATTGTGCTGTGCCTGCTTGCCATTGTGCGGGTGCTGCGCGGGCAGGATGCCGCCCTGCCGCTACTGACAAAAATGGCAAATGGAGACTTTACCGCTGCTTTTGCAAAAAAGCCAATGGCACCACCCACGGCGCCGGCAGCCCCCACGCAGGTGACAACCACCACAACGCCTTCCCCTAAGAGCGCGGCCCCGCAGGCAGAACATGACACTGGGCCCGCTTGCCCTAATTGTGGTGCCCCCTTGCACGAAAACGCCCAGTTTTGCACCGAATGTGGTGCTAAAACCAATTAAAAGGAGGTTACATTATGTTTTGTGAACACTGTGGTACCAATATCCCCGAAGGTGCAAAGTTCTGCCCCAGTTGTGGGGCCTCTTCAACCGGTGCGCCCCATACTGCACAGGCAGTGACACCACCCCCTGTTACAAACACTGTGCCGCAAGCCCCTTATATGGCACCCTACGTGCAGGACACCAGCCCTATGACCGTTGGCCAGTACATCGTCACCTTTTTACTGCTGTGCATCCCTCTGGCAAACCTTGTTCTGCTGTTTGTTTGGGGGTTTGGGCATTCGTTGAACCTGAACAAACGCAACCTTGCACGGGCGATTCTGGTTTTCGCTGCCATATCGGTTATTTTGTGGATCATTCTGGGCGGGGTGATTGCCGGCATGATGAGCAGCATGATGGGCGGTGGGTACTATTACGGCTCGTACTGATGCTGGCCCCCGGCCCATAATGCAAGAACAACCGCCCCGTGTATTGCAATGGCAAATTGCCGTACCTATTTTTCGCAACACGGTCATTTTACAGCAGCTTGGGCTTGCCCTCGGCCTGCCGTTTGGGCTGTTGGTAGTCGTTTTGTTATTGGTTGGCCGCGGCCAGAAAGAGATGTGGTACGCATTAGGGCTGATTGCGTTACTGCTTATCGGCACGGTGCTCATGGTATTACTGCTTTACCGTGGCCGATATGAAGTGCAGTTTACGCTAGATGCGAAAGGGGCACTCGGGTGCAGTACCCCGCGCTGGGCAAAGCGCAGCCGTGCAGTAAACACGGCTACCGTGGTGTTAGGGGCTTTAGCTGGCAAACCTGCCGCAATGGGGGCCGGGGTGCTGGCACAACAAGGGCAGCAGGTATTTTTACAATGGAGCCATATCGAAACCGTGACAATGCGGCCCAAAAGTAGCACAATTTTGTTGCGCAGTGGCTGGATACAGCCCCTTGCCCTGTTTTGCACTGCACCGGACTACCCCGCCGTACAACAATTTGTAATAAACCACATCAAGCCGGTTGTCGCATAAAGCCGTGAAAGGAGGCAACCGTGAAACGCCACCTATTGATACGCATTTTACTTTCTTTGCTGGGTACTGCTTTTATTTTGTGGGGGGTAGCACACCTGCTACTTGCGTTTTGCGGGGTGCCTGCCACTGCAACCATTACCAGCATTCGCCGTGTAGGCGGTGAACGCGCCGAAATCACCCCAGGGCGTTATACCTATAGCATCGGCTATACTTTTTTGCTGCCAGACGGGCAGCCTGTTGACGGCGTGACCACGCAAATCGGCGATGCTATCTTTTTAAAAGCCACTGGGGCGGGCATTGTAGCCGTGCGGTATTTAAAACCACTGCCCGCCGTAAACGTATTGGAAAAAGATGCGCTTTCCGCCGGGCCGGTAATTTTAATGCTCACTGGTGGGTTGCTACTCTTTTTCTCAAACCGACGGCAAAAGCTCAATTAAAACAATATTTTTGTCTAAATTGCATATTTTATTGTAGTTAAATCATTCAAATATGACAATTGACTAAAAATCGAAAAACTGCTAAACTAATTAGCGATGTGGATTGTAACTCTCTGAGGCATTACCATTTTATTTTGGTGTGCCGCAGGGAGTTTTTTTATGTCCAAAAATAGGCAGTGGCACTGCAATCACATACCAAAAAGGGGGCAAGGGAATGCGCGCTGTAAAAAAAATCAATAACAATGTCGCCATCTGCCTTGACGGCCGGGGCAACGAGCTAATCGCGTTTGGCCGGGGCATCGGGTTCCCTTCTATGCCGTATGAAATTGAGGATTTGAGCAAAATCAGCCGCACTTTTTACAATATCAGCAAACAATATCTCGCATTGCTCAACGAAATCCCCATCGACATCATTGAGTTCACCGCCCAACTTGTCATTTTTGCAGAGAACCACCTACCCTACACGCTGAACCCCAACTTAGTATTGACGCTGGCCGACCACATTTCATTTGCAATTGAGCGCAAAAACAAACAAATTTATGTGCGCATGCCACTGGCATTTGATATGGAGCAGACCTACCCCACCGAAGTGGAAATTGGGCGGTTTGCACTAAAACAGCTACAGCAAAAGCAAAATATCACGCTGCCCGAAAGTGAAGTGTTCGGCATTGCCATGGCAATTATACTTGCCAAGCTGGGCACCAAAAACAAAGAGACCTCCTCCACAAAGCAAAGCAGCGAGCTGCTGGAAGAGATCACCTGCATTGTAGAACAGCAGATGGGGCTGCAAATCAGCCGTGATTCGTTTAACTACGCACGCTATGCCACCCATATGCAGTACCTGTTACAACGGTTGGGCAGCCACAAGCCCGTGTCGTCCGACAACCTAACTATTTACCATTCACTACAAGAGGAATTCACCGATGTTTCGGCCTGTGTGGACAAAATTGCCGCCTATTTTGCCACCGAGCTTGGGGCCATACTTTCGGATGAAGAGCGGTTATATTTAATATTACACGTCAACCGCATTTGCACCAACGAGAGCACTTAATTTCAACGGTCATCCTGAGAAGCTTACTCATTTTGAATATAGGCAGCGGTGCGCAACGCAGCCCATAAATGACACATTACAACAGTGAGGAGAATTGTTATGGACAAAAACCAGCAAATCGCCACCGAGGTACTTGCCGCGGTGGGCGGCAAAGACAATATTACATTTGTGACCCATTGCATGACCCGGCTTCGGTTTAACTTAAAGGACAAAAGTACAGCAGACCTTGAAACGATCAAAAACATTAAAGGTATTCTTGGTGCACTGGAATCCGGCGGGCAGTTGCAGGTAATCGTAGGGCAAAACGTCGACAAAGTATACACGTTGCTCTGCAATGAAGCCGGTATTAAACCTGAAACTGCAATTGATGAAAATCTGGATGCCCCGAAAGAAAAGCTAACAGCAAAAAAAGTCGGCAACAATATTTTAAATTATCTCTCTGGCTCTTTGACCCCGCTCATCCCGGTGTTGATTGCCGCAGCCATGTTCAAAACCGTGCTGGTGGTCATTGGCCCAGACATGCTGAAGCTGGTTACCAAAGAGGATGACCTTTATATTCTACTGAACTTTCTGTATTCTGCCGGGTTTTATTTCCTGCCAATTTACCTTGGGTATACCGCCGCAAAAAAGCTGGGCGTAACACCTGTTTTGGGGATGTTTATGGGCGGTATTTTACTTGCCCCTGACTTTATGGCACTTGCCACTGCCGGTACCTCATTTACTGTCTATGGTATCCCCTGCTCTGTCAACAACTACAGCCAAACCGTACTGCCCATCTTGTTATCTGTTTGGGTGATGAGTTACGTTGAAAAGTTTTTCAAGAAATATATCCCTGACGCTCTTTCGACTATATTCGCACCATTTTTAACAATGGTGGTCATGGTTCCCATTTCGCTGTGTCTTCTTGCCCCTGCCGGCTCGGTACTTGGTACTTACGTTTCTGCCGGTCTGCTTGCTTTTGGTAATTGGGGCGGTTTCGTTGCCATTGCCGTTATTGCTGCACTTTGGGAATTTGTTGTCATGTCCGGCATGCACATGGTAATTATTGTAACAGCCCTGACGGTGTTGATGGAAACCGGCAGTGAGGGCTTGATTTTCACCGCAGGCAAATGTGCGACCTTCGCCGCGTTCGGCATGGCCCTAGGCGCGTTTTTTAAACTAAAAAACAAAGAAGAAAAGTCTTTGAGCATGGGTTATTTCATCTCTGGCTTTGTGGGTGGTGTAACCGAACCTTCCCTTTACGGTATTGGCTTTAAATACAAAAAACCGTTTCTCGGTATGATGATTGGTGCCGCTTTGGGCGGTGCTTACGCAGGGCTAACACACGTAAAAGTCTATGTGCTGGGGGCCACTAACTTCCTCTCGTTCCTTGGCTACATCAATGGCGGCACTGCCAACATGGTAAACGGCATTATCTCAATGGCAATTTCGCTATTTGGCTCTGCTATTGCGGTTTACTTTTTAGGGTTTTCCAAAAACACCATAGACAGCAACCAACACTAGTTTCACTCAAAATAAACATGGCGGTGAAACCCCCGCCATGTTTATTCTTTTATACTAAGGGAGTTTAAAAATTGAAAAAGCTTTTAATTCGGGCAGATGACCTTGGCTATTCGGAGGCAATTAATTACGGGCTGGCAAAAGCCGTAACGGGGGGGCTTGTGCGGTCGGCTGGTGTTATGACCAATATGCCCGCCGCAGCGCATGGGGTTTCCCTGTTGGCCCAAAAAAGCATCTGCCTTGGCCAACATTTAAACATCTGTGCTGGCAGGCCGCTGACGGATCCTGCAAAAATCCCCAGTATCACTGGCCCTTTAGGCCAATTTAAAACTTCAAAAGAATACCGGTCTGCGACAACGGACCTTGTGGATACGCAGGAGGCCATTTTAGAAGTTGAAGCGCAGTATCAGGAGTTTGTTCGCCTTACCGGCTTTGAGCCGCGATATTTTGGTGCCCATGCGATTGCCAGCAAAAACTTTACCAAGGCAATTCAGTCTGTTGCAGCCCGACACGGGTTAAAATACTGCGGCAGCGCGTTGGACGGCTCTCCTTTTAAGGTTGGTGACACCATGGTTTATAGCCATATCGGTTCACTAAACTCTGACCAAGACCCCTTTATCAAACTGCAAACGGTCGTAAATCAGGCGCACGAGGGCGCCTGCGAGATGCTGGTCTGTCACCCGGGGTACTTGGATGCAACCATCCTAAGATTATCTTCCCTGACGATTCCCCGTACTTTAGAAACAGAGATGCTTTGTGACAGCAAGACCCAAAAGTGGCTGGCGGGGCAGGACATTGCACTTGTGACGTTTGAAGATTTATAATGATACATTGTAACACACATTATTGCACAGCAAAATTTTCAAACACAGGAGACACAGAACATGGGCTTATTAGACAAACTGAAGAGCAAGTTAGGTAACACGGCAACTGCCGGCATCCCCGCAGAACCGGGCAAGCTTTATGCACCACTAGCCGGCACATTGGTGCCGATTGAAACAATCCCCGACAAGGTGATTGCCCAAGGGATGCTGGGGCAGGGCTGCGGCATCCAACCGGATGAGGGCAAGGTTGTCTCCCCGGTAAATGGGGTCATCTCCAGCGTTGCACAGACCTTGCACGCCGTAGGTGTAACCACGGCAGAGGGCGCTGAACTGCTGATCCACGTGGGGGTAGACACCGTAGAAATGAATGGCAAAGGGTTTGAAGTATCGGTAAAGGCAGGCCAACACGTTGTGTGTGGGCAACCTTTGTTGACTTTTGACCTTGCGGCCATTGAGCAGGCCGGTCACCCCACTGTCACCACCTTTGTGGTAACCAATGCGGATGAATTTGCCGAAGTAAATGTGCCGACCGGCCTGCATGTGGCCGTATGTCAAGAAATTGGGTTTGTCCGCAAATAAGCCCAGTACCTCATTTTCAAGGGGTACAAGCAAACAATAGGATGGTGCAATATGAAGACCTTTAACGAACAGTTTTTATGGGGCGGGGCCGTTGCCGCAAACCAGTTAGAAGGCGGGTGGGACCTTGACGGCAAGGGCGTTGCCGTGCCGGACCTTTGCACCGGCGGCAGTAAGACAACCCCAAAACGTCTTACGACCAAGGTGGAAGAAGGCACCTTTTACCCCAGCCACGATGCCATTGATTTTTACCACCATTACAAAGAGGACATTGCGCTGATGGCGGAGATGGGGTTTCGGTGCTTCCGGTTTTCGATTGCATGGACGCGCATCTTCCCCACCGGCATGGAGGACGAGCCCAATGAGGCCGGCCTACAATTTTATGACAATGTTCTGGATGAATGCCTCAAGCACGGCATTACGCCGCTGGTGACCATTTCGCATTACGAAATGCCGTATGCGTTGGTAGAAAAATACAACGGCTGGGCCGGGCGGGAATGTATTGACTGTTTTGTGCGGTACTGCCGTACCATCTTTGAGCGTTACAAAGACAAAGTCACCTATTGGCTAACTTTTAACGAAATCAACAGCGGCACCATGCCGATGGGCAATGCGCTTTCGCTTGGCACGGTGCGGGGGTACAGCGGCAGCATGATGGCTTGCCCGGACGACCCTGCCGTGCGGTTTCAGGCCCTGCACCACCAGTTTGTTGCCAGTGCAACGGCTATAAAGCTAGCGCACGAGCAATACCCACAGTTTAAAATGGGCAACATGATCTGCTTTATTACGCTGTACCCTTACAGCTGCCGGCCCGCCGATGTGCTTGCCGCGCAAAAGCAGATGCGTGTGTGTAACTGGTTTTGCTCTGATGTGCAGGTGCGCGGTGAATACCCCACCTATATGCAGCGCTATTTTGAAGAAAATGACATTCACATTGTAAAGCAACCCGGCGACGATGCGCTGCTGCGCGAGGGCACGGTGGATTTTTACACCTTCAGTTATTATATGAGCAACTGTGCCGCCACAAACGACAGCAAAGCAGAAAAAACCGGCGGCAACCTGAGTGGTGGCATAAAAAACCCGTACCTGAAAGAGAGTGATTGGGGTTGGCAGATTGACCCGGAGGGGCTGCGCTACACCTTAAACGAAATTTATGACCGCTACCGCCTGCCGCTGATGGTCGTGGAAAACGGTCTTGGCGCACAGGATGTATTGCAGCCAGACGGTAAGATTCATGATAGCTACCGCATTGACTACCTGCGCGAGCATATTCGCCAAATGCAACAGGCCGTCGCTGACGGTGTCGACCTGATGGGCTACACCCCGTGGGGCTGCATTGACCTTGTCTCCGCCTCTACCGGTGAAATGGCAAAGCGCTACGGCATGATTTACGTCGACAAATACGACGACGGCACCGGCACCCTTGCTCGGTACAAAAAAGACTCGTTTTACTGGTACCAAAACGTCATTGCCACCAACGGCAGTGAGCTGTAACCAGTGACATCATTCCGCCACGCTATTTTATAGTATAAAACACCCCCGGCACTGTGCCGGGGGTGTTTTGCTGCCGTGGGCAAAGCCCGCGGTTCTTTATTTTTCTAATGTCACACGTGTTACACGCCCTGCCCTTGGCTTACGCTTCGCTTTGCAGAAAGTCAATGGCAAACTGTGCATACACAGCGGCACCGCGCCGCAATACATCTTCGTCCACAGTGTACTTTTCGTGGTGGTTCGTGTACACATAGCCCTTTGCCTCGTTGCGGCTGCCAATAAAGCCGTACAGGCCGGGGGCTTTTTCCATAAAGTACGAAAAATCCTCGCTGCCCATCATCGTGGGCAGGTGGCCAACGCCTTCTTCCCCATACAGCTTTACCACTGCGTCGTGCGCGATCTGGTTCAGCTTTTCGTTGTCATTGATGACCGGCGGGGTAAGGTGGGTATACTCTATGCTGGCCTTGGCACCCAGTGCCGCGGCGGTATCGCCTGCAATGCGCTGCATATCATCGACGATGGTTTTTAGAATTTTGTTCGAGAAGGTACGCACGGTGCCCTCGATGACCACCTTGTTGGCGATGATGTTAAAGCGCTGGCCACCGTTGATTTTGCCGACAGTGAGCACCAGCGGGTTCAGCGGGTCGTTGTTGCGCGACACATAGGTTTGCAGGTTCATGATGATGGACGCCGCCGCCACAATGGCGTCGGTGCCAAGGTGCGGGGCACTGCCGTGGGCCGAAACGCCCTCGATGGTGATGGTAAAAATGTCGCAGCAGGCCATGCGGTTACCGGCAGAAACGTCCACCAGCGGGGCATCAAAATTGCCCCAGATATGCGCACCGTACACGGCATCCACACCGTCCATCACGCCCTCGGCTACCATGGCCTTTGCGCCGATGGCAATTTCTTCTGCGGGCTGAAACAGCAGTTTCACCTTGCCCGGCAGCTCTGCTTTGACCTCGGTCAAAATTTTAGCGGCACCCAGCAGCATTGCCATGTGGTTGTCGTGCCCACAGGCGTGCATGGCACCGTTGGTAGAGGCAAACGGCAGGCCAGTTTCTTCCACCACTTCCAGCGCGTCGATGTCGGCACGCAGCGCCACGGTTTTACCGGGCTTGCCGCCTTCAATAGTGCCCACCAGGCCGTGGCAGGTTTTGCACATTGCAACCGAAATCCCCATTGCCTCAAGGTCGGCTTTCAGCGAAGCTGCGGTGTTTTCCTCTTTGTTCGAAAGCTCGGGGCAAGCATGGTAAAAACGGCGACGGTCAATGATATAATCATTATATTTTTCTGCAAGAGATTTTACGTTCATGGGGGTTACTCCTCGTATAATAAGATTTGCAGACAATTTTAAGTGAATCTGCTTAGTACACTTAATTAAATCAGCAGGCTATGAAATGCCCGTGATACAATAGCTG
>JAQVCK010000051.1 GCA_028689835.1 Pygmaiobacter sp. | reverse complement strand
CTCAAAAAACTGGCTAAATGGAAATGGAGAACCTGTTTTTCTTGCGCCGTATTCGCTATTTTTGGCTTGAAACACACCGAGAACCCGGTTTATGCTGCTGCGTAAACCGGGTTCTTCGACAGACTGACGGCACGGGGTTATGCCCCGTGCCGTATTTGTTTGTTGTGGCTATTCTTCGAAAAATCTTTTGTTCATGACAAAAATCTATTCCCGCCTGTGGGCGGGTTATGTTACCCCGCCTATCCGCTTAAGGCAGCTGCCCCTGCATCTGGCCTGCAGCATTGACCGTCAGGGTCACTTTTGCACCTTTGTCCGTATTTTGCAGTTGCACACCGCCGCCGTGTGCGTGCGCAACCTCTGCCGCCACGGCGAGGCCCAGCCCGTAGTGCCCGGTACCGGTGCGGCTTTCATCTTGTTGCCAAAACAACTCGGTAGCGTGCAACAGTGCCCGCGAAGAGAACCCCGGGCCCTCATCCTGCACTGTAAAAACGGCCCCTTTGCCCTTTTGCACGACCTGTAGTTGTACTGTGCTGTCTGGGGGGGCAAAGCGAATGGCATTTTGGCCAATATTTTCAAGGGCACGCATCAGCATCATGGGGTAAACCTGTAATTGCTGAGCCGGGTTTTGCACCTTAATAGCAAGCCTCACCTGTTTTGTGGCGGCCAGCGGTGCTAAAACTGCGCTGCATTCGCGCATTATATACTCTATCGTAACCTGCCGCGGGGCTTCGCCGCCTTGTGCATTTGCAGAAATCTGCTGTAGTGCCTCGACGTACTGCCGGGTATGTTCTGCCGCGGTGTTAATCGATTGCACCATACGGTGCTGTTGTGGTGGTAGTTCTTCCTCCAACAGTAGTTCGGCATTCCCCCCAATCACGGTAAGCGGGGTCTTGATATCATGGGCCAATGCGGCAATTTGCTGGCGACGTTGCTGTTGCGCACGCCATTGCTCGGTAAGTGACTGCCGCAGGGCCACCCGCATGACATCCATGCTTTGCAAGGACTCATCAAATTCGCGAATACCCGCCTGCGCTTCAATGGGCTGGTCAAGCTGTTGCGCGGTGATTTGCTCACTTGCCCGGTTTAACATGGCAAGCCTGCCCCGCAATTGCCGGCTGAGCGCACGTACATACCACAAAAAAAACACCACTAGACTGATGAAAATTGCCACGCCCAACAGCACTTCGACCCTTGGAAACCACCGCTGTAATGTGGGGTTTATAAAACTAGCATGGTACTCCCAGCAAAACAGGCAACTGCTGCCGTCGTCAAATGTAAGGTACGTACCGGTGTAATACACGGCATCACGGTCGCCATACCGTGCCAACTGCTGTGCCAGCGCTTCACCAGTAAGAGAG
The DNA here is from genome assembly GCA_028689835.1 of Pygmaiobacter sp. GTDB lineage: Bacteria > Bacillota > Clostridia > Oscillospirales > Ruminococcaceae > Pygmaiobacter. Next base: position 12,649 of record JAQVCK010000051.1, on the reverse strand, counting down.
CTTTGGGCTACGCTTCCATCCGGCGTAAAATAGACATAATCATACAGCCCTGCGGGTGGCGGGGTAAACCGTCCCTGTAAGCGCAAATCGTCCATCGCCGCACGGGCCTGTGTTTCGCCAGCATTGGCTTGCGCAATAAACCCTGTGCTTAAACCAATGATGAACAACACCACCCACAACGCCAAAATCACACCCGCACCCAACATCAACAAGAGCAGCGAGCGGGTAACGTAGGTTTGCAGCCCTATTTTTACTCTCTTTTCCACCGATATCCAATCCCCCAAACGGTCTCGATGGGCTCTTGCCCAAAGAGTTTCAGTTTTGCACGGATATTTTTAATATGTTCTACAATGACACTGTTGTCGGTTTCGCCCTCCAGCCCAAACACCGCTTCGTATAGTTGCTCTTTAGAAAACACCTGCCCCGCATAAGCCATCAGCTTAGTACAAATATCATACTCACTTTTGGTCAGCGGCACCGGCTGGCCTGCAATTAAAAGCTGCCGCGCGGCAAGGTCGGCACAAGCAGCCCCTGTGTGCAGTGTGTGGGTGCGGGGCCTTGCCTGCCTGCGCAGATGGGCTGCCACACGCGCACGCAGTTGTGTGACTGTAAACGGCTTTGCAATATAATCATCTGCCCCAAGGTCAAGGCCATGCACTAGGTCGCTTTCTGAGGTGCGGGCGGTCAAAAATAAAATGGGGCAATCCACCTCGTCGCGAATTCGCGCACAATAGGCAAACCCATCTTCGCTCGGCATCATTACATCCAGCAAAATCAGCTCTGCCATCTTTGCTTTTGCCAGTGTCGCCTGCCCGGTATCACTGGCAATCTCCACCCGGTGGCCGTCACGTTGCAAGGCTGTTTGGATCAACAACAAAATTTCTTTGTCATCATCAATTGCTAAAATTTGCGCCAAAAAATCGCCCCCTTTGTACCACTATTTATTACTCTTCTTCTCGTCTACCCTCCCAACGGGCAAACCAAAAAAATACAAACACGGTCATAGCAAGTGTTATTACCAACGCTGCCATAGTACCACGCCACAGCTCTGCTTGCAACGCGGGCGCCTGTGATAGACCGGGTTGCCACAGCAACATGCTTCTCATTGAAACAAACCGCACCCCCCACGCGCAGGGTACCACATACCAAATGCTATCCCCAAGGCCCGTCATCAACAAGGCGGCTACCAAAACTTCACCTGCCGCCACCGCAAAGCCCACACTGCGGCCAACCCCAAGCCCTAGCCAAAGGTGCAGCAGATACGTAAACAACATACTGGCCCAAAGGGTAACCGCAAGCCTGCCAAAACCGGGCAGGGCTGCCCCGCCCGCATTTACGACCAAGCCATAGCCCCCCACCGCCAAAAGGCAGGCCAAAAGGCCGCAAGCCAACAGATAAAACAACTTAGAGCCAAGGGCCACCCCGCGGCGCGGGCCGGTAAGCAACTGGTACCCACCACCGGCTTCCAACTCTTGCTGGGCAATGATATTGCAAGCCCATGCCGCCACTAAAGGGTAGACCAATGCCAGTAATTGCACATACAGCATAGCAAGCTTCGCCGCGTCATATTTAGCAACGGCGCCATACAACATCACTACGCCGCCGCCCAACACCGGCAAGGCAAGATGTATAATAAAAAACGGGGTAGCGGTTAGTTTGCGGGCATCTGCCGCAAGGGTATTTTTCCACTGTGTCACGCGTGCTCACCCCCGCTCAAAAAGCGGCCCGGCAGCAACAAACAGGCAACAACAAACAAGCAACCCGTCAACAGCAGGCCCGGCAACAGTACCCCCGGGTCGGCAAGGGGGCTACCCATTTCTACCGGCACCCCATTGGGGTTGACGCCAATCAGCGGTGCCATCAACCGGGCTGGGGTAGCAAACGGCACAAGCCAAAGCGCCCCGCCGGCAAACGTTTGAGAGGAAAACACTATATTGGGTACCAAAATACCTAAAAAAGCAGCTACTGGGCCAAACCGGGCAGCTAGTAGCAACCCCAGCGGCACCTGCCATGCAAAAGTAACCGTTAACACCAGTGCTGCCGCCACACCTTGCCACAACGCATATTGTGTGCCAAAAAAAAAGCCGGAGATGCTGGTGAACAAAAAAACCATCAGATTGGACAGCAACAGGTACCCACAGCCCATATAAATTTTGGCGCGCCACATCTTTACTGGTGCCACCGGCAGTGCCAGCATGTTAAACCATGCCGTTTTCTTTTCTTGCCCGGCAAGTTGTGCACAAAAAAGCGCCACATAGGCAGGCAGCAACATAACATACCACCAGTTAAATGCCCCTACCTGCACAAGTTGCCCACCCATTAATACAATGGCAAGTGCACAAACTAGCAAAGGGAATAGCCAAAGCCCCCTGCGCACAAAGCTGTGTCGCCCTTTAGCCCATTCTGCCGCGACTAGCCGTCCCATCACCGCACACCCCCTTCGCTTTTGGGGGCATGTGCCTGCGCCACCTGTAAAAAAAGCTGCTCTAAAGCACCGGTCTCTTGTGGCATCTCACCCTGATACCCCAGCTTGCCGTGGGCCAAAATCCCCACCTCATCCGCTGTTTGTTCTACCTCCGACAAAATGTGGCTGGACAGTATTACTGTAATACCCTGTGTTGGCAACGAGCGAATTAAGCCGCGCAACGACTGAATACCTAGCGGGTCAAGCCCATTGGTTGGCTCATCTAAAATTAGCAGTTTGGGGCTGCCCAGCAAGGCCAAGGCAATGCCAAGGCGCTGTTTCATGCCCAGCGAAAATTGCTTTGCTTTTTTGTTGCCGGTGTCCGTTAACCCCACCTGCTGCAACACCTCTGCCACACGGGCCCGCGGCAGGCCCAGTGCGGTGGTGCGCACCAGCAGGTTTTCGTTTGCACTCAGGTTGCCATAAAGCGGCGGGTTTTCAATCAATGCCCCAATTTCAGCCATTGCACTGCGTTGCCATGGGGCGCCGTGGTAATAAATCTTGCCGCTGGTGGGCCGTACCACACCCGCAATCATTTTAAGCGTGGTGGATTTACCCGCACCATTGGCCCCCAGCAAGCCATATACCGTATGCTGTGGTATTGCAAGTGACAATTTATCCACCGCGTTTTGCCCACGGTAGGTTTTTGTCAAATGGTCTGTCGTCAAAATCATCTTTGTTTGCATTTCTGTAACCTCCCTTACCCGGATACTGTAACAGTAAACTATAAGGAAAGTATAAGACTTGCAAAACAAGCCCTGACTAAAAAGTAAAAATTGGTTCTTTGGGTTTGCGCTGCTCAATGTCGCGCAGCAAGCTTTCTACAAACAACTGCACCTTGGTGTACTGTGCTTTATTTTTGGTCATGAGTAATTGCAGCCCCCATTCTAACTTTTCTGCTTTTGCAAAGTTGCGGTACACCGCCTCTTTAGAAAAACAGTAATTTGTTGTATATAAGGTAGGGCTGATGGCAACACAATTGAAGTAATGCATTGAAGGCCGTGTGAGGTTGAGCTCAGACGATTTAAGGCGCACCCTCAAATTAAAGCCCTGTTTTTGGGCTTGCTCCAGCAGTGTTTTTTCTACCAGATACAGGTCGGAATGTACGATGATTTCTTGCCCTTTTAGGTCTGCCACCCGGATACTCTTTTTTTGACATAGCGGGTTTTTGATGTTCATAATCAAACTGATGCCGCTTTTGCACAAGGTGACTGTTTCCAGCGTTTGGTCGGTATTGGGGTAAACCCCAATGCCAAGGTCCAGCGAGTGTGCCAAAACCCCCTGCTTTAAAGATTCGTCCGACATCTGGGTAAAATCGATCGTCGTTTCAGGAAATTTCTCCATAAACTGTTGCAAAAAATCTGCGGTGATTAGGTTTCTTGCCGAAGGGACAATACCCACGCGAATCAAACCCTTGTAATTATTGCTTAGGCTTGCCACCTCGTTGCGCATTGCATAGTACTCTGCAAGCAAATTTTGCGCTTTGGGTAGAAAAAACTCACCGAACTCTGTTAAAATAAGTGCATTTTTATTCAAGTAAAAAAGTTTTTGCCCCAGGTTGTTTTCCAGTGTCTTAATTGATTTACTTAGGGCTTGTGGCGTTACATAAAGCGCCTCGGCCGTGATTGCAAAATTCATTCTTTTACACGTTTCTACAAAGTAATAAAGTTGTTTAAATTCCATACAATTCCTCAATTTTTGGTTGTGCTTGCCAAACTGTGATTTGTTTGACAATTAACTAACAATATGCGACTATAACAATACAATAATAAACTATTTTGGGCCACGGTTCAAACAGTTTATTATAAGAAAAAGGAGGAGCGCATGAAAAAGAAAATTTTGTCAGCAGTATTGTCGCTGGTTATGCTGTTTTCTTTGGCCGGCTGTGGTGCACAGTCTGCTAGCAGCACAGCCGGGGCAACCTACAAAGCGGGTACTTATTCCGCTACGGTACAGGGGCACAACGCCGAGCTTACTGTAACCACCGAGTTCGACGACAACAGCATCGTTGCAGTCACCATTGGTGACAATGCTGAAACCCAGGGTATTGCTACCCCGGTGCTTGAGACTTTCCCCGGCCTGATTGTGGATGGCCAGACCCTGAACATCGACGCTGTGAGCGGTGCCACTGTCAGCAGCAAGGCTGTACTTGAGGCTGTGGCACAGTGTGTCGAGCAGGCCGGCGGCGACGCTGAAGCCCTGAAGACAAAAGAAAAAGTTGTCAAAACTGCTGGTGAGCCAATTGAGAAGACCGCTGACGTGGTCGTTATTGGTGCGGGCGGCGCAGGCCTTTCGGCTGCCGTTAGTGCAAGCAGCACCGGTTCTTCGGTCATCGTGATTGAAAAAGGCGCTGCCGTGGGTGGTAACACCCTGCGTGCAGGCGGTGCTTACAACGCAGTGGACCCCGAGCGCCAGGGCAACGTGGCAATTGAGGACTCGCAGATTACCGAGCTGGAAAGAATTCTGGCTGTTGACCCGGCTACCGCTGATGCCGAGTATCAGGATACCCTGAAAACTCTGCAGTCGCAGATTAAAGAATACCTTGCCGGCGACAAAAAAATGCTGTTTGACACCGTTGAGCTGCACACCTACCAGACCTATATGGGCGGCAAGCGCACCGGGATCGACGGCACCACCATCTATGGCGATTACGACCTCGTTCACACCCTGACCTCCAACTCGTTGTCTGCGCTTGAGTGGGTGGCCAGCCTGGATGAGAATGTTGAAATTTCGGACAACATTGGTACCGTGCTGGGCGCATTGTGGCCCCGCACCCACTCGCTGACCGCATCAGTTGGCCATGGCATGATTGACCCGCTGATGAAAGGCTGCGAAGCAAACAACGTCGAGATCATGCTGAACACCGCTGGTGAAAGCCTGATTGTTGAAGACGGCAAAGTGGTTGGCGTAAAAGCAACCCAGGCCGACGGCACCCCCGTCACCCTGACTGCCACCAAGGGCGTTATTTTGACCACCGGCGGCTACGGCGCCAACCCCAAAATGGCAATGGAGTATGACAACTACTGGGGTATTTTGACCGAGGATATGCCCACCACCAACTCGGCGCTGCTCACCGGCGACGGCATCGTGATGGCGAAGGCTGTCAATGCAAACCTCGTTGGCATGGGCTACATTCAGCTGATGCCCAGCTCGCAGCCTGTCACCGGTTCGCTGGGTGGCGGCCTGTGGGGTAGTGCAGAGGACCAGGTTTTTGTCAACAAAGAGGGCAAACGTTTTGTCTCTGAGTACGAAAGCCGCGACGTGCTGTCCAAGGCAGCACTGGAGCAGACCGACGGCATCTTCTACATCATCTGCGACCAGGAGTCTGCCGGTAACCCGCAGCCGGGCGCTAAAAACGGCTGGGGCAATGACATTGACACCCTGATCGAAGAGGGCAGCGTGTTGAAGGCAGATACTCTGGAAGACCTTGCGACCCAGATGGGCTGCGACCCCGCTACCTTTGTAGCCGAGATTGAAAAGTATAACAGCTTCACCGAGACCGGTGTCGACACCGACTTTAATAAAGTCAACATCGGCGCTGCGATTGATGTGGGCCCGTTCTATGCCACCATCCGCACTCCGTCGATTCACCACACCATGGGCGGCGTGCAGATCAACACCAATGCCGAAGTGCTGGATACCGATGGCAACGTGATTAAAGGCCTGTACGCAGCGGGCGAAGTTGTTGGCGGCATCCATGCTGGCAACCGCTTGGGCGGCAACGCACTGGCCGACGTTGTGGTCTTTGGCCGCATCGCCGGTGCCAGCGCAGCAGCAAACGGCTAATTTTTCATTAGACAGGCAGTTGCCTGTCATGCTATCTTAAAACAACAGGGCCGCAAAGCAACTGCTTTGCGGCCCTGTTGTTGTTTATTACACTTGCTTGCGTCAGTCCAGTTCAAGGATAGTCAGTGCTTCGGCCACCTCTTTTGCGGGGTCTCGGCTTTGCCATTCACTGAAATAATTGAGGCAGCTGCACAGATAAGTCGTTTCACCCTCTGTTACCTGTTTTCGGTAATGCACATGCCCCATGATACTAATGCGCACCCCCACCTGCCGGTACAGTTGCCCATAGGCACTGCTGCCCAAAAAAGCGTTGAAATACGCCCAGTTTTCATGCCCTGTTGGCACTGTAAACTGTGGGGCTGTCACCATGTGGGTGACGACAATTTGCTTTTTGCTCTGCGTCTGCTTTAATTTTGCCGTAAGGCTTTGCAACATGGCTTCGTGTACCTGCGCATCCGGCTGGCCCCAGCTTGTAAACAGGCTGTCCTGCCAAGTGCGCCCGCCCAGCTCGCGCCGGGCAAACTGCTGCGCGGTATACGCCGCACTGCCAAACGAATAGTCATACCAGCCGGTCTCGCCCACCACCACCCAATCGCCGCCCAGCGGCACATTGCGGCCCGTTAGGCAGGCCGGATGCTGGGCATACAGCCGGTACAATGCGGTGGTGTCAGGGTACTCATCGCCCTGCTGCCATAAATCGTGGTTGCCGGGCACAAACCAGCACGGCACGGTGCAAAGGGCACTCATGCGGTCTAAAAAGGCCAGTGTTGTGCTTACATGGTTTGAAATATCCCCCGCTAACAGCAGTGCGTCAAGCTGTTGTTGCTGCGCCTGCTGTGCCAGCAGCTCTGCCACCGGGTATGCCTTGTTGATATCGACGTGCAGGTCTGAAATTACGCCAATTCTCATATGCTCCTCACTGCGCTGCAAAATGGCAGCGCACGCTGTGGCCCGGCGTTACTTCTACCAGCGGGGCCGGTGTTTGCATGCAAATGGGCTTTGCCTTATTGCACCGGGTACAAAACGCGCACCCGATGGGCGGGCATAATAGGCTTGGCACTTCGCCTTGCAGCACAATATGCTGCTGCGGTGTTTCGTTTACGGTGGGCACTGCCGAAAGCAATGCCTGCGTATACGGGTGCAATGCGTGCCGGTATACGGTCTCTACATCGCCGTATTCCACCAACTGGCCCAGATACATCACCCCAATATGGTCGCTCATATACTCCACCACGTTGAGGTCGTGAGAAATAAATAAATAGGTCAAATGATTTGCTTTTTTTAGCTGTAACAGCAGGTTAAGGATCTGCGACTGGATGGAAACATCCAACGCCGATACCGCTTCATCCGCCACCAGCAGTGTGGGCTGTAACATCAGTGCCGCCGCAATGTTGACACGCTGGCGCTGCCCGCCTGAAAGCTCGTGCGGGTAGGCGTTTAAATAGCTTTCGTCTAACCCGACCGTCTGCATCATCTGCCCCACCCGCGCGCGGCGCTGGGCTGCCGGCAGTGCGGTGTTGATCTTCAGCGGCTCTTGCAGCAGCCAGCCTATTTTGCGGCTGGGGTTCAGCGAGGCGTACGGGTCTTGCAGGATAATTTGTATTTCGCGCCGCATCGCCTGCTTTTGCGCCCGGCTAAACCCCTTTACCGGCTGCCCGCGGTAACACAGCTGCCCTGCGGTGGGCTGCAACAGCCCGGCCAGCAGTTGCCCTGCGGTGGATTTGCCACAACCGGATTCACCCACAAGACCCAGTATCTCACCGGGCTGCACGGCAAGGCTGAGGTCGTTGACCGCCCTCAGCGACTGCTTGCGAAACGGATTATGGTGGTCACGCACGCGATATTCTTTCGTGATACCGCACAGCTGCGCCAATGCCTGTTCGCTCATACCGCCGCCCCCTTTGCCTGCGCGCCCTGTGCATGGAAACAGCGCACGGTTCGGCTGCCCTGCGCCATGAGCGGTGGCAGTGCAGTGCGGCAGTGTGCGTCCGCCTCGTCACAGCGGTCACAAAACGGGCAGCACCCCGCTTTGCGGCGGTCCAGCGCCGCCACTACCCCGGGGATGGTGTACAGCGGCTGGCCCTTTTTTTGCGGCGAGGGCAGTGACTCCAGCAACCGGCGGGTATACGGGTGTTGCGGGTCGTATAAAATTTGTGCGCTTGTGCCCTGCTCTACCACAAACCCCGCGTACATCACCACAACCCGCCCGCAAATTTCGCGCACGACACCAAGGTCGTGCGAGACCAGCAGCACCGTGGTGGAAAGCGCACGGTTGAGCGATTGCAATAGCAGTAAAATCTGGTGCTGTATCGTCACGTCCAGCGCGGTGGTGGGCTCGTCGGCAATTAGCAACGCGGGGTGGTTGATGAGCGCCATCGCAATGACGATGCGCTGTTTCATGCCGCCGGAAAGCTGGTGTGGGTACTCCCAGTACAGCTCTTGCGGGCGCGAAAGCCCCACCTGCTGCATCATGTCCAGCGCCTGCTGGCGGGCCTTCGCCTTGTCCTTTTGCCCGTGTTGCAGCACCGCTTCGGCGATTTGCACCCCCACCGGCAACAGCGGGTTTAGGGCGGTCATCGGCTCTTGAAACACCATTGAAATCTCTTTGCCGCGCAGCTGGCACAGCTGTTGCTCTGTCAGCTCCGTTAGGGTTTGCCCATCAAAGGTGATCTGCCCGCTGCTGACGCGGGCGGCGGCGGGCAAAAGCCCCGCAATGGCAAGGGAGGTGAGGCTTTTGCCGCAGCCGGATTCGCCCACAAGGCCCACAATCTCGCCGCGGCCAAGCTCAAATTCCACTTCGCTGAGCGCGGGGTAACACCCGCCTTTGGTGCAGATGTCGAGCCCAAGCCCGCGCAGCTGTAATAATGGTTCCATTGTTTTGCCCCCCTTATCTGGCCTTTGCGTCGGTCAAATCGCGCAGCCCATCACCCAGCAGGTTGAACCCCAGCACCATCAGGGTAATCATACAGCCGGGGATTACCGCATACCACGGGTAGGTCAGCAGATAGGCCTGCGCTTCATACAGCATCATGCCCCAACTGGGGCTGGGCGGCTGTATGCCAAGGCCAAGGTAGCTCAGCCCTGCCTCTGATAAAATGGCACTGGCAAACCCCAGCGACATGGTGACGAGCAGGGGGGAAACCATGTTGGGCAAGATATGCAGCGCCATCAGCCGCATCGGGCCCGCCCCGCGGGAGCGCGCGGCTTTGACATAATCCATTGTTTTCAGCTGCAAAAAGCCCGCGCGGGTCACACGGCAAAACCGTGGGATAGAGGTGATGCCCAGCGCAATGGCGGTGTTGAGGGTGCCGGTGCCAAACACGGTGATGAACACGAGCGCCAAAATCACCCCGGGGAACGCCATCTGCGCGTCGATGATGCGCATAATCACTTCGTCCACCGCGCCGCCCGCATACCCGGCCACCGCACCCAGCAACAGCCCCACGGTAAGCCCAATGCCCACAGAGGATGCCCCTACCAAAAACGCGGCCTGCGAGCCCTGCATCACCCGGCTTAAAATATCGCGGCCAAAATTGTCGGTGCCCAGCAGGTGTGCCGCACTGGGGGGCTGAAAAATCGCCCCGGTGTCCATCACGTTGGGGTCATACGGCAGGTACGCGAAGCTGACGAGCAGTACCAGCAGCAGAATGCCCAGCAGTACGGCCCCTGCCGCAAGGTTTTTACTTTTGCCACTTTTGTTTTTCATTGGCGCTCTGTGCGTCCCCTTTCCTGGCAAGGGCCTACCGCACACGGATGCGCGGGTCGATGGCCGAATAGAGCAGTTCTACCAAAAAGTTGATGACCACTACAGTAAAGGCAAGGTAGAACACCAGCCCCTGCACCAGCGGGAAATCGCGGTTGCCCACGCCGGTGATAATCAGCCGGCCAATGCCCGGCAGGTTAAAGACATTTTCCACAATAATGCTGCCCCCCAGCACTTCCACCACAATCATGCCAAGAATCGTCACCGTGGGCAGCAGCGCGTTTTTCAGCACATGCCGGTACAACACCTCGTTTTGGGCAAGCCCCTTGCTGCGCGCGGTGCGCACATAATCCATGCCCATCTGGTCCAGCAATGTATTTTTTAAGTACCGTATCACCACCGCCGTTGTACCGACCGAAATAGCCACCGCCGGCAGCACCAGCGAGCGCAAAGCCCCGGTGACACTGGTTGTAAACGGCACAAAGTCGCCGGACGGCAGCCACCGCAAGTTCACTGCAAAAATAAGCACCAGTAAGATGGAAAGCCAGAATGACGGCACGGCCACCCCCAGCTGCAACAGCGCAGAAATTGCCGTGGGCAGCGCGCGGTTGTTGTTTTTGGCAAGGTAGACCGACAGCGGCACCACCAGCACCACGGTGATCAGCAAGGCCATGGCCGTCAGCGACACTGTCACCGGCAGGCTATCGGCAATCAACTGTGCCACCGGTGTCTGGTAGCGCAGCGAATTGCCAAGGTCCCCGCTAAACAGCCCCACCACCCAGTTGATGTATCGCTGTTGCAGCGGCAGGTTTAGCCCCATTTCTTTTGACAGGGCCTCTACCTGCAACGGGTCGGCGTCCACCCCCAAAATAATGTGTGCGGGGTTGCCGGGCAGAATTTGAAACACACAAAAGGTCAGCACCGAAATCAAGAACAGTGTTGCCAGCGCGGCGCCCAGCTTTTTCAGTACAAAAAACGCGGTTTTCATAGCAGGTTATGCCACCACCGTCAGGTCACACAGGTTAAAGAAGGTGACTGGGTAGATTTTCAGCCCCTCCACTCGCTTTGCAACTGCAAAGTTGATGTACGGGTCCTGAATGAACACCGAGGCTGCTTTGTCCACAAGCAGTTGCTGGCACTGCTTGTAGTAATCAGCACGGGCAGCCTGGTCGGCGGTGGAAGCCGCTTTTTCAATCAGCGCGTCATAATCGGCATCCGAGAAATTGAAGTAGTTTTTGGCATAGGTGGACGAAAAACGGTTGAGGAAGTCCTGCGGGTCCAGCTTGCCGCTGTGGCCGATGATGGTCGCTTCATAGTCGCGGTTGGTGTACACGCCATCCAGCCACTGTGCCCACTCCACCAGTTCAATATTGACATTGATGCCGATTTTGGCAAGCTCGTCTTTGATGACCTGCGCGGTGTCGATATGCATCTGGTAGTTGGACGGCACTTTGATGGTGAGGTCAAACCCGTTTGCATAGCCCGCGTCGGCCAGCAGCTCTTTGGCCTTATCAAGGTTTAAAGTATAGGCATTCAGCTTATCGTTGTAGTAGGTGGCCATGCTGGGGCTGAGGAAGGATTCTACTTTAGCGCCGTTGCCGCCCGAAACCACGTTGATAATCTCGTCTTTGTCGATGGCGTAGCAAATTGCCTGGCGCACCCGCACATCGTCGAGCGGCTTTACCTTGTTGTTCAGCGCAAACACCTGCACCATGTTCTGCGGGCCCTGCACAATGGTAAATTCATCTTTCAGCGCGGGCACGTTGGTCGAGCTGACGCCCGCAATGTCAAGGTCGCCGGATTTCAGCGCCATCAGCTTTGCGTTTTCGTCGGTCATGATTTCAAACTCCACGCGGTCGATGGTGGGCTTGCGGTCGGTAATGGTGTTGTAGGTGTCGTTCTTTTCCAGCACCAACTTCTGGCCCTTGACGTACTCGGCAAACTTGTACGGGCCGGTGCCGATGGGCTGGGTGCTGTTCTGCTCGTAATCTTTTTCAACAATCGAGATGGTCGCCTTGCTCAAAAAGCCGGCATCCTTGTTTTTTAAGGTCAGCACCGCGGTGTAATCGTCCGGACACTCCACCTTTTCCAGCTCTTGGCTGAGGGTCGTGTTGAGCGGCGTGCCGCCGTCCAGCCCGGCCAGCTTGTCATAGGTGTATTTGACGTCCTGCGCGGTGCAGCTTTTGCCGTCGTGGAACTGGATGCCCTGCTTGATGGTAAAGGTATAGGTCAGCTCGTCCTGCGAAATAGTGTAGCTTTCAGCGATTGCCGGGATAAACTCCCCCTTGGTGTTAAAGCCCAGCAACCCCTCAAATACGTTCATCATCACCGAAGAAGTGTCCGTCGCGGCCGAAAGCATCGGGTCGAGGTTATCCGGCTCGGACCCGAGCGCAATTTTGATGCTGGTCGGCTGTGCCGGTGTGGCCGTGGCAGGCGCGGCACTGGCCGAAGTGCCGGCAGAGGCACCCGCACCCGCACAACCCGAAAATGTCAGCACTGCTGCCAGCAGAACTACCGCAAGTTTTTTCAGTCGAATCATATTCATGCTCCTTTTACTTTGCTGTTTGGTGAAAAACGAAAGGTCAACTTATTTATTTAAAACGCCTGGGGCGCTTAACCCCTGCGGTGATTTCTACCGTTTGCCCGCCTGTGCCACCAAGCGAAAGCGTTAAGCCCTGCTGTGCAAGCAGCACCTT
>JAQVCK010000245.1:1969-3051 GCA_028689835.1 Pygmaiobacter sp. | reverse complement strand
GGCCTGAAATTGAACTTTGCGGGGTCCAGCCCGACGCGCCGGCGCCAGCCGCCAAACCGGTAATAGATGACAAACATTGCGCTGGTTACTATCCAGCTCAGCGGGTAGCTGACGAGCACCGTTGTCAGGCTGTAACTTTGCGGCAGCGCCACGGCGATCCACACCAAACGCAGCACGCACACGCCGCCCGCCGTCATCAGCATCGGCGACAGCGATTCGCCACAGCCGCGAATGACCGCGGCAAAAATTTCAATACAGACATAGGTCAAATAATACGGGGCCATCATCCACACAATGCCCTCGCCAATTTGCAGCACGGCGGCATCACTGGTAAAAATGCCAAGCAACGGCGCGCGGAAGCTGCACACCAGCACGCTGAGTAGCGCGGCGGTGCCGCTGGCAAGGCCAAGGCCCACCCACGCGCTCTTTTTTACCCGCTCTAGCTGGCCCGCACCAAAGTTTTGGCCCGCAAAAGTGGTGACCGAAATGCCAAACGCGCCCATGACCATCCAAAACAGGCCGTCCACCTTACCATACGCCGTCCACGCGGCGCTGGCATTGGTGCCAAAGCTGTTGATGCAGGCCTGAATAATGATGTTGGCAATGGCGTACATATTGGATTGCAGCCCGGCGGGCAGGCCCACCTTTAACACGGCGGCCAGCTGCTTGCCGGAAAACCGCAGCCGGCGCCATTCAAACCGAATCGCGTCCTCGCGCTTTGCAAGCGACAGTATGGTCAGCACCGCGGCAAGGGTTTGCGACAAAATAGTCGCCAGCGCGGCGCCTGCCACCCCCATGCCAAAGCCCGCCACCAAAAGCAGGTCCAGTGCGATATTGACAAGGCAGGCCGTGATTAAAAAGTACAGCGGGCGGCGGGTGTCCCCCACGGCGCGCAGCACGCCAGAGCCCATATTATAAAGGAAAGACGGCACAAACCCCAGCAAAACAATGTTTAAATAGCTTTGTGCATGGGGCAACACATCGGCAGGGGTATCCATTGCGCGCAGCGCAGGGCCGGCAAACAATAACCCCAGCACGGTCATCCCTGCACCCGCAAGCGCAGCAAGCGCCAGCGAGGTATG
>JAQVCK010000245.1:0-1959 GCA_028689835.1 Pygmaiobacter sp. | reverse complement strand
CACGGCGCACCCCGGCGCGGCGCTTTGCCCCCACCAGCTGGGCAATAACCACCGTGGTGCCGGCAGACAACCCCATAAACAGGTTGACGATCAAATTAATCAGTGTACCGGTGGTGCCCCCCACTGCGGCCAACGCCTGTTTGCCCACAAACTGCCCCACAATTACCGCGTCGGCCGTGTTGTAAAGCTGCTGGAAAAAGGTCCCCAATAAGATGGGGAAAAAGAACGCCAGCATCTGTTTCCAGATGACACCCTGCGTAATGGCCACGGCACGTGCGCGCGGCGCTTTGTGTTTCATGTTCAGTACCCTCCTGCGGTATGCCGTGCGACTTGATTGCGGCATTACGAAACGGGAGTATAGCACAGACAAATCGCAATGTCTATGCTATTTTTAAACTATTTTTCGCGTTGGGTGCCACTTTTGAAAATTGTCATTTTTCTTCCATAATTTGGGCGCAAATTGCACAAAAAACAACCCGCAGCCACAGCTGTTTTGACAAAGTTGTGCACGCCCTGTTGACTTCATAATTTGACAGATTTATAATGAAGGTGTTGGAAACGTTTCCGGTAGCGTTTCCGGTAATAGAAACCAGGGAGCCAGCCACATGACGATCAAAGATATCGCCCGCAAAGCGGGCTGTGCCGTTTCCACCGTGTCCCGCGCGCTGAACGACCACCCCGACGTGTCGGAAGAGACCAAGCAGCGGGTGCGCGAGATTGTTGCCGAATGCGGCTTTGTACCAAACTCAAACGCCCGGCAGCTAAAGGCCCAGCACCGCAAAAGTATCTGCGTCGTGGTAAAAGGCACGGCCAACCTGTTTTTTGAGGGTATTCTGGAACGCATGCAGTCGCAGATTGCAAGCGAGGGCTATGCCGCAGAGGTACATTATATTGATGAGGACGCGAACGAGGTATTGACCGGCGCACAGCTTGCGCGGGAGCAAAAACCGGCGGGCATCATTTTTCTTGGCGGCAACATTGAATACTTTGAAAAAGATTTTCACGACATTTCGGTGCCCTGCGTGCTGACTTCGTCGCTGTTTCGCGGGCTGCTATACCCCAATCTCTCGCAGGTGGGTGTCGACGACCGGCAGGCCGGGGGCGAAGCGTTTCGCTATCTTGCAAAAAACGGGCACAACAACATCGGCATCATCGGCGGCGACCGCAAGCTGTCTTACATCAGCCGCCTGCGGTACGAGGGCTTTACCGAAGCCGCCGCCAAAGCCGGCGCCCCGTTTGACGAAGGCCATTACCAAACTTCTTCCTTTCGCATTCAGTCGGGCTACAAGGCGATGAAAAAGCTGCTGGCCCGTGACCGCACACTGAGCGCGGTTTTCTGCATGTCCGACCTGATTGCCATTGGCGCCATGCGCGCCGTGCATGAGGAGGGGCTGCGGGTACCGCAGGATATTTCGTTTTTAGGGTTCGACGGTATCCCCCTTGTGGATTACTGCATCCCCAGCCTTTCCAGCCTGCGGCAGCCGCAGGAGGAAATGGCCGACACCAGCGTTTCGCTGCTGCTGCGCCAAATTGAGCACAGCGACCCGCCGGGCAACCTTGCGCTGGAGGCCACACTGGCCGAAGGCGAAAGCACCCTATCCCTGTGTTGAGCCGGGGGACGCCCCGGTTTGCATAAAAGACGAATTTAAAAAAGGAGAGAAACATTTATGAAAAAGGCACTTTCTATCGTGCTCGCGCTTGCTATGGCGGCTTCGATGGCAGCCTGCGGCGGGGCCACCTCGTCGTCCAGCGCCGCAGCGTCCACCCCTGCAAGCTCGTCTGCAAGCGGCGCGACTGGCTCTGTGTATTACCTGAACTTCAAGCCCGAGCAGGCGGACCAGTGGGTCGCGCTGGCAAAACAGTACACCGATGAGACCGGTGTGCCGGTCAACGTGGTCACCGCTGCTTCCGGCACTTACGAGTCCACCCTGACCGCCGAGATGGCCAAAACTGAGGCCC
>JAQVCK010000244.1 GCA_028689835.1 Pygmaiobacter sp. | reverse complement strand
TGCTCTTACGGTGGTGAAGCATTGGACAAAAAGACCCCGTTGCTGCGCAGCATGCAGGTGCTCAGCAAGCAGGCCCTGCGCATTTTGCGCCTGTTTGGCGACACCGAGACCATCAAGGTCAACACCACCGTCGGCCCCGAGCAGGAATACTTTTTGATTGACAAAGCCCTTTACGAGCAGCGCCGCGACCTGATTTACTGCGGCCGCACCCTGTTTGGCGCAAAACCACCAAAAGGGCAGGAGCTGGAAGACCATTATTTTGGTTCACTGAAAACCCGTGTTTCCGAATTTATGCATGACTTGGACGAAGAGCTTTGGAAGCTTGGCATCTATGCCAAAACCGAGCACAACGAGGTCGCGCCTGCTCAGCACGAGCTCGCACCGATTTTCACCACCACAAATATTGCGACCGACCACAACCAGTTGACGATGGAACTGATGCAGAAAGTTGCTGCCCGCCATGATTTGGTTTGCCTGTTGCACGAAAAGCCCTTTGCCGGCGTTAACGGCAGCGGCAAGCACAACAACTGGTCCATTTCTACCGATGGCGGCACCAACCTGCTGGAGCCGGGCGACAGCCCCCGTGAGAACGCACAGTTCCTGCTGTTCCTGTCTGCTGTCATTAAGGGCGTGGATGAGTATCAGGACCTGCTGCGCATCTCGGTTGCCTCTGCGGGCAACGACCACCGTTTGGGTGCTAACGAGGCCCCCCCGGCTATTGTTTCAATGTTTGTCGGCGATGACCTTGCCGAAGTATTGCACGCCATTGAGACCGACGCCGCGCTGGACCACAAAGACGCTGTGGAAATGCGTATTGGTGTGCATACGCTGCCCCATATTCTGCGTGACAACACCGACCGCAACCGTACTTCCCCGTTTGCCTTCACCGGTAACAAGTTCGAGTTCCGCATGGTTGGCTCCAACCAGTCAATTGCCGACTGCAACACGATGCTGAACACCATTGTTGCGGAAGAGCTTAGCATCTTTGCCGACCGCCTTGAAAAGGCTGAGGATTTTGATATCGCGCTGCATGACCTTGTAAAAGAGACAATTGTGGCACATAAGCGCATCATCTTCAACGGCAACAACTATGCCGACGAATGGGTGGAAGAAGCGCGTGAGCGCGGCCTGCTAAACCTGAAAACCACGGTCGATGCCCTGCCCTACCTTGTGAAAGAAAAGAACATTGAGTTGTTCACCCGCAACAAGATTTACACCGAGGCAGAGCTGGAATCGCGTTATGAGATTCTGCTTGAAAAATACTGCAAAACCCTCAACATTGAAGCACTGACCATGCTGGATATTGTCAAAAAAGACATTCTGCCCGCCACGTTGAGCTATACCGAAACCTTAACTGATTCTGCCCTCAAGAAAAAGCAACTCGGCAAAAGCATCAACTGCGACGTGGAAGAAGAGATGGTCAATAAGCTTTCTACCCTTGCAGGCTGCTTGTACAGCCGTACCAACCGGTTGGAAAACGAACTGCTTGCCGCAAGAAACTATGCCGAGAATAAAGCACAGGCAAATTACTACCGCGACATCATCTTCGTTTCGATGCAGGAAGTACGCGCCATTGCGGATGAACTAGAGGCGCTTGTTTCAAAGAAATACTGGCCTTCGCCCTCTTACGGCGAGTTGTTGTTCAGTGTGAAGTAAAACTTGCATACAATTTTCACACTTAAGTCGCTTTTAGTACTATTTATCGCTTGACCCTTTCAGATTGCTATATTATAATAGGTGTGTTAACTATTTAACATACCTATTATTTTTTTGTCTAGCCATCCAGTATTTAAAAAAAAGGGTGAGTTGTGTGAATATTTATATCTGTGTGGGCAGCTCGTGTCATTTAAAAGGGTCTTACAATATCATTAATTTGATGAAAGAAGCACTGGAAAAACACCACCTGACCGACAAGGTAAATGTCTCTGCCGCATTTTGCCTTGGCAAATGTACCAGCGGCGTAACCATTAAAGTAGATGATGAAATCATTACCGGGGTTTCACCCGACAACTTTAAAGAAATTTTTGACCATTACATTTTAAAGGTGAACGCATAATGAGCGACTTTCTTGGGCTGAAAAAATCAAACTGCAAAAACTGCTATAAATGTATTCGCCATTGCCCGGTGAAGAGTATTCGGTTTGCGGATAATCAGGCCAACATCGTATCAGACGAATGTATTTTGTGCGGTGAATGCTTTGTAAACTGCCCGCAAAACGCTAAAGTCATTCGTGACGATTTGCCCAAGGTAAAAGAGCTCATTGCCTCTGGCCGTAATGTCATCGCCAGCGTAGCCCCCTCCTTTATTTCTGAATTTGGCGTCAGCAATTTTCGTACAGTGCGCCGTGCGTTGGGTAAACTGGGCTTTGCTTGGGCAGAAGAAACTGCCATTGGCGCGGGCATTGTTAAAAAAAAGTACGAAGAGCTGATTGCAGACGGCAACCACCCTGTCATCATTTCTTCTTGCTGCCATACGGTTAACACCTTAATCCAAAAATACTACCCCGGGGCCTTGCCCTACCTTGCAGGGGTACTCTCCCCTATGCTGGCGCACTGCCAGCTAATTAAAGAACAAAACCCCGGTGCCGCAGCCGTTTTTATTGGCCCGTGCATCTCTAAAAAAGAGGAAGCCAGTATTTATGGCATTTGTGATGTGGTGCTGACATTTGAAGACCTAGAACGTTGGATGGAAGACGAGCAGGTTGAATTTGAGCCGGACGGCGAAGACGAAAGCGGCAAGCGGGCGCGGTTCTTCCCGATTGCAGGTGGTATCATTGCCAGCATGCACACCGAAAACACCGGGTACAGTTATATCCCGGTGGATGGCGTGGAGAGTTGCAAGGCCGCACTAGAAGAAATCGAAGCCGGGCACTTAACCAACTGTTTTATTGAAATGAACGCCTGTAAAGGTGGTTGCATCAATGGGCCGGCGGCATCCAGCCGCCGCCAGCACAGCATTGCCGGCACCACACGGGTACGCACCTTTGCGGGGCCAGACGAGTTTGATGTACGGTCTGAAGGCACACTGGCAAAAAAGATGGACTTTTTAGGGCTAAAAGCCA
>JAQVCK010000243.1 GCA_028689835.1 Pygmaiobacter sp. | reverse complement strand
ATGTGCGGGAAGGGGGTGTGGCCGATGTCGATTTCACCGGATTATATACAAGAGCTTTCACAGCGTACCGATATCACTGAGCTGATTGGCAGCTATGTGCAGTTGCGGCGGCGTGGGCGCACATACACCGGGCTGTGCCCGTTTCACAGCGAAAAAACGCCATCCTTTGTCGTTTACCCCGAAACCACCAGCTTTTATTGTTTTGGCTGTGGGGCGGGCGGCGATGCAATTACCTTTATCAAACGGCTGAACAACCTTGATTATGTTGAGGCGGTGCGCTTTTTGGCATCGCGTGCGGGTATGCCGGCACCGGACGAGCAGGACGATGTGGGTAATATCAAACGCCGCATTTTGGCGATGAATAAGGACGTGGCTCGTTTTTATTTTGACTGCCTAAACGCCGACATGGGGCGCGAGGCCCGGCGCTATTTGCGGGGGCGTGCGCTGACCGACGGTACAATACGCCGGTTTGGGCTTGGGTATTCGCCGCCGGGGTATTACGATACCAGTAACCACTTGAAAAAACTGGGGTACACCGAAGAGGAAATGCTGGCGGGCGGCGTCATTAAACGGGGGCAGCGCGGCGGTACCTACGACTTTTTCCACGATAGAGTCATGTTCCCCATTATCGATTTGCGCGGCAACGTAATTGCGTTTGGCGGCAGACGCATGGGGGATGAGGGCGGCCCGAAATATTTAAACAGCGGTGACACGCCGGTATTTAAAAAAAGCCGCAATATGTTTGCACTCAACGTCGCCAAAAAGTCGAAAAGCCGACGGTATATCCTTTGCGAGGGGTATATGGATGCGATTGCATTGCATCAGGGTGGGTTTGACACAGCGGTTGCCCCGCTTGGCACGGCATTCACCACCGAGCAAGCGCGGTTGCTTTCAAACTATGCCGATGAGCTGGTGCTGTCTTACGACAGTGACGAGGCGGGGCAGAAGGCGACGCGGCGCGCAATCGGCATGCTGGCCACCGAGCCGGTAAAGGTTTCAATTTTAACGGTGCAAGGCGCAAAAGACCCGGACGAGTTTTTGAAAAAATATGGGCCGGACCGGTTTCGGATGCTGCTAGACGGTTGCAGCAATGCGATTGAGTACGAGCTTTCGCGCGCAAAGGCAAAGTACGATGTGACAAAGCCCGATGGCCGTGTGGGGTACCTGAAAGATGCGGTAGAAATTTTGTCTGGCCGCATGAGCGCGACCGAGCGAGAAGTGTACATTGGCCGTGTGGCCGAAGAAACCGACGTGGACAAAAAGGCTGTGCAGATACAAGTCGGTTCAAAGGTGCGCAACAAAAGCCGAGAGGCAAACCGCGAGTGGGAAAAAGAACTGCTCAAAGAGGGGCTGGTGGGCGCGGTACAGGTGCCCTTTACACTGGGTGGGCAAAAGGCGCAGGGTGTGGCGTTGGCCGAGTTACAACTGGTCACGGCGCTGGTGCGCCAGCCGGGCTTTTTGCCGATGGCGACGCAACGCCTTACCCCAGAGCGGTTTTTGCTGCCGGAGACAAAAGAAATTTTTAGCCTGTTGTTGGCCAAACAGCAACAGGGGGTCTATGTGGAGATGGCACAGCTTTCGGGGGAGCTATCGCAAAGTGCATTTGATATGCTAAACCGCCTGCTGGCAAAGCGGTATGATTACACCTTTACCGAAGACGATTTACAGTTTTATATCGACCGCATCGAAGAGGGGGTGCCGCTGGGTAGCCGCGCCGCCGAGATGAGCGAGCAAGATATTGAAGGTTATTTACAACAGTTAAAGAACAAGCGAAAATAAACACAGAAAAAGGGGACTGGAACGTATGGCAGATAAAAAAACAGTAATCCGAGAACTGATTGAAAACGGCAAAAAACATGGCAAGCTGACCACAAAAGAGATCAGCGATGCAATGGAGGAAATCGGGTTTGACGTTGATCAGGTGGATAAGCTGTATGAAACGCTGGACGCCCACAATATTGAAGTGGTCGACGAGCCGGACCCCGACATTGAAGAGTTTAAGCTGACCGAGGAAAACACCGATCAGTTTGAGGGCGCGCTTGCCGCTGAAGGCGTTTCGATTGATGACCCCGTAAAAGTTTATCTGAAAGAGATTGGCCGTGTGCCGTTGCTGACACCAGAAGAAGAGGTGCGGCTGGCAGAGCGTATTTTAGAGGGTGACGAGCGTGCAAAGCAGCGCCTTGCCGAAGCCAACCTGCGTCTTGTGGTCTCGATTGCAAAACGGTATGTCGGGCGTGGCATGCAGTTTTTGGACTTAATTCAGGAGGGGAACCTTGGCCTCATCAAGGCGGTTGAAAAGTTTGACCACACGAAGGGCTTTAAGTTTTCAACCTATGCCACATGGTGGATCCGCCAGGCCATCACCCGTGCCATCGCCGATCAGGCCCGCACGATTCGTATCCCGGTGCATATGGTCGAGACCATTAATAAAGTAAAAAAGGTGTCCAGCCAGCTGTTACACCGCAATGGCCACGAGCCTACGCCGGAGGAAATCAGTGATGAGCTGGATATGCCGGTGGAAAAAGTGCGCGAGATCATGCGTGTTGCGCAGGAGCCTGTCAGCCTTGAAACCCCCATCGGCGAAGAGGAGGACAGCCACCTTGGTGATTTTATCCCGGATGAGGATGCCCCGGTACCGGCGGAAGCCGCAAGCCACACATTGCTGAAAGAACAGCTGTCGGGCGTGTTGAAAACCCTGACCCCGCGCGAAGAAAAAGTGCTGCGCCTGCGGTTTGGCCTTGAAGATGGCCGCCCCCGCACATTAGAGGAAGTGGGCAAGGAATTTAATGTTACACGCGAGCGCATCCGCCAAATTGAGGCCAAAGCACTGCGCAAGCTGCGCCACCCCAGCCGCTCGAAAAAACTGAAAGATTTTCTTGATTAATATAGATGAATTGCACCATAACCTTAAAAAATGCGCGATTGCTTGACTTTTTTTGAAATTGCTGGTATACTCAACCCGCACCAAAACAGTATACTTTTGAATGCAAAAGCAATAGAAGGGGGAGCTCGCGTTGCATCTCACATTAGAGACAGACTATGCGATGCGGATTGTTTTTTGTCTCGCAAA
>JAQVCK010000050.1 GCA_028689835.1 Pygmaiobacter sp. | reverse complement strand
TCGCTGGCCGCGTTTGCCGCCACTTCTCTTGCGGGCTGCACGGCACAGCAGATTACAGCAGGGCTGGCTGCATTTAGTGGTACCGGCCGCCGGTTTGAAATTTTGGGGCACACCGCATCCGGCGCCACCGTGGCGGACGATTACGCCCACCACCCCACCGAGCTGCAAGCCACCCTTTCGGCGGCAAAGCAGATGGGCTTTGCGCGGGTGATTGCGGTGTTTCAACCGTTCACCTATTCGCGCACCAAGCTGCTGTTGCAAGACTTTGCGCGGGTGCTGCAAATTGCCGACCATGTGGTGATGAGCGAAATTATGGGCAGCCGCGAAACAAATGACGATTACCATATTTACACCGCAGACCTTGCGGCACTGATCCCCGGCAGTGTGTGGTTTGCCGATTTTGACGGCATTGTGGATTACATTACAAAAAATGCGGTGGCCGGTGACCTTGTAATTACACTGGGCTGCGGCGACATATACAAGGCGGCTGAGCGCATGGTGGCACCCAACGCCTGATGGGCCGCAACCTTCATAATTGAACAAACAACACAGGGCAGGGCGCCGCGGCGCCCTGCCCTGTGTGCTTTTTATATTAGGTATCCGCCTGCAACAAAGGCTCGTGCAGGCCCTCCACCTCATCGACCGGTACCGAAAACACCAGCCCCTGTGCCGGGCTGGCAAGGCCCGCCGCCTGGTTGATAGCCCCCAGCACCGCACGGCGCTGGCTGCTTTGCACCACAATGGCAACAACCTCTCGCTCCGGCGGCAGGGCAACGCCCAAAAAACCGGTGGCATCGCCGGTGCTGCGCCCGTGCAGCAAGGTGCCGCCGCGTGCCCCGGCAGCGTGTGCGGCATCAACGGCAAGGTCGGTCGTGCCCTCGTTTACCACTGCCAGCACCAAATCGTAATGCGGTTTTTCTTTCATGTTCTTTTGCCCTCCCGTCTGCGTTGTGGTAGCCGCCCCCTGCTGTGCCAGCTGCATGGCACGGCTGCTGACACCGGACAGCGGCACCGTTAGCGCAATGCCATGCCCTGGCCGTTGCAGCTCCAGCTTTTGCGCAATGCTTTGCAACACGGTGCTGCCTGCACCCGGTGCAAGCAGCACCAGCAGTACTTCTTTCGCGTTGCGCGCAAGGCCCAAATAGTCAAGCAGTTCATTGTTGGCCGTGCCGCGGGCAGGCAAAATGGTATGTGGCATACACTGCCCGCACAGGCCGGCCGCGCCCAATGCACGGCCTTTGTCTAAAATGGCAACCAGCAGTTTTGCGCCCTGCTGCGTTTGGTTTTGTGTCATGCTTGCCCCTCCTCACATCCGTAGCCACAGTCATATTCAATAATTTCATCCTCTGCCGCGGCTGCCCTGCGTTTTTCAGCCTGTGCCTTACGGCCAAAGGCAAAACCCATTAGTTGAATGGTCACCAGCGGGGTCATTGCCACCATTGCCACCACGCCAAACGCGTCGGTCAGCAAATTGCCGCCAAGGCTTTCACTGGCGCCCATGGCAAACGGCAGTAAAAACGTGGCCGTCATCGGCCCGCTTGCCACCCCGCCGGAGTCAAACGCAATACCGGTAAAAATGGGCGGCACAAAAAACGACAGCCCCAGCGCCAGCAGGTAACCGGGGATTAAAAACCAAAAAATTGAAAGCCCGGTCAGCACCCGCACCATAGCCAACGTAACGGAGACCGATACCCCTATTGAAAGCCCGCGCAGCATAGCACGGCGGGAGATTGCGCCGCCGGACACCTCTTCTACCTGCGCGGTCAGCACGTGCACCGCGGGCTCTGCCGTCACAATAAACCAGCCCACCACAAAGCCCACCGGCAATAACAGCCAAGGGGTGTTGGAGGAAGCCAACTCGCTGCCCAGATATTGCCCGGCAGGCATAAAGCCCACGTTGACCCCAGTGAGAAACAACACCAGCCCCACCAGTGTGTACAGCACCCCAACCGCAGCTTGCACCAACTTGCGGCGCGGCATACAGCGGCAATACAGCTGAAACGCGATAAATGCCACCACTACTGGCGCCAGCGCAAGCGAGACCTCTTTCAAAAACAGCGGTGCCTGTTGCACAAACTGGCGTGCAACATCCTGCGTGGTAAACACCTCTTGTGGCACAAAGGTACTGGCGGCAGCCCCGGACGGGTGGTACACGATACCCAACAGCAGCACCATAAAAATAGGGCCTACCGAGCATAGGGCCACCAGCCCAAAGCTGTCCTCCTTGCTGTCATGCCCAAAAACAGCCGCCATACCCACACCAAGCGCCATGATAAACGGCACGGTCACCGGGCCGGTGGTCACCCCGCCGGCATCAAACGCCACCGCAATAAAATCGGGCGGGGCAAACAGTGCCAGCAAAAACACCACCGGGTAAAACACCAAAAGCAGGCGCGCCAGCGGCCAGTGAAACCGGGTGCGCAGCATGGCCAGCGCCAAAAACAGGCCCACCCCTGCGGCAACGGTAAAAATCAACACACTGTCCGGGATGGCGGGCACCTGCTTTGCCAGCACCTGCAAATCCGGCTCTGCCACCGTGACAACAGCCCCCAGCAAAAAGCTCAGCACGGCCACCATTTGCCAGCGGCGCATGCTGCCTACCTGCGTGCCCATGGCTTCGCCCAGCGGCATCATGGAAATATCCGCCCCCAGCGAAAAAAAACCCATGCCCACCACCAGCAGCACCGCCCCGGCTAAAAACAGCAGCAGCGTACCCAGCGGCATCGGCGCCACTGTCATGCTGAGCACCAGCACAATACCGGTAATCGGCAATACCGAGGATAACGCCTCGCGTATTTTCTCTTTTAAAATCTTATTCAATTACCCCATGCACTCCCCTCTTTCTTTGCATTCAACGCATTCAACCTTTTGCGCCCACCTTTTATACTGTGGGTAAGGTACCATTTCAATATTATTATTTTAACAACAAATCGTACACTGTTCAAGTTTGTTTCCGTTTTGTAGTGGCAGGCTATTCCATTTATCGCTTTCAGCGCACTTTTGCCCGCAAAAAAGCAGCGCACTTTACGGGTTGCATTTCCCCCCCCCGCATAGTGCGCTGTTTTTACTGTTTTAGCTATAAGCTGCAAAACCGGCGGGGTTATTCCACATCGTCGGGCTCGTAATATTTCAGCAGTGCCTGGGTGCCAAGGTCACCAAGGCCCTCTTCGGCCAGTTCTTCATACATCATCAATACATCGGACAAAATACCCAGCTCCACCCCGGCGGCATCTGCTTCGGTTTGGGCAATCTTCATATCTTTAATGTAGTGCTTGATGTAAAAGCCGGGGGCAAAATCGCCGGCCAGCATGCGCGGGCCGTTGTTTGCCATCTGCCAGCTGCCCGCAGCACCAGTGCTGATGGTTTGCAGCATGGTCTGCAAATCCAGCCCCTCGGCGCGGCCATAGGCAATGGCCTCACAAACGCCGCTCACCGCACCGGCAATGGCGATTTGGTTTGCCATTTTCGTGTGCTGCCCGGCACCGGCAGGGCCCTCGTACACAATGTTTTTGCCCACGGCCTCAAACAGCGGCTTTGCCTGTTCAAACGCCGCTTTGTCGCCGCCCACCATAATGGCTAGCGTGCCGTTTTGCGCGCCCACGTCGCCGCCGGACACCGGGGCGTCCAGCGCAAACGCACCCGCCTCTTCGGCGCGCTTTGTGATCTCCTGCGAAAGACGCGGGCTGGTGGTTGTCATGTCAATCAGCAGCAGGCCCGGTTTGATGCTTTCAAAAATGCCGCCCTCGCCAAAATACACCTGCCGCACGTCGGTGGGGTAGCCCACCATCGTGATGACCGCGTCCTGCCCCTGTGCGCACTGCGCGGGGCTGGCCGCCCACACGGCGCCCGCCTGCAGCACGGTTTCGCATTTTGCGCGGGTGCGCGAGTACACCGTTACCTCAAAGCCCGCTTTCATCAAATTTAATACCATGGGGCTGCCCATCACACCAACGCCGATAAACCCAATCTTTTTCATGCCTTTGCCTCCCAAAAACTAAATTCACTTTTTTATTTTTAACGGTACAACGCGCTGCTGCCCGCAAGAATGGGGGCAGGGTCAACGCTTTGGCTGCCAATGCGGATTTCATAGTGCAGCGGCTTGTCGGTGTTCAGCGTGCCAATCTGCGCGCCTTTTTCCACCGTTTGCCCGCCGCTGACGGCAATGCTGGACAAAAAGAACAAATAGCTTTTTACCCCGCCGCCATGCTCGATGACGACCGTGTTGCCGGTGAGTGCCAAGTTGCCGGCGAACACAATTTCACCGCCGGCCGGGGCCACTACGGGGGTGTCATTTGCCGTTGCTGCGTAATCAATACCGCTGTGGCGCTGTGACACCGTGGCCCCCGGCAACAGGCTGCCCATCCCGTATTCGTACCGGATAAGCCCGTCTACCGGCTTTTGAAAGATGCCCTGCCACAGCTGGGTGGGGCGCTGGGTGTCATACAGCGGCCAAATGGTGTCGCGGTACTGCGCCGTACCCGCCGCAGTCTTCGGCATCGCGTCCGGCAATTCCTCTGCTGAGGCAAATTCTTTTTTGGTGTACGGTTTATACTCCACGCTCACCGGCAGGCTAAACGACGCATCGCCGCACTGTACCTCTATGGTATAGTCGCCCGTTTCGCGGTTATAGGCCACCGGCACAAATGCCACATACCCGCCACCGGAGGCGATAAAGTTCACCGGCCCCAACGCACTGCTGCCGGTGGGCTGCAGCCCGTCCAGGTTATTTTCTACCCGCACGGCAATCACGTCGCCCTGCTTTACCCTGTCATCCGACAAAAAGGCGTTCACCGTCACGGCAACTTTTAACGTAAACCGGTATTCCAGCGTGCCGTACTCTTTAGGCCGCTCGCCGTCGGCCGCAGCCGGCACCTCTACCGAAACGCGGTAAAAATAGCGCCCGCTGGCGGGGTAGGTAAACGAGCTGTACGCGTCCGGCGCGCCCGAAAACACACTGCCACCGG
Organism: Pygmaiobacter sp.; assembly: GCA_028689835.1. Classification (GTDB taxonomy): domain Bacteria; phylum Bacillota; class Clostridia; order Oscillospirales; family Ruminococcaceae; genus Pygmaiobacter. The sequence continues at coordinate 9,305 of JAQVCK010000050.1, read as the reverse complement.
CATTGCTGATGTCAATCTGCACCGTTTTAGCCGACAGCGGGTAGGCAAGCGGCGCGGCTTCAGCCTGCCCCCAGTCGTATTCCTGCCCCTCTGTGGGGGCCGTTTGCCCAAAGGTGCGCCAAAAAAAGCCGCCCAGTATCGGGGTGTTCAGCTGCCAGCCTGCCGGTGCAAGCGTAATGTCCTGCTGTGCTTCCCCTGCGTCTTTTGCCAAAATAGTCAGCTCGGCGGCAGTGGTGTCACCCGGCACGGCAGTATAGTAAAAATAACCCACCGCGCCGCCGACGACCAGTGCCACAAAAAGCACGACCATCAATACCCAAAGCAATATCTTACCCAACGTGCGCATTGCAAAACACCACCTGACTTTTACTTTTTCTTTAACCGCGCCGCCGCCTTATACCGGCTGCAGCAGCACGCAGGCAAACGCAAACCCGCCCTCGTGCGACAGCGAAACCTCTGCCACAAGGCCGCGGCTTTGCAGCGTTTTTGCCAGTGCCCCGGTTAGTGCAAAATAAGGGGCACCGCCTTCGCGCCGCAACACCGCGGCTTCGGCAAGCGCAAACCCAAACAGCCCGCACCCAAGCGCTTTTGACAGCGCCTCTTTTGCGGCAAAATGCGCCGCCGCCGTTTCGGCCGGGTGGGGCCGGGCAGAGATGAGCGCCCATTCCTGCTGCGAAAACACGCGCTGCACAAAGCGGGGGTTTTGCAGGCTATGTTCGATACGTTTTACCTGTGTGGCGTCAAAACCCAGCTGAATCATAAACACGCCCCTTTTTCAACAAATTTCTGCCCCAAGTATACCATGCGCGGCAGCTTTTGTGCAAAGCCCTTGCAAAATTGTACCGCAAATGCTATCATTGCAGCAGAACAACTCGATGAACGGGGAAAGTACCCTGCCCTGCCCTTTTGCAGAGAGCGCCGCGCAAGCTGAAAGCGGTGTACTGGGCCGGCCGGCGAAGTTCCCCCGGGAGAGGCCGGGCTGAACCTTTGGGGCGGCGTGGCAGGCAAAACCGGTGTGTTGCACCGGCGGCACCTGCACCCCCACCCACCGTAGGCCGGGACGTTTTGCCCCCGTTACAGGGCAGTAAAGTGCCTGTGCGGCCCTGCCGCCGGGAAGCTGGGTGGTACCGCGGAGTAACAGCTTCGCCCCTTGCGTTTTTCACGCAGGTGGCGGGGCTTTTTTTATTGCCTCGCCCCACAACAAAATTTTCTGAGGTGAATACAAACATGAAAGAAGCACTGGAAAAGATCCGTACCGGCGCGCGTGACCTGCTTGCCAATGCAGACAGCGAAGCCGCACTGGAAGAGTTGCGGGTACGGTTTCTGGGCAAAAAAGGCGAAGTGACCGCCATCTTAAAGCAGATGGGCGCACTTTCGGCAGACGAGCGCCCCAAAATGGGCGCCCTTGCCAACGAGGTACGCGCCGAGATCGATGCCGAGCTGCGCGCACGCTCGGCCGAGCTGGCAAACCGCCTGCTGGCCGCACGCCTTGCGTCGGAGAGCATTGACGTCACGCTGCCGGGCAACCGGCCCGAGCAGGGCAAGCGGCACCCGTTTCAGCAGGTACTGGACGAACTGAAAGACATTTTCCTTGGCATGGGCTTTGAAGTAAAGGCCGGGCCGGAAATTGAATACGACCACTATAACTTTGAAATGCTGAACATGCCGCGCAGCCACCCTGCGCGTGACACGCAGGATACCTTTTATATTACTGAAAACATTTTGCTGCGCACCCAGACCAGCCCGATGCAGGTGCGCACAATGGAGGCACAAAAGCCCCCCATCCGCATCATCTGCCCCGGCCGCGTGTACCGCAGTGATGAGGTGGACGCCACCCACTCGCCGCTGTTCCACCAAATCGAGGGGCTTGTGGTGGACAAAGGCATCACCTTTACCGATTTAAAGGGCACACTGGAGGCTTTTGTTAAAAAGCTGTACGGCGAAGAGACGCGGGTGCGCTTCCGCCCCCACCACTTCCCCTATACCGAGCCTTCGGCCGAAATGGACATGAGCTGCTTTAAATGCGGCGGCACCGGTTGCAGCCTGTGCAAGGGCGAGGGCTGGATTGAAATTCTAGGCTGCGGCATGGTGCACCCCAAGGTGCTTGAAAACTGCAACATTGACCCGGAGGTCTATTCCGGCTTTGCCTTTGGCATGGGGCTTGAGCGCATTACAATGATGCGGTACGGCATCGACGACATGCGCCTGTTCTATGAAAATGACCTGCGCTTTTTGAAGCAGTTTTAAGCCGCGTGCTAGAAAGGGAGGACGAAATTTATGAAATTACCTTTAAACTGGGTGCGCGATTATGCCGATTTTGCCACGACGCCCCATGAATATGCAGAAAAAATGACGATGAGCGGCAGCAAGGTAGAGGGCTACAGCTGCGAAGCCGACGAAATCAGCAATGTGGTGATTGGCAAAATTTTAAAGCTGGAAAACCACCCCGACTCCGACCACCTGTGGGTCTGCACCGTCGATGTGGGCGGGGCCGAACCCATCATCATTGTGACCGGCGCACAAAACTTAAAAGTGGGCGACCTGTGCCCCGCCGCACTGGACAACAGCACCCTGCCCGGCGGGGTGAAAATTCGCCGCGGCAAGCTGCGCGGGGTCGAATCGAACGGGATGCTGTGCAGCCTTGGCGAGCTGGGGCTGACGGTGCATGATTTCCCAAATGCGATTGAAGACGGCATTATGGTGCTGGACGAAGAGGTGCCGGTGGGCACCGACGCGGTAAAGGCGCTGGGCCTGGACGACGTGACTGTGGAGTTTGAAATCACCCCGAACCGCCCCGACTGCCTGTCAATCCGCGGGCTTGCGCGCGAGACCGCCGCGACTTACGGCGTGCCCTACCACGAACACACCCCCGTGCTGCCCGCAGGCACGGGCAGCATTGCCGAAAAGCTTTCGGTAACGGTAAACGCCCCGGTGTGCAGCCGGTATGCCGCCGGCATGGTGACCAACGTGCGCGTTGCCCCCAGCCCCCGCTGGATGCGGGAGCGGCTGCGCCTTTGCGGCGTGCGCCCCATCAACAACATTGTCGATATTACAAACTATGTGATGCTGGAATATGGCCACCCGATGCACGCGTTTGACTATGCCTATGTCAACGGCAGTAAAATTGAAGTGCGCATGGCGCGCGAGGGCGAGAGCATTATGACGCTGGACGGCGTGCAGCGCCCGCTTACCACCGACATGATGGTGATTGCGGACGAAAAGGCCCCGATGGCCGTTGCCGGTGTGATGGGCGGCGAATTTTCGGGCACTTACGACAGCACCAAAACCGTGGTGTTTGAGGCCGCCTGCTTTGACGGGCCGTCGGTGCGCACCACTTCAAAAAAGCTGGGCCTGCGCACTGAATCTTCGGGCCGGTTTGAAAAGGGCCTCAACCCCGAAAACTGCCTGCCCGCCCTGTACCGCGCGCTGGAGCTGGTTGCCCAACTGGACGCCGGCGACGTGGTGGGCGGCATCATCGACATCTACCCGCAGCCCCGCACCGAGCGGCGCATCCCGCTGCGCACCCACGCTGTCAACCGGCTGCTGGGCACCGAGCTTTCTGCCGAAGCGATGACCGACATTCTGCGCCCGCTGGGCTTTGGCATTGAGCCTGCCGGCAGCCTTGGCGGCGAATACACCGTTGTCGTGCCGCCCGACCGGTACGACGTTGCGCGCGACTGCGACATTGCCGAAGAGGTTTGCCGCTATGTGGGCTACAACAAGGTGCCCAGCACCATTATGCGCGGCATTGCCACGGCGCGCCCCAGCGAGTTGCAAGTCTTCCGCAAAAAACTGATCACCGCGCTGGTGGGCTATGGCCTGTACGAGTGCGAAACTTACAGCTTCTACGGCAAAAAGTCGCTGGACAACATCAACCTGCCAGAGAACGACCCGCTGCGCCACGCCGTGGTGATTTCTAACCCGCTGGGTGAGGACACCAGCTTAATGCGCACCACCGCGGTACCCAGCCTGCTGGAGGTCATTGCCCGCAACTACAACGCGCGCGCTGCGCAGGCAGCCATTTTTGAAAACGCGACCGAGTACCTGCCGGGCGACGACCCCGAAAAGCTGCCGCTGGAAAAAGAAAAGCTGATCATTGCGATGTACGGCCCGCAATACGATTACCTGCGCCTGAAAGGCATGGTGGAAGAACTGCTTGCCACCGCCCGCATCGGCGGCGTGTGCGCCGTGCGCAACACCGCCGGTACGACTTACCACCCCGGCCGTGCGGCAGATTTGATGCTGGGCGACGTAAAGCTTGCCACCATTGGCGAAGTACACCCCGCCGTGCTGGCGAACTATGGCATTAAGCCCCGCGTGTGTGTGGCCGATATTGATTTTGACGCCCTGTATGCAAACCGCGGCGCTACCCCGCAATATCAGCCGTTGCCCAAGCACCCGGCCATCACCCGTGACCTTGCGCTGGTGGCAAGCGAAGACACCCCCGCCGCCGAAATTGCACAGCGCATCGAGCGCGGCGCCGGCAAACTGCTGGAAAGCCTGTCTCTGTTTGATATTTACCGCGGTGACAAAGTAGGCAAAGGCAAAAAAAGCCTTGCTTACAACCTGGTGCTACGCACCGGCGAGCGCACCCTCACCGATGAAGAAGCCGACCGTGCCGTGCAAAAAGTATTAAAGGCGCTGGCGGAAATTGATGTGACGCTGCGCAGCTAAGTTCGTTTTTGCTGCCATATCCGGCGCTTTGTCTGTTTTTTGTGGTTCTATTTGGGCAATGTGGCGGCAAACACCCCCTTGAAACCTCTCCCCTTTTTCGCTATAATAAAAGCAGGAGTAAAGGAGGGGCCGCATATGAGTGAGCCTACCACGGTCTTTTCGATCTATGAAGACAAAGACGGCGAGATTAAGCAGATTTTGACAGAGGTATACGACGCACTGAAAGAAAAGGGTTATAACCCCATCAATCAGCTTGTCGGCTATATTTTGTCTGAAGACCCCACGTACATTACCACTTACGGCGGGGCCCGCAATAAAATTCGCAAGGTGGACCGGGATGATTTGTTGTCCGCTTTGCTGAAAAATTTTCTCGGCGAGTAATCAATATCATTATCGCAGACCTTTGTACGCCCTTGGGCGCACAAAGGTCTGTTTGTTTTTGTCACTAATTTTTTGTTTTTGTAAAAACAAAGCAAAACTATTTGACATTTGTCGCCGCACGTTCTTATAATAAGAGTTAAAATTTAGGGGTATTGAGGAAAGGGAGAATGTTGTATGACCGCAAAAGAATTGTCTGAACAGTATGAGCCATATGTCATCAGCTTGCGCCGTGAATTTCATATGCACCCAGAGCTGAGCTTGCAGGAAGAATGGACCAGCGCGCGCATTGCTTTTGAATTGAAAGCGATGGGCATCCCGTACGAAATTGTCGGCCCACGCAACGTGGTGGGGCATTTGCAATTTGCAAAACCCGGCAAGGCAATTGCCATTCGCGCCGATTTTGACGCGCTGCCCTTAACCGAGGAGACCGACGTGCCGTTTAAATCTCAAATACCCGGCTGCATGCACGCCTGCGGGCACGACGCCCACGCAGCGGTATTGCTGGGCACTGCAAAAGCCCTTTTGCAATTAAAAGATACGCTTTCCGGCAGCGTTTACCTTTGCTTTCAGGTGGCAGAGGAGGCCGGCCAAGGTGCCAGGGAGATTGTAGAACATTTAAAGGCCAAGGGCGGTGTCAGCACAGCATTTGGCATGCATGTCGCCGGCCAGCTAGAGCCGGGCACCGCAGAGCTGGTGGCAGGCGCACGCCTTTCGGGCGCAGAAATTTTTTACATTGACATCAAGGGGGTCGGTGGCCACGGCTCGCGCCCCGACCTTGCGGTCGACCCCATCAAAGCGGTGGTGGATGTTTACAGCCGTTTGATTACGCTGCCGGTGAACCATCACAGCATGTTTGATACCTGTGTCGTCAGCCCCTGCTGCATCCGCTCGGGTGACCGGTTTAACATCATCCCCGAAACCGGGCATATCGAGGGTACCATCCGCTATTACAAACCGGGCGATGGCAAGCGCCTGATGGAGTTGATTCGCGAAACGTCTGAGCGGGTTTGTGCTTCACACGGGTGCAGTGTTTCGGTCACCGGCGCCACTGCGGCAAGCTATCCGCTGATCAATGACCCCGAAGCCACTAAGCTGGGCCGCGCAACTGCGCAACAGGTGGGCCTTACACTGATTGATGGCAACGACCCCGCTGCCGCATCCGACAACTTTGCCGAATTTTTGGCGGCATTCCCCGGCTTTTACCTTAACCTCGGCGTGCATTCTTCTCGCCCCGGCACCTCCGGCAACCACCACAACCCCACCTTTGATGTGGACGAATCCGTACTAAAAAAGGGCATGGAGTTTTTTACTGCGCATACCATGGCCCTGTTAGGTTAACATTATATAAAGCATACTTCCCCCAAACCAAAGACAGCACTGGCGACAGCCAGTGCTATCCGTTTTGTTCTGTATTTGCTATAGTTTATTTATTCTGTTTTTTCTACCCCTTTCACGGGTTACAAGGTCGTGTAAAAAATCTAGCCACCAGCTTTCCACTACCCTGTAAAGGCAGGCATACCATTTAAACGCAGCCCTCTCTCCGCCTTGCAACGTAACCATAATGGGGCGCGGGCGTTGTATTAAACCTCCATTTATGGTATACTATTTTGTAAATATAGATTCTAATTTTACGGAGGGATTGAAACATGGCATATACTCCGCCTTTGACCTATAAGGGCCGCGCACTGGTGCGGTGCAAAAATGAAATCTACTACGGTAACATGGCAGACCCGTATGTTGTATTTATGCAGATTCTCAGCACAAAAACGGAAAACGACCAAGAGGTTGCCGACCGTGTGCACCTGACATTGCTGTCTACCGATACCAGCTTGTCACCCAAAAATCGCATCATTAAGCAAAGCGACAAAAACGGGCTGTACAATGCATTGGATTTCGCGGCTATTTTACTGGATCGTCAGTTAAGCGACGCAAAAAAAACTGCACCAAAAGCCAAAAATTAAAAAATCACATCAACAAAAAGCATCGCATTTGCGATGCTTTTTTGTTTGTTTCACGTTTGTCTGCCTTTACAAAACATAGTATTATGATATGATAAAGAAAACAGCTAAAAGGAGGTTTTCTCTATGAACGACACCACAAAACAAATTTTAGACGCATTCCGCTTTCGCCATGCCTGCAAAAAGTACGACCCGCAGCAGGCCGTATCGCAAGAGGATTTTGATACTATTTTAGAGGCTGCCCGTCTCTCGCCCAGCTCTGTTGGGTTTGAGCCGTGGCATTTAATTGTATTGCGCGATGAAAAAATCAATCAAAAATTGTACCCCATTGCATGGGGTGCGCGCAACAGCATTGACGGGGCCAGCCATTTAGTGCTTCTGCTTGCCCGCAAAAAGGTCGATACATTGGCCGACGCGCCCTACATCACCCACCTAATGCGGGATATTCACCATCTGCCGGGCGAGATGCTGGAAAAGCGCCGCGCAATCTACCACAATTTTTTAGAAAATGATTTTCGCCTGCTAAATGATGACCGTGCCCTGTTTGACTGGGCCAGTAAGCAGACCTATATCATGTTGGCAAACATGATGACCACCGCCGCACTGCTGGGGGTGGACTCTTGCCCGATTGAGGGGTTTGATCAAAATGCCGTTGACCAATTACTGGCAGGCGAAGGGTTAATGGACCCTGCACATTTCGGTATTTCAGTCATGGTCAGCTTTGGCTACCGCGCCCAGCAACCGGCACGCGAAAAAACGCGCCAACCACTGGCTGATATTGTACAATGGGTTTGACCTTTTTAAAAATACATCCCGCTTTTCCCCGCCGCAAAATTGCGGCGGGGATTTTTTGTCCCCTGCTTGACAGCCTGCCCTGTGCGTGGTATAGTACTTCCAGTCAAAATTAAACATTGTTCAATTTTGGTTTTCTTTGCAAAAAAGGAGGGCCTACTCACGGAAAAATCTCTACAAACAAAGCAGCGCATCCAAGCAGCCGCTACCGACCTGATTCGGCGCGGTGAGGGTAATCTTTCCCATGTTACCATGCGGGCCATTGCGCAGCAGGCCGGGGTCAGCGTTGGGCTGATTAACCATTATTTTGCGTCAAAGGACCAGCTGATCGAAGCCTGCGTGCAACAGATCATCCGCGGGGTGGTAAAACGACCTTTCAGCCCGCACTGCCGCCGGGGGCCACCCGCGTACAGGCCCTGGGTGCCACCGCAAAACAGGTGGCCGACTTTTTGTTTGCCCACCCGCAAATTTCGCGCATTTCTATTTTGGGCGACCTGCAAACACCTGGCAGGGCCGACAACACCTCGGGTACCATTCAAGGGTTTGCCACCGTGCTGGCTGGCGGCAAGCCCGGCAGTGCACAGCTTGCCACTGCTTTTGCACTGACCTCAGCATTGCAAACGGCCTTTTTGCGTCGCGCATTACTATTGCAAACGACCGGTTTGGATTTAAACTATAAACCCGTGCGCGACGGCTGGATTGACAGCCTTGTTGCCACTATGATTAGGGAGGCATAATGGATAGAACTATTTCGCTTGCCGGTGCGGCACTAAACTTTGCCGGGGTGCTGGGCTTTGCCGCCGCCATGCTGTTTTTGCCGGTGGGGTTTTCGTACTTTTTCAGTATACTGATTGCATGGGGGCTGGTGCTGATGCTGGCCGGCTTTGCCCGCACCGCGCCTGCCGGGCGCACCGTTGCCGCAACCAGTGCGCTGGTGTTTGGCGGCATGTATGCACTGTGCAACTCCATCGTGTACTTTGTGCAGCTTAGCGTAGTGGCCACCACCCCACTGGATGCACAAGCCGCCGCACTGTTGGATTTTCAGCAGTTTGGCATGTTTTTTTCGCTGGACCTGTTGGGCTACGGCCTGATGGCGCTATGCACTTTTTTTGCCGGGCTGGCCCTTGCACCCACCCGGCGGGAAGAAGCGGTTTTGCGCTGGCTGCTCATCGCCCACGGCGCCTTTGCGCCCGCCTGCTTTATCCTGCCTCCACTGGGTGTTTTTTCAGCCTCTATGCCGGGGGCAAGCTGGGTGGGCACTGTGTTACTTGAATTTTGGTGCCTTTACTTTTTGCCGGTGGGCCTGTTGTCGCTGCGGTACTTTGCCCGCCGTCTGCCGGCACCTGCTGCCGCACCTGTTACCTAATAAACGCAAACAACCGCCGTGCCTATTATATAGGCACGGCGTTTCAGTCTGTCGAAGAACCCGGTTTACGCAGCAGCATAAACCGGGTTCTCGGTGTGTTTCAAGCCAAAAATAGCGAATACGGCGCAAGAAAA
>JAQVCK010000242.1 GCA_028689835.1 Pygmaiobacter sp. | reverse complement strand
AAAGCGCACTGCTGTCTCAAGAGGCGCTTGAAAGCTTTCGACACGACGTTAAAAGCACCCGCTGCAGCCTGTGTGAAAACCGATGCCACCTGACCGTCAACCGCTTTGACGGTTCCCGAAGCCTCATCAGCGGCAACCGATGTGAGCGTCCCCTTACCAAAAGCACCGCACACGGCGGGGGTTCCCTCAACCTCTATGACGACAAGCTCGCCATGCTCAAGGCCTTTAAACCCGCGGGCAATGGCCAAAGGGGTTCGCTGGGGATACCTTTGGGGCTTAATATGTTCGAACTTCTGCCCTTCTGGCACACGCTGTTCACACAACTGGGCTTCGACGTTGTCACATCACCGCTTTCCGATCGGGCACTATACCTGAAAGGGCAGGCTACCATCCCCTCTGATACCGTATGCTTCCCCGCCAAGCTGATGCACGGTCATATTCAAAGTTTGATTGAACAGGGCGTCGATACCGTATTTTATCCCTGCATGAGCTACAACCTCGACGAAAAGCTGGGCACCAACCATTACAACTGCCCCGTGGTGGCCTACTATCCCGAGGTAATCGGTGCCAACATGCCCGATGTTTTAAAAGTTCGGCTTATCAAAGACTATGTGGGGCCCCACAGACGACGTGACTTTCCCGTAAAGCTTGCCGATGTGCTTAAAAAATACTTCTCGGGCATCACCCGGCGGGAGGTTTATGAAGCCTGCGCCGCTGCCTACCGCGCCCAGGAGGATTACTTGAAATGTGTGCGTACCCGTGGCAGTGAAATCATCGAAGCGGCGCGCCGGCAGTGTCTGCCCATCGTGGTATTGGCCGGCAGACCTTACCACATCGACCCCGAAACCAACCATGGCATCGATCGCTTGGTGCGCTCCTTGGGTGCAGCCGTCATTTCGGAAGACGCCGTCAGTCATCTGGCGGGGCAGGTTGATGTCGACGTGCTCAATCAATGGACCTACCACGCCCGCCTGTATGCCGCAGCCCAATACATCAAGGACCAACCCGACATGCACCTGGTCCAGCTGGTTTCTTTCGGGTGCGGACTGGACGCCATCACCGCCGACGAGGTTCGTGCGCAGCTGGAACGTGCAGGGCGCTTGTATACCCAATTGAAAATCGATGAAATTACCAATCTGGGTGCCGTCAGAATCAGGCTGCGCAGCCTGTTTTCGGCATTGGAACAGCAAAAGGAGGTGTGCCGCAGGTCATGAGCAGACAAAACCGCGTGATTTTTACGCGCAAAATGCGCCGCGACTATAAAATACTGATGCCCATGATGCTCCCCATCCACTTCACCCTCCTGCAAAGGGTGCTCAAACGGGCGGGGTATGACCTGGTACTGCTGGAAAACGACGGGAACCGTGTGGTGGAAACGGGTTTGCGCTTTGTACACAACGACACCTGTTATCCCGCACTGCTGGTAGTGGGACAAATGCTCGATGCCCTGCAAAACGGCGGCTATGACCCCGATAAAACGGCCCTGCTCATGAGCCAAACCGGCGGAGGCTGCCGGGCTTCCAACTACATCCACCTGATTCGGAAGGCCATTGCAAAAGCAGGCTTCGCAAAGGTTCCCGTCATTTCGGCAAATCTTTCGGGCATGGAAAAGAACCCGGGTTTTTCGATAACCCTTCGCGTGCTGCGCAAGGCCATTGCCGCCCTTGTTTACGGCGACATGCTGATGCTTTTAGCAAACCAAACCCGCCCTTACGAGGTTGTGGCCGGAACAGCCGACCTTTTGGTTCAAAGCTGGCAAAACAGGCTCATCAAACAATTCGACAGCGGAAAGGGCCTTGGCGGCAAACCCCTCGCCGCCAACCTGGAGGCCATCGCCTCCGATTTTGATGCCGTTGAAATCGTCATGGCACCAAAAGTCAAGGTCGGCATTGTCGGAGAAATTTATGTGAAGTATTCCAAGCTTGCCAACAACGACCTCGAAGGATTTTTGGCGTCGCAGGACTGTGAGGTTATGGTGCCGGGTGTTTTGAGTTTTATGATCTTCTCCGTGGATCACCGCATTGAGGACCATAGCCTTTACGGGGGCAACCCCTTTAAACGGCTTCTGGCCGTATGGCTGAAAAAGATGTTTTTAAAACTGGAAGCCAACATGCTGACGGTTTTACGCCGCTACCCTCACTTTACGGCACCCTCCCCTTTTTCCCACTTAAAGGAGTTGGCAGAGGGCATTATCGGATACGGCAACAAAATGGGGGAAGGCTGGCTGCTCACCGCCGAAATGCTCGAGCTCATCAGCCTGGGCTACGGCAACATCGTATGCGCCCAGCCGTTCGGGTGTTTGCCCAATCACATCAGCGGCAAGGGCATGATTCACAAACTGCACGCCATGCATCCGAATTCCAACATCGTCGCCATCGACTACGACCCCTCCGCCACACGCGTCAACCAGGAAAACCGCATCAAGCTGATGCTTGCGGTCGGCCGTGAAGCGCTGGACTGCGCCCCGGTATCGGGCGGTGCGGCTGCCCAAGCCCAGGCTGCCAGGGCTTGATTGCATGGTTTGCATCCTGCGGCCGTTTAAATCTTTCCGTGTTTATAAAGCCCCTGTACGATTCAAATAATCTGCACCCCCGTTCGGCCGTTTCGATGCCAAACAGGGGTGCAATTTGTTGATGTTAATGCCGCCGTTAAACGTTTTAGGCACCGACGCATCGGCGACTGCCGTCAAACGGTCATTTTAAAGTCATTGTGTCATCAGCCACAGTACCAGCGCGGCGGTATCGTGCAGACTCTTAAGTGAAATCCATTCCCGTGTCGTGTGCACGTCTTCCATGCCGATGCCCAGCACCAAGGCAGACAGCCCATGCTCCCTGAGCACATTGGCATCGGAGCAGCCTCCCGACACGGTGTGTATGATGGGAAATCCCAGAGCCCTGCAGGCGGTTTTAATTTTTTTAACAACCGGCTCATCGGGGCTGACACGGTACCCCACGTGTTCCACCTCGGTTTTGCACACAAGCGCCGCACCTGCCGCATCACACGCAGACTGAAGGCATTTTTGCATGTCGGCCAACTGTCCGTCGAGCTTGGCGGCATCGATGCTGCGTGCCTCCCCCTTGATTACGACACG
>JAQVCK010000241.1 GCA_028689835.1 Pygmaiobacter sp. | reverse complement strand
ATCATGAGTTTTTCTTCTCGGCTGTGAAATGTATATTCTTTGCGCATTGCTTTCACCTCAATACTCAGTATACAACAAAAGATAGGAGACACGGTTTTTCGTGTCTCCTATCTTTATACCATTTCAACCTGCTTGGCAGGAAAGGCGGCTTTCTATCATGTAAAGCTAATTAACATTACAAAACTTACTTTTGCAAGCTTTTGGCAAGGCTGGCTGCAATAAATTCGCGGAACAACGGGTGCGCGCGGTTCGGGCGGCTTTTGAATTCAGGGTGATACTGCACGCCCACAAAGAAATCGTTTTCCGGGATTTCGACCGCTTCAACCAAACGCCCGTCCGGCGAAGTACCCGCTATTTTAAGGCCGGCGGCGGTCAAAGCTTCACGGAACTCGTTGTTAAACTCGTACCGGTGGCGGTGACGCTCGGAGATCTGCACCGAACGGTACGCCTTTTCCATCATCGTTCCCTCAATAATATTGCACGGGTATGCGCCAAGGCGCATGGTACCACCCTTGGGTAGGTTGCCGTGCTGGTCGGGCATCAGGTCAATCACGCGGTGCGAAGAATCCGGCGCAAACTCGCTGGAGTTCGCATCTTCAAAGCCCAGCACACCGCGCGCATATTCCATTACTGCAATCTGCATGCCAAGGCAGATGCCAAGGTAGGGCACATTATGGGTGCGCGCATACCGCGCCGCCAAAACCATGCCTTCAATACCACGGTCTCCAAAGCCGCCCGGCACCAAAATACCGTCGCAGCCACTCAGGCGCTCTTCCAGCAGTTCGGGGCACAGCTGTTCACTGTCTACCCATTCTACCCATACACGGGCACCGTTTTCATACCCGGCATGTGACAGTGCCTCGTTGACCGAGAGATACGCATCATGCAACTTGGTATACTTGCCCACCAGTGCAATTTTAACAGGCTGTGTGGCAAGTTGAATACGCTGTAACATCGCCTTCCAGTCGGTCAAATCACACGGTGCACAGTGGATGTCCAACTCGCGGCACACCACATTGGCAAGGCCATTCTCCTCTAGCATAATGGGGGCCTGATACAATACCGGCAATGTCAGGTTTTCAATCACGCAATCCAGCTTTACATTGCAGAACAAGGCAATTTTGCTGCGGATCGACTCACCAATTGGCTCGTCACTGCGGGTGATGATGATGTCGGGCATAATACCAAACGATTGCAGCTCTTTGACCGAGTGCTGGGTCGGTTTGGATTTATGCTCGTTGCTACCTTTAATATAAGGGACAAGTGTGACGTGGATAAACAGGCAGTTTTTGCGGCCTACTTCGTGCGAGACCTGACGGATGGCCTCGAGGAAGGGCTGGCTTTCAATGTCGCCGGTCGTACCGCCAATTTCGGTGATAACGACATCGGCGTCGGTTTTTTCGCCGACCGAATAAATAAAGCTTTTAATCTCGCCGGTGATGTGCGGGATCACCTGCACGGTCTCGCCAAGGTATTCGCCGTTGCGCTCTTTGTTTAGCACATTCCAGTACACCTTGCCGGTGGTCAGGTTGGAGAACTGGTTCAAGTTTTCATCAATGAAACGCTCATAATGCCCAAGGTCAAGGTCGGTCTCTGCCCCGTCCTCCGTCACAAACACCTCACCGTGCTGGTAGGGGCTCATGGTACCCGGGTCCACATTGATGTACGGGTCTAGCTTTTGCGCCGCAATGCGCAAGCCACGCGCCTTTAACAGCCGCCCCAAGCTTGCCGCCGTGATGCCTTTGCCCAGCCCCGACACTACGCCTCCTGTTACGAAAATATACTTCGTCATACTTCTCCATCCCTTCATCCGCAAAATTATAAAGCACACGGGCTCTGCCTGCCGCCTGTATGCCACTTTCCGTTATCGCGCCAACGCGCGTTTCACGCTTCGTAAGTATTTAAAATACTCTCTGCAACGGTGCGCCTTGTGCTGCGCCGGTCCATTGCCTGCTTTTCAATATATCGGTGCGCCTGTTCTTCTGTAAACTGCAAATGCTCAATCAGCACGCATTTCGCGCGCTCCACAATACGCAGTTCTTCAATTTTTTCCCGCAGGCGCCGGTTTTCATCCATCAACCGTTCTATCCGTTTGCGGGTGGCGGTAATCAATTTTAAGCTCTGATAAAAGGCCGCACGGTTTAAAGGCCGCGGCAGTACAAACACGCCGTAGTCTTCTACGCGGGCCGCCAGTTCGTCCTCCTGCTCGGCTTTTACCAGCAAAATTACACCGGCGCGCCCTTTTGCCGCGGCAATGGCAACATCGGCCCCCAGTTCATCCCGCAGGGGGGTGTTGACCAAAACCAGATCATAATCCGCTTCCAGCAGCACTCTACGGGCCGCGCTGCCGCTAGAGGCCATGGCAATTGTCGGCCGCGGCGACGCCACGAACAGCTCTGCCAATGCCTCCTGTGATTTTTCCGTACCGGAAACAATCAGTACCCTATCCACTGCGCGTCCCCCCTTTCCGCTGCCAGTTCACACCCTAAAGCCGGTGGAAATAGAGGTCCTGCTCTTGCTGTGCCCGCTGCTCCGGCGATGTTACCCGTGCAGCTTCGGCATACTTGAGCTCAAAATATTTATCGCGAATACTTTTTGGCAGTACCCGCTGTACCAAGTTACTTGCCTTTGCAAGGTCTAGGGCTTCCTCAAGGCTTTGTGGCAACTGCGCAAGGCGTTGTGTTTCCTCTGGTGTCGCCTCGTACAGGTTGCGGTTTGTGGGGGCTGGTAACTCTTCGGCCTGCTCAATGCCCTCCAGCCCCGCCTCAATTAATAAAGCAAATGCAAGGTAAGGGTTACAGGCCGCATCCGGGCTGCGCAGCTCCATCCGGCTAAAGTCCCCCTCTGCAGCGGGGATGCGCACAAGCTGGCTGCGGTTTTGCCGGGACCATGTTAAATAGCGCGGGGCTTCAACTGCACCCAGCCGCGCATACGAATTTGTCGTGGGGTTTAAAAACGCCGAAAGTTCTGCGGTGCGGTGTAAAATACCGGCGATAAACTGCCTTGCCTGAGGCAAAAAGCCATCCGGTTGACCCAAAAACAGGTTTTCATCATCCCTATTATAAAGGCTCATGTTGATGTGCATGCCACTG
>JAQVCK010000240.1 GCA_028689835.1 Pygmaiobacter sp. | reverse complement strand
CTGCTTTTGCGGTGGGTATTCTGCTGATGGTGCTGGGCTTTGTGTTTTTAGACCCGTTGATGCGGGTGCTGGGTGCCACCGACACCATTTTGCCCTATGCGCGCGCGTATGCGCGCTACATTTTATTAGGTGCGCCGTTTATCACCAGTTCTTTCGTACTTAACAACCTGTTGCGGTTTCAGGGCAGTGCCATGTACGCCATGGTGGGCATTACTACCGGCGGTATATTAAACATTCTGCTGGACCCGTTGTTCATTTTTGTGCTTGACATGGGTACGGGCGGCGCCGCATTGGCTACGGTGCTTAGCCAAATGGTGAGCTTTACTATTTTATTGATACAATCCTCTCGTGGGGGCAACATTGCCATGGACCCGCGCAAGGCGCAGCCCAGTGCCCGCCTGTATGGGGAGATATTACGTGGCGGCATGCCGTCGTTTTACCGGCAGGTTATTGCCAGCATTGCCGTTATCGCGCTCAACCTGTCTGCCGGGCCCTATGGCGACGCCGCCATTGCGGCAATGTCCATCGTCTCCCGCGTGATGATGTTTGCACTGGCGGCGCTCATCGGCTTTGGGCAGGGGTTTCAACCGGTATGTGGCTTTAACTACGGTGCCCGCCGGTACGACCGCGTGTTACAGGCCTTTTGGTTTTGCGTCAAGGTGGCAGCCGTGGGCCTTGTGCTCATTGCCGTTGCGGGCGAAATTTTTGCGCCGCAGGTCATCGGCCTCTTCCGCAAGTCCGACCCGGTGGTGACCGAGATTGGCACGTTGGCACTGCGGCTGCAATGCATTGCGTTCCCGCTGTCCGGCTGGACGATCTGCCTCAACATGCTGCAACAGAACATCGGCAAAAGCCGTGCGGCGTCGATTTTGGCCATGAGCAGGCAGGGGCTGTTCTTTTTGCCGCTTATCTTAACACTGCCGCACTTTTTTGGGCTGCTTGGCATCCAGATGACCCAGCCCGTTTCGGATGTCTGTACTTTTCTACTGGCTGTACCGATGGGGATTAGCCTGCTGCGTGAGCTGAAAGAAAAAGAGCAGTTGCAAAAGGCACAGCGCGGGCAGAGTTAACTGTTAAATTTTAAACAAAACCTTTTCACACAGCCCTTGAAGTTTCCCCCCGCGCCCATTATAATAGAGAATGTTCCGGTTTTAGCGGGAGAAAGGGCGGCCTGCCGCCCCGGCAATCAAAGACAAAGGAGTGCTACTATGACCTATTCTCATGAAGTAGAACGCATGTGCACCGTGGCCAAGGGTGTGCATCATGGTCCGGCCCCCATCCCCGAAGAGGGCGAATGGGTAAAGGCTTATGAAGTCAAAGACATTTCTGGCCTGACTCATGGTGTTGGCTGGTGTGCGCCGCAGCAGGGTGCCTGCAAGCTGACCCTCAACATCAAAAACGGTGTTATCGAGGAGGCGCTGGTCGAAACACTGGGCTGCTCTGGCATGACCCATTCGGCCGCAATGGCAGGCGAGATTCTGCCGGGCAAAACCATTTTGGAAGCGCTGAACACCGACCTCGTGTGCGACGCAATCAACGTTGCCATGCGCGAGCTGTTTTTGCAGATCGTCTATGGCCGCAGCCAGACGGCGTTTTCGGAGGGCGGCCTGCCCATCGGTGCCGGCCTGGAGGACCTTGGCAAAGGCCTGCGCAGCCAGGTGGGCACCATTTTCTCCACCGGGGCAAAGGGCGTTCGCTACCTTGAGATGGCAGAGGGGTACATCCTTTCGGTCGCGCTGGACAGCGAAGACCACACCATCGGCTACAAATTTGTGCGCCTTGGCAAGATGCTGCAAGACATCCGCCACGGCACCGACCCGAAAACCGCATACGAGAACAATGTCGGCACCTACGGCCGTTATGACGGTGCTGCAAAATACATCGATCCGCGCGAGGAATAAGAAAGGGGGTACTCACCAATGGTCACATTTGAAGGTAAAGAGAGAAGAATGGACAAGATCAATGCCTGCCTGAAAGAGTACGGTCTGGCAGATCTTGAGGCGGCACGCGATTTGTGCCTGTCGAAAAACGTTGACTGCGAAAAAATCGTGAAAGGCGTACAGCCGATTGCATTTGACAACGCTGTTTGGGCGTACACCCTTGGCTGCGCAGTCGCACTGAAAAAAGGCACCAAAACCGCACCGGAAGCCGCAGAGGCTATCGGTATTGGCCTGCAGGCATTCTGCGTGCCGGGCTCGGTTGCCGAGCAGCGCGCAGTGGGCTTGGGCCATGGTAACCTTGGCGCCATGCTGCTGCGTGACGAGACCAAATGCTTCGCGTTCCTTGCGGGGCACGAAAGCTTTGCCGCCGCTGAAGGCGCTATCGGCATTGCCCGCACCGCAAACAAGGCCCGCAAAGAGCCGCTGCGTGTCATCCTGAACGGCCTTGGCAAAGATGCGGCACAGATCATCAGCCGCATCAATGGCTTTACCTATGTAAAGACCGATTACGACTTCAAAACCGGCAAGCTGAACATCGTAGAGGAGATTAAATATTCCGACGGCGACCGCGCTGCCGTGAAGTGCTACGGCGCAAACGACGTGCTGGAAGGCGTTGCGATCATGAAGCTGGAAAAGGTCGACGTGTCGATCACCGGCAACTCCACCAACCCCACCCGTTTTCAGCACCTGGTTGCCGGCACCTACAAAAAGTGGGCTGGCGAAAACGGCGTGCGTTATTTCTCGGTTGCTTCGGGCGGCGGCACAGGCCGTACCCTGCACCCGGACAACGTCGCTGCGGGCCCCGCTTCTTACGGCTTGACCGACTCGATGGGCCGCATGCACGGCGACGCGCAGTTTGCGGGTTCGTCGTCGGTACCGGCACACGTGGAAATGATGGGCCTGATGGGCATGGGCAACAACCCGATGGTTGGCGCCACCGTGGCCTGTGCGGTTGCAGTAAGCCAGGCAGAGTAACTGCATTTTGTACTCCCCACTGCTAATGGGGAATAGTTAACACAAAAAACCGGCAGAGAATTTCTTGAAATGGTATAAAGATAGGAGACACGAAAAACCGTGTCTCCTATCTTTTGTTGTATACTGAGTATTGAGGTGAAAGCAATGCGCAAAGAATATACATTTCACAGCCGAGAAGAAAAACTCATGAT
>JAQVCK010000049.1 GCA_028689835.1 Pygmaiobacter sp. | reverse complement strand
TGGAAACCCTCAACCGCTATTTTGGCTACACCAGCCACAACCTGCGCGGCAAACCCACGAACTCAGAATTCATCGCAATGATTTCAGACCGCATGCGGCTGGATAAGAAAAACCACCGCACGGCATAATGGGCGCAGGGTTGCTGCGTGCAGTTGCAACATGAGAACAAATAAAAGTGGGCCGTTAAAAATAGCGGCCCACTTTTATTTGTTGAACTTTTAAGTGGTGAATTTGAACTTTTAAGTGGTGAATAAAAATATGGTTGGTAAAACTAGATGATTTGATTGAGCCGCTGTTGTCACCATCAACCAAGGGCTGTACCTGCCTTGGTGTAAAGGCTGATTTACCGGTAGTCGCAGTACAAAGCACAAATGCAGTAAAGTTGCGCAGCGACTGGCCAATAGAGTACCATCTTTAAAGCCCTTCACTACCCAGTATGCCCGGTACGCGCTGCAAAAAATACGTGCGCAAAAGCTGCTCGTAGCGCTGTGGTTCTTCTGTCAGCGGGCCGTGTGCCGAATGTTCAAACCACACAAGGTCTTTATCCGGGGCTTCAATCTGCCGGTAGTAATCTTCCACCAGTTCGCTTGGGGTGTTGTTGTCCAGGCGACCCTGAAAAATATAATACGGCATGGCAAATTGGGTGCACTGGTGCGGAAAATCACACTGTGCCACACTGGGCCACATGTAAGTTAGGCAGCGCCGATAGCCCAACAATAGCCCCAGTTTGTCGGTAAACGAGAACTCACGGCTTTGCAGCAGAGGTTTTGCGGTTTCGCTCCAATAAGTGCCCTGCTTGACTGAGTGGCCACCATATTGCTTCATGATGCGCCGCTGGGCCATCAGCCCTTTAAAAATATTGCGGTAACATCCGTTTTGCGGCGGGCCTATTTTTGCAAGGGTGCGCAGTGCCCGCGCATCCTGTGCCTGCGTTGCCTTTTGCAATGCAAATTCATAGCTGAGCTGTTCGTTTTGCACGCCGTTGACAACCTGCCCGCTGCCAAGGTATGCGGCAATGTGCTGCGGGTGGCGGTAACAAAGGTAAGTGCCCAGCTCAGTGCCCCAACTGCCACCCCACAAAAATAGCTTTTGTTTGCCCAGCAGTTTGCAGAGGTACTCCACCAGTTCGGCGGCATCGGCCACCAGTTGGTCAAGGTGCAGTGTCTCTTTTTTGACACCCCAGTACGAACCACCGGTACCGCGCTGGTCCCAGGCGACCAACGTGAAGGCATCGCAAAGGCCAGCTAAACGGTTGATGACGGTATCGCGGTTACTGACACCCGGGCCACCGTGCAAAAAAAGCAGCACCGGGTTTTGCCGCCGGCAGCCCAAAATATGAATTTTTTGGGGCACGCCACCCAGCATAACTTTTTGAATTTCGTTTAATTCAAAATTCATAATAAACCCTCCCACCGGCGGCAGAACGCCACCTTTTTTATTGTAGCCGCAAAGTAATCTGCCTGCAAGCGCAGGTACAAGGTTTACGCAAAAAATGTATTAGTAGGGCCTACCCAACTTTTTGGCTGTAAGCGGTAGATTTTTTCGGCCGATTTTACTATAATTAACTTGTATAATTGTGCAACTTATTCTGTATAGAAAATGAGCTGATGAAGATGAAAAAAAGCACGGCACTAATTGCAGGGGGCATTACATTGGCTGGTACACTGCTGTTTGGCGGGGTGTTTGCGGCAATAGGTGGTTTTACGGTGCCGGTTTTGCTGGGGCTGCTTTTCGGTTTCGCGGCAGCACTGTTGTGTCTGTTTTTGTTTTACAAATCTGCCAATGCTGCGCAGGGCAACAAAAATGCTGGTATGATGCTGTTCTTTTTGCGTTGGGCCGTTGCATTTGCCGTGGTGGCGGTTTCGGTGTTTGTGCCTGCAATTGACAGTGTGGCTGCCATTTTACCGCTGGCACTGCCGGTGCTGGCAGCAGCCATTTTAATGGCGGCGGGTAAATAAGAAAGGGACGTTATGTATAACCATAAAAAAGTGACTGCTATTATCGTGGCGGCGGGCAATTCCAGCCGTATGGGGTTTGACAAGCTGTTTTATGAAATTGAGGGTACCCCGGTACTGGCCCGCACGTTGGCCGCCTTTGAAAACCACCCGTTGGTGGATGCCATTGTGTTGGTGACGGGCGAAGCCGAGCGGCATGCCAAGGCATTGGCAGGGGCCTTTGGCAAGGTGGGTGCAGTGGTGCGTGGCGGTGATACCCGCGTAGCCTCGGTGCGCGCAGGGGTAGCGGCAGCGGGCCGCGAGGGGCTGCTTGCCATTCACGATGGCGCCCGCCCGTTTGTCAGCGAGCAGGTGATTACCCGCACCATTGAAGCTGCCGACCACTGGGGCGGTGCGGCCCCTGCCGTGCAGGTGAAAGACACTGTAAAACAGGTGGCACACGATGATACGGTTGTACGCACCCTGCCACGGGCCGAGCTGCGGGCAGTGCAAACACCGCAGGTGTTTGACGCGTTATTGTATGCAGAGGCGCTTGGTGCTTTTACAGAGGACAAAACGGCCACCGACGATTGCAGTATCTTTGAGGCTGCCGGGCGCAAAGTGCTGCTGGTAGAAGGCGAGTATGCCAATATTAAAATTACCACAAGGGATGATTTAGGCCCTTATGAGACGAAGGAGGTGCCCCGGATGCGCATTGGGCATGGGTATGACGTACACCGGCTGGTGCCGGACAGAGAGCTGATTTTAGGCGGGGTAAAGGTGCCGTTTGAAAAGGGGCTTGCCGGGCATTCGGATGCCGACGTGTTGACCCACGCCGTAATGGATGCCCTGCTGGGTGCGGCGGCGCTGGGCGACATTGGGCGACATTTCCCTGATACGGACCCCAGTTACGAGGGTGCCGACAGCATTCAGTTGCTGCAAGCCGTGATGCGCCTGTTAGAACAAGAGGGCTGGGCAGTTGAAAACGTAGACGCGACAATTTTGTGTCAGGCCCCAAGGCTTGCGCTCCATATCCCCGCCATGCGTAAAATACTGGCGGCGGCAATGGGCTTGCCCCAGGGGGCGGTTTCGGTGAAAGCGACGACCGAAGAGGGCCTTGGGTTCACCGGCACGGGGGAAGGCATTGCAGCACATACCGTGTGCCTGCTGCGCGAGCAACGTTAAGCGGGGTTGGCACGTCGTTTTGATTGTGGTGTAAGCGGTGTTGTGGTATACTATTTTAGATAGAGTTAATTTTGCGAAGTGGCGGCGGGCTGCGCTGCAACGCGTTTAAAACGGGAGGACGCACTATGGATTTGCAGGAATCCTTCACGACCTTTATGGGTTCCGTGGGCACCAGTTTTTGGGCCTTGATGGAGGGGATCGGCAATGTCCTGAGAGATATCAAACCGGCTGACCTGCTGGATATAGCAGTGGTGGCCTTTTTGACTTACGAGCTGATTATGTTGGTACGGCACACCCGTGCGGCCCAGCTGGTAAAGGGCATTTTAATTTTATTTGTCGCATCCTTTTTATCTGACCTTTGGGGGATGCGTGCACTGAACTATATTCTGCAAAAAATATTGCAATTCGGTGTGTTGGCACTGGTCATCGTGTTTCAGCCCGAAATTCGTCGTGCGCTAGAGCAGGTGGGCCGCACCGATATTTTTGCAATTTCTATTTTTAAAGGCAAGACGCCGGACGAGCAAACCCGGGAGCAATGGAAAACCGCCATTGCTGCGGTTTGTGATGCCGCAGAGCAGATGAGCGATTCACGCACCGGCGCACTGATTGTATTTGAGCGGCTGTCAAACTTGAGTGAGATTATTAAAACCGGCACAGTGCTCAATGCCGATATCAATGTGGAGGCAATCGGCACGATTTTTTACGAGGGTACCCCATTGCACGACGGTGCCGTGATTGTACGGGACGCCCGCATTAAGGCCGCCGGCTGCGTGCTGCCGCTTTCGGCCAACCTCGACATCAGCAAGGATATGGGCACCCGCCACCGTGCGGCCCTTGGTATGAGCGAAAACTCCGATGCGGTTTGTGTGGTGGTGTCGGAGGAGACCGGTATCATTTCTCTTGCCAAAAACGGTGTGTTGATTCGCCGTTTGGACAGGCAAAACCTCTACAACCTGTTGCGGCTTGAGCTGATCCCTGACCCGCCGGAGGAAACAGGTGGCCGTGGGCGCCGCCTGCTTGCAAAATTGCGCGGTAAGAAAAAGCAGAAGGGGGGGCAGGGCGATGGACAAAAAGCAGAATGAAACAGCGAAAAAAAAGCGCAGTCTGCGCGGTCTGTTTGAAAATAATCAGTTTAACGTGGTGATCTCCATCGTCATTGCCGTCATTGCGTGGTTGATTATTTCTCTTTATATCAAGCCGCAAACGACCAGTACCATCGCAGATATCCCCGTAAAACTGGATTATAATGCCTCTGCTTACCAAAGCATGGGCCTTGACATTGTATCCGAAGCAACGGCGACCCTTACGGTAAGTGTAAGGGTCACCGGCCCACGCTCGGTGGTGGGCGGCCTGACGAAGGATGATATTACCGTATACCCCAAAATGACCAATGTCACTGAGGCAGGCCAATATGAGCTGGAGCTTGTGGCGATTAAAAATGATTCGGCGGCTGATTTTGTGATTGATACCGCATCCATTCGACCCACAAAGGTGACAGTGCGGTTTGATACCCTGATTTCAAAGAAATTTGTGGTAGAGACCGATACCAGTACAGTGCATCCGGCGGATGGTTATATTCTAAGTAAAGCCTATGCTACCCCCGGTGAAATAACCCTAACAGGGCCAGAAAAAGAAATTCAGTCGGTCGGTAAACTGGTGGCAAAAGTGGAATTGCCGGACGAATTGACCAGCACGCAGATTACCACTGCGGCTTTGTTGTTCTATGATAAAGATGGCAACCCGCTGACCAGCAAGCTAATTACTGCGGATGCTGAAACGGTGGAGGTGACCATCCCCATTCTGCAAAAGAAAACACTGCCCTTCACCATTGGCTATACCAATGTGCCGGAAGGCTTTGATACCAGCTTGTTAAAACCCAGCTTTTCGGCACAGTCGGTCAACCTTGCCGGCCCGGGCGATGCGATACAAAACAAAACCGAAGTCTCGCTGGGGTATATTGACCTGCAAAAGGAATTTGCACTCGGGTTTTCAAAATCCTTCCCGGTGGTGCTGGATACCGGGTATGAAAACCTTGACAACCTGATGCAGGTGACAGTCAGCTTTGACACCAGCGCGTTCAGCCAAAAAACGGTCACGGTCAGTGACATCAGAGTCATCAACGAGCAACAAAACCGCACGGTCAGTGTGGATACTAAACGAATTTATGATGTGACCATCATCGGGCTTACCGACGATGTGAATGCCCTTACCGCCAAAAGCGTGATTGCAGAAATCGACGCAGGTGATTTGACACTGGGGGAGGGCCAGCAGACGGTGCCCGTCACCATCAAAATCCCCGGCAGCACAACGGTGTTTGCGGTGGGCGATTATACGGCGCTGATTGATATCAGCGAGAGCAATTAATAAAAGTTTAAACCAAAGGCGAGGAGGTAGCGGCATGCTGCAAGTTTCCGGCCTGACGCTGCCGCTCACCGCTACCGGCGAAACAGCGTTTGTGGCTGCTTGTAAAAAACTAGGCCTGCAACAACAACAGGTGGCTGATTGGGGGGTGACCCGGCTTTCGGTGGACGCCCGCCACGGTAAGCCCCAGTTTGTGTGGGGCATTGGGCTAACCCTTGCCGCTGGCCTTGACGAAGGGCGGTACCTGCAAAAAGGCGCGGTGCTAAAAACACCGCAACCGCTTGTTATTGTGCCAGGGTTGCAAAAACCCACTGCACGGCCGGTTGTTTGCGGCCTTGGCCCGGCGGGGCTGTTTGCGGCACTATTACTTGCCAAGCATGGTGCGCGCCCGCTGGTATTAGAGCGCGGGCCGTCGATTGAAAAACGGGCTGCCGCAGTTGACCGCTTTTTTGCGGGCGGAGAATTAGATGAAAACGCCAACATTCAGTTTGGTGAGGGCGGCGCCGGCACCTTTTCAGACGGCAAGCTGACCACCCGCATCGGCGACCCGCTTTGCGATTATGTGCGCGAGACCCTGCTGCGGCATGGCGCCCCAAACGAAATTGCGTGGCGCGCAAAGCCGCATATTGGCACCGACCAGCTGCGCGGTGTCATTACCTCAATGCGCACAGAGATACAGGCCCTTGGCGGAGAAGTACTGTTTGACACCCGCCTTACGGGGCTGATGACCAATGACGGGCGGCTGGCCGGTGTGCAGACGACGGCGGGCCAGTTTGAAGCAGAGACGTTGATTCTTGCAGTGGGGCACTCGGCACGGGATGTGTTTGCCATGTTACCTACTGCCGGGGTGCCGCTGGTGGCAAAACCGTTTTCTGTCGGGTTTCGTGCCGAACATCTGCAAACCGAGATTGACCGCGCACTGTACCACGGCGCGGCGGGGCACCCGGCCCTGCCGCCGGGCGAGTACCAACTTTCGACGCATCTCGGCGGGCGTGGGGTGTATACTTTTTGCATGTGCCCCGGTGGGCAGGTGGTCGCAGCCGCCAGCGAGGCGGGTGGCCTTTGCACGAATGGTATGAGCTACCACGCGCGTGACGGTGCCAACGCCAACGCTGCGGTGGTGGTAGGGGTCAACAGTGCCGACTTTGGCGGCGATGCCGCGCAGGCATTGGCGTTTCAGCGTGCGCTGGAACAAAAGGCCTATGCCGCGGTGGGTGGTTATACCGCCCCCGCGCAGGACCTTGGCTCGTTTTTGGCGGCAAAGCCCGGCCTTACCCTTGGGCGTGTACAGCCAACCTACCCGCGCGGGGTGGCGGCCGCCGACCTTGGCGCATTATTACCGCCGCAGCTTGCGGGTGCCTTGCGCACCGGGTTTGCGGCATTTGGCCGCAAACTGCCGGGGTACGACGCAAACGACACCGTTTTGACTGGCCTTGAAACCCGCACCAGCAGCCCGGTACGCATCCCTCGACAGCAAAACTGCGAAGCAGAGGCATTAGCCGGGCTTTACCCCTGTGGGGAGGGTGCCGGGTATGCGGGCGGTATTGTGAGTGCCGCAGTGGACGGCCTGCGGGTTGCGGCCAGCATTTTAGGCCGTTATGCGTACGAATAACAGCATTTTGTGAAAGCAAAATTGTTTCAATAAAAAGGAAGCGTGATGTATGGTTTACCATCCCTGGCAGTGCAGCGAACCCAAAGAAGAAGCAATCAAAGCCCTTTCCGGTGCCCTTGGCCTGCCGGAACTGGTTTGCTCTGTGCTGCTGGGCCGCGGGTTTGATACGCCGCAAAAGGCGGCTGCTTTTTTGCAGCCGGAGGGCGGTATCTCCAGCCCGTCGCTGATGCTGGGCATGGATACCGCGGCCCAGCGCATTCGCGCCGCAATTGACAATGGCGAAAAAGTAGCGGTGTTTGGCGATTATGACGTGGACGGCGTTTGCGCCACCGCATTGATGTACAGCTATCTTGAAAGCGCAGGCGCGCAGGTGTATTACAAGCTGCCCAACCGCACAGAGGACGGGTACGGCCTATCCAAGGCGGCGATTGATTTAATTGCATCGCGCGGTATTACGCTGATTATCACGGTGGATAACGGTATTTCTGCGCTGGAGGAGATTGCCCACGCAGCAACCCTTGGGGTGGATGTCGTGGTGACTGATCACCACTTGCCCCCGGCCGAGTTGCCGCCGGCCGTTGCCATCGTTAACCCTCAGCTACCCGGGGATGAAAGCCCCTGCAAGCAGTTGTCTGGGGTGGGTGTTGCGTTTAAAGTGGTTTGTGCGGTAGAAGAAACCGCACCAGAAGAACTGCTGGATTGGTACGGGGATTTGGTTGCAATTGGTACCGTTGCCGATATCATGTCGCTTACCGGCGAAAACCGGGTGATGGTGCGCCATGGGGTAGAGCTGTTGCAGCAGGCCCCACGCCCCGGTCTTGCGGCATTATTGCAGGTTGCAGGGGTAGAGCCCGAGCAGGTAACTGCTGAGCGCATCAGCTTTACATTGGCCCCCCGGCTGAACGCTGCGGGCAGAATGGACGATGCCACCGCTTCGCTGCGCCTGCTGTTGACCGAAGACGAAGAAGAAGCACAGCAGCTTGCGCAAGAACTGAACAACTATAACTTAGAGCGGCAGAAAACCGAGCATGATATTGTGGACCAAATTGCCGAGCGCATCCGTGCGGATGCCGAGCTGTCCCGCCGCAGGGTCATCGTGGTGTGGGGCGAAGGGTACCATCAAGGGGTGATTGGCATTGTGGCCAGCCGCTTGGTAGAGCGCTTTGGCCGCCCGGCAATCGTATTTTCCATTGATGGCGGTGAGGCAAAGGGGTCGGGGCGCAGTATACCGGGCTTTTCTCTTTACGAGGCGGTTGCCGCCTGCAGTGATAAGCTGTTGCGGTTTGGCGGGCACGACCTTGCTGCGGGTATGTCGGTTGCCACCGGCCGGCTGCAAGAGTTTGCGCAGGCCATCAACGACTATGCAATGGCTCACTCCCCAGTGTTGGCAGCGCCGCCGCTGGTGGCGGATGCTGCGGTGCAGCTTGGTAGCCTGACAACCGACGCGGTGCAGGCATTGTCTGCGTTGGCCCCGTTTGGCAGCGGCAACCCGTCGCCCTTGTTTTTATTAAAAAATGCCGTGGTTGATGCAGTATATCCGGTATCCGAGGGGCGGCATTGCCGCCTGCGGCTGCGTCAGGGCAGCGGGGTAATCTATGCGATTTTGTTTGGGGTCTCCCCGGCGGCACTGGTTTACAAGGTGGGTGACGAGGTAGACGCTATGTTGTCACTTTCGGTTTATGTGGGGCAAAATGGGCCGATGGTTTCAGCCCGCACCAAAGAACTGCGCCCTGCCAAGATTGGCAATGAGTACATTCACTATACCGAGCTTTACCGCTCGTTTGCGGGTGGGAGTACCCTTGGCGATGAAGACCGCCAAACGTTGCTGCCCAGCCGGCAGGAGATTGCCACGGTGTTTCGCTATGTGCGCGCAGAGGGCTTGCCTGCGGGTGATTTACGCCCTTTCTTTTTACGGCAAAAACCGCTGAATGCAGGCAAAGTATTGGTTGCACTGCGGGTACTGGCCGAGTTGGGGCTAATAGAAAAGAAAAACGAAAATGGTGCCGAGCGCTATGTTGAGCGGCCGGTAAGCGAAAAAAAAGACCTGTCGGCATCTGCCGTACTGGCTTCGCTTACACGGTAGTGCGCAACGCGGCGTGCGGGCGCCGCAATAGAACAGCGCCGACGCTTTTGGGCTTTGGCAAAGGGAATGAGGGAACAGGGGAATGGAAGAACTGATGAGTTACGAGCAGCTCAAGGTTTTGTTAAAAGAATCTGGCCGCAGTTATAACGAAGAGTTGATTGAGCACGCTTATCAGACGGCAGCACACGCCCACGAAGGGGTAAGCCGCCGCAGTGGTGAGCCGTATATCACCCACCCGCTCAGCGTGGCGGCATTGCTGATTGACCTTGGCCTTGATTCTGAAAGCATTGCGGCAGCATTATTACACGACGTGGTAGAGGACACCGAAACCACCTATGCAGAGATTAAAGCGGAGTTTGGCGAAGAGGTTGCAAACCTAGTGGATGGCGTGACCAAGCTGGGCAAAATTACCTTTTCGACGATGGAGGAGCAGCAGGCAGAGAATCTGCGCAAAATGCTGCTTGCCATGAGCCAGGACATCCGTGTGATGCTGATTAAGCTGTGTGACCGCTTGCACAATATGCGCACAATGGAGGCCATGCCGGAGCAAAAGCGCCGCGACAAGGCCCTTGAAACAATGGAGGTGTATGCCCCCATTGCGCACCGCCTTGGCATGAACAACGTGCAGGAAGAGCTGGAAGACCGCAGCCTGCAATACCTTGACCCGGTGGGTTACCGCGATATTGTAGCCATGCTGGACGAGCGCGGCGGCGCGGGGAAGTTTGTAGAAGAAATTTCAAACCAAATCCAGCAGCGGTTAGAGCAGAACAACGTGCCGAATGCGCACCTTTCCAGCCGGATAAAATCCATCTACGGTATTTACCGCAAGATGTTTATTCAAAACAAAGAGTTTGAAGAAATTTACGATGTTTATGCACTGCGCATTATTGTGGACACGGTAGCAGAATGCTACAACGCGCTGGGGGTCATTCACGACATGTACCACCCGCTACCCAACCGGTTTAAAGACTATATCTCAACACCAAAGCCCAACGGGTACCAGTCGCTGCACACCACGGTGCTGGGGCATGAGGGCATCCCGTTTGAGGTGCAAATTCGCACCTGGGATATGCACCACACCGCCGAATACGGCGTTGCCGCGCACTGGAAATACAAGGCGGGCATTCAGGGGCAGGATAAGTTGGAGGAGCGCCTTGCTTGGGTGCGCCAGCTGCTGGAAAGCCAGCGTGATTCAGAGGACGCAGTCGATTTGCTGCGCAACATCAAGTCAGAATTGTTACCGGAAGAGGTGTTTGTGTTCACCCCAAAGGGGGATGTTATTAATCTGCCCGCAGGGGCAACGGTGATTGATTTTGCCTACGCCATTCATACCGCGGTCGGTAACCGCATGACCGGGGCAAAAGTCAACGGGCGCATCGTCCCCATTGACCATAAGGTGGCCACCGGCGAAGTGATTGAGGTTCTTACCGGTGCAAAGGATAAAGGGCCCAGCCGCGACTGGCTGTCGATTGTGACGACCAGCGAGGCAAAAAGCAAAATCCGCAACTGGTTTAAAAAAGAGCGGCGCGAAGAAAATATCCTAGAAGGCAAAGCTATGCTGGAAAAGGAGATGCGCCGCAACCTGATTACGCTGCCGGAAGACAAGTACGACACCTTTATGGAGGAAATTGCCCACCGCCAGCGCATGAACAGCGCCGAAGAAATGTATGCAGCCCTTGGGTACGGCGGGCTTGCCATGAGCCGCCTATTGCCCAAAATTAAGGATGAATATAGCAAGCTGGTACGCGCCACTGACCCCATTGAAATTTTTGAAATGCCCATCAAAAAGCAAAAAAGCAGCGAGGGCGTTATTGTAGAGGGTATCGACAACTGTTTAATTAAATTTGCAAAATGTTGTAACCCACTGCCGGGTGACGAAATTGTGGGCTTTATCACCCGCGGATATGGGGTGTCGATTCACAAAAAAGACTGCCCCAATGCACTGGTGGGCCGTAGCTTAGATGAATCCAGCCCTCGCTGGGTGAATGCTTATTGGGCGGATGGTGTTCGCGAGAGCTTTAAATCCAGCCTCGAAATCATTGCGGTTGACCGGCCAGCCCTCATCGCCGATATCAGCGCCATGCTGACGAACCTAAAAGTGCCTATCTACTCGTTTACCGCGCGGCAGAACAGCGACGGCCGCAGTAGTATTCTGGTGACGCTGGGCATCAACAACATCGACCATCTGGGCTCGGTGATAGCTAAACTGAAAAAGGTAAAGGACGTCATGTCGGTTATCCGTACCTGACGCAAAAAAACACACAAAGGGGAACCGCAGTTTGAAAGCAGTGGTACAGCGGGTCAAAAGTGCCCGCGTGACAATAAACGGCGACGAACAGCGCGCCATCGGCAAGGGGTTGTTGATTTTGTTGGGGGTTGCGGCCACCGACGAGCTGGGCGATGCCCGCCAGCTGGCCCGCAAATGTGCCGAGCTTCGTATTTTTGAGGACGAAGCGGGTAAACTGAACCTCTCAGCCCCAGAGCTGGGGTATGAGGCGATGGTTGTGAGCAACTTTACATTGCAAGCCGACACTAAAAAAGGGCGCAGGCCCAGCTTTTTAAAGGCGGCAAAACCGCCGCTTTCCGTTGAGGCGTACCAGCTGTTTGTCGACAGCATCGGCCAGCACGGGCTGCGCCGTGTGGTCACTGGCGAGTTTGGCGCCGAAATGCAGATTGAGCTTATCAACGACGGCCCCATCACCTTGGTGCTGGACACCGAGGAATGGAAAAAGCCAACCGAATAAACACAAAACGGCGCTCTGGCGGTTGACATGGCGCCGATAAAGGAGGTTCGACACGATGAAGTTTTACCATTTAAATGCCCCCGGCCCGCTGTATACCAATACATTTTTGATTATCAGTGAGGCAGGGCACGGCGTAATCATTGATGCCTGTGCCGACGCAGAAAAATACCTTGCGCTGCTGCAAGAAAATAATGCTTCCCTTGTGGCCATTTTGCAGACCCACGGCCATTTTGACCACGTGGGCGCCATTGAGCCGCTGAAAAAGGCCACCGGCGCGCGGGTGTATATGAACGCCGCCGACCAAAAGCAGTTTGGCATTCAGGTGGACGAAGACCTAACAGACGGGCAAGTCGTCACCGTGGATGAGCTGACCTTTACCGTCATCACGACCCCGGGGCATACGCCCGGCAGTGTGTGCATCCGCATGGGGGGCGAGCTGTTTACCGGCGACACCCTGTTTGCGGGTGACATTGGCCGCACCGACCTTGCGGGCGGCAGCTATGCTGAAATTCAGCGCTCGCTGCACAAATTACTCTCCCGCGTGGAGGGTGACCCCCGCGTGCTGCCCGGCCACGAAGAATTTTCCACGTTTCTGACAGAAAAGGAACATAACCGTTATCTGAAATGAGCAAAGGTAAGGAGAAACGCCAGTGTCAATGCTCCTGTCGGTCAGTGGGTTGCCGTCGATTTATGAAATCGAACATATTACCCGCATGTTTTACCGAGATTTATTAGTCGAAATCGGCTTGCAACGGCCCCATGTGGGGCAAGTGCTGCAGCCGCCCACCCGCTATAAAGGCGCGGTGTTGTGTGATGGTTTGGTCGTGCTGCGTGTTTCGGCAAACCGCCTTTGCGCCGCCCTGCGCACCGCACAGGGTACCACGGTGGTGGTGCAGCCAAAACCAATCGCTGACGATGCGCAGGAGCTGGCCGCCTGCAAATTGTTATATCGCCTGTTGTGCAAGGCTACCGCCACCCGCCCGCCTTGGGGCGTGCTGACCGGCGTGCGGCCCGTGCGGTTAGTGCATGAGCTTTGGGAAAAAGGGCAGAATGACGAGCAGGTCACCCACTTTTTTTGCGATACCTGCCTGGCCCTGCCGCAAAAAGCACAGCTTGCACTTGCAACCGCGCACGAGCAACAGACCATTATTGCACAGTTGGCCCCGTATAGTTGCAGCCTTTATATCGGCATCCCATTTTGCCCGTCGCGTTGCAGCTATTGCTCGTTTGTCTCCCGCACTATCGGCAAGGAACAGGCACTTGTGCAGCCGTATATCGATAAGCTGTGCATTGAAGTGCGCGAAACCGTTGCCCTGATCGGGGCGCTGGGGTTACAACTTTGCACGGTCTATATCGGGGGTGGCACGCCTACGGCTGTTTCGGCCGCGCAACTGCGCCAGCTGATGGGTACGGTGCGCGACTGTGTAGACCTTGCCTCGCTGCAAGAGTACACGGTAGAGGCCGGCAGGCCGGACTGTACCGACGAAGAAAAGCTGGTGGTGCTCAAAGAATACGGGGCCACCCGTATTTCCATTAACCCGCAAACTTTCAGCGATGAAGTGCTTGAGGCAATTGGGCGCAAGCATACGGCACAGGACATTTTAGACTGTTATGCCACTGCCCGCAAGGTGGGCCATGGCAACATCAATATGGATTTGATTGCAGGCCTGCCCAAAGATACGGTGGCGGGGTTTGAGCGCAGCTTGCAGCAGACAATTCATCTTGCCCCCGAAAATATTACGGTGCACACGCTGACGCTGAAACGCGCATCGAACCTTGTAATTGACGGTGCGGCGAATGAATATGAGGACGTTGCGCAGATGGTGGGCAAAAATGTGCTGCTGTTGCAAAATGAGTACCGGCCCTATTATCTGTACCGGCAAAAAGGCACACTGCAAAACCTTGAAAATACCGGCTTTACAAAACCGGGGTTTGCGGGGTTGTATAATATTTATATTATGGAAGAGTTGCACACTATTTTTTCTGCCGGTGCGGGTGGGTCTACCAAGCTCAAACAGCCCGGCGGCACCCGCATCGAGCGCATCTTTAACTACAAATACCCGGCCGAGTATATTGCCGGTTTTGATACGATACTCGAACGCAAAAAGAGGATAGGTGATTTTTATGGCCGCAATCTGGATCCCGAAACGACTCGTTGAAATAGGCCTCGTCAACACGGCGGCCGAAAACTCTCAAATTTTTATCGACCATTGTGAAATCGAATACGAAAGCCGTGTACAGGCCGCCGCGCGTGAGGTGTTGTTGCAAAAACGCAGCATTGTCATGCTTACCGGCCCGTCGGCATCGGGCAAAACCACCACCGCATATAAGCTGGCACAGGCCATTGAAAAGCAGGGGTTTTATTCCTGCGTGGTGTCACTGGACAATTTTTTTAAAAACATAGACGACTACCCCCGCCTTGCGGACGGCAGCAAAGATTACGAAAACATTGATGCGCTGGATGTGCCGCAAATCAAAAAATGCCTTTCAGAGC